>NZ_JADKMA010000152.1 GCF_017676365.1 Streptomyces oryzae
GGAGCGGGACCGGGGACGTGGGTGGGTGTCCCGCGTTGACGGTCAGTACCAGCCGTGCGCGTTGTGGAAGGCGAGTGCCGCCGCCCAGGAGCCGTACCGCTCCTTGACGTAGCGCTCGGCACCGGCGTGCTGTTCGGCGACCGTTCCCCTGCCCCAGGGCTGGTCCGTCTGGAACAGGCCGTAGTACTTGCCGTTCTGTGCGTTCGGGTTGCCGCTGGACTCCCGGCGGATGATCTCCGCCTTTGCGGCGCTCTCCGCCGTGGAGGCGCTCGGGGCCTGGGCCTTGGTGCGGCTCTCGGCCTCCTGCTGTGGCTGGGGAGCCGGTTCCTGCGCCTGCGGTGCCGTTTCCTGCTCGGCGCTGGGCGGGGCCGCGCTGTCCGGGTCCGTCGGGGCGGGCTGGGGTGCGGCCTCCCCGATGGTCAGACGCTGCCCGGGGTAGATCCGGTCGGGATCCGGGAGCTCGTTCTGCTCGGCCAGTTGCTGCCAGTTGGTGCCGTGGTTCCGCGCCACCTCGGAGAGGGTGTCGCCGGACCGCACCTCGTAGGTGGTGGGCGTGGAGCTCGGTGCCGAGCCCTGACGCTGCGGTGCCTCCGTGTGCGTGTGCGTGTCGGCTGACTGCCCCTCCTGCGCGAGCGCGGGTGCGGCCGGAACGGCGACAGCGGCCGCCGTCAGGACGCCGAAGGTGGCGATCTTGGTCTTACGCATCTGAATCAAGTCCTTACCGTCGAGCCCGAAGGCTCTCTGTTGGGGTCAGAGGAAAGCCCGTCAGGGCGGTAGCAAACTCCGTCAGATGCGATACGGGCCGACGATCCGTTCTGCTTTGCCGATCTTTCACTCGTCCAGAGGTACCGGGCGTCCCCGTTGGGCGGTACCTAGCGGGGTGCGGACCGTAGCCAGTCGAGAACTTGTGCGGCGTGCCGGTCCGGAGGGAAGACGGGGTAGAAGACGTGCTCGATTGCGCCGTCCCTGATGATCAGGGTGAGGCGGCGGTAGAACGTCCGCCCGCCGGCGGTGAAAGTGGGCAGGCCGAGGGCTCCGGTGAGGGTCAGCGCGGGGTCGGAGAGCATCGCGAAGGGCAGTCGCAGCCGCTCGACGACCTCGCGTTGATACGGGCTGTCCTGGCTGGACACGCCGAAGACGGCTGCGGCGCCCGCGGCGCGCAGTTCCCCGTGGTGGTCGCGGAAGCCGCAGGCTTCGGGGGTGCAGCCGCGTGCGCCGGGGATGCTGTCCCAGCCGCTGGGCAGGTCGCGGTCCGGGCGGCCGGTGAAGGGGTAGACGTAGAGGACGGTGCGCCCGGGGCCGAGCCGGTCCAGGGCGACCAACAGCCCTCCGGTCTCCGGGAGTTCCAGGTGCGGCAGCCGCATACCTGGCAGGTGGTCGGCCGCACCGTCGTCCTCGGGCACGGGCAGCCCTGCGGGCAGTCGCGTCAGGTCGTCCACATGGTCTCCTTCCCCGCTCTCGGTGCCGTGCTGGTGTCGTGCCCGAACGGTAACCCGCACTCCGCGGGCCGGGGGCCGGCCGCCGCATGACCGTACGGTCCGAAGACGGCAACGGACACCGAACGGGCGAAGACGCGCCCGGAACGGGCGGGCCGCTGCCGCGGGAGGGACCGTAAGAGCTGGTCATACGCGCTTCCCGGCGGCGGGGATACGGGCAGAAGCAGTCATGATCCTCTCGACCGGAAGGCTGGCCGCGCACGCCGGAGCCCGGTACAACTCTCCACACGGGCAGGAACGGGCATGCTCGTGACCGAACGGAGAGAGGCAATGGAGCCATGAGCGCGGCGGAGCGACAGCGGCAGATCGTCGGTACCGCACGGCGGCTGGGCTCCGTCGAGGTGGCTCAGCTGGCCGCGGAACTGGGCGTCGCCAAGGAGACGGTCCGCCGCGATCTGCGGGTGCTGGAGCAGCACGGGCTGCTGCGCCGGACGCACGGCGGCGCCTATCCGGTGGAGAGCGCCGGGTTCGAGACGACGCTCGCGTACCGCACCACCATGCATGTGCCCGAGAAGCGGCGGATCGCCTCGGCGGCCGTGGAGCTGCTCGGGGACGCGGAGACGGTCTTCATCGACGAGGGGTTCACCCCGCAGCTGATCGCCGAGGCGCTGCCGCGGGACCGGCAGCTGACCGTGGTGACGGCATCACTTCCGGTGGCCAGCGTGCTGGCGACGGCCGGGGAGTTCACCGTGCTGCTGCTCGGCGGGCGGGTGCGGGGCGGAACGCTGGCGACGGTCGAGCACTGGACGACGAAGATGCTCGCCGGCTTCGTGATCGATCTGGCCTTCGTCGGCGCCAACGGCATCTCCCGGGAGCACGGGCTGACCACTCCTGATCCGGCAGTCAGCGAGGTCAAGGCGCAGGCGGTGCGAGCCGCTCGGCGGCGGGTCTTCGCGGGGCTGCACACCAAGTTCGGCGCGGTGAGCTTCTGCCGCTTCGCCGAGGTGGGCGACTTCGAGGCGCTGGTCACCTCCTCCGGCCTGCCGGCGCCGGAGGCACACCGCTACGCACTGCGCGGGCCGCAGGTCATCAGGGCCTGACCCGCTCCCCCACCCACTCGGCACGGGCGGCCATGGCGCGCGCCCACGTAGGACCGTAATATCCCGATTCGCCAGGAGTTCATATGCGCTGTCAGAGCAGTCCGCAGGGCCGGATACGCAGCCGACCACGACGGGCCGCGGCGGTCAGGGCGGCCACCGCCGCCGCCACGGCGGGGGCGCTGTGCGCGCTGTCGGCCTGCGCCGGCGCGGGCGCTCTGGGCTCCGGCGGCGACACGATCAACGTCCTGATGGTGAACAACCCGCAGATGCTGGAGCTGCAGAAGCTCACGGCGAAGCACTTCACCAAAGAGACCGGCATCAAGGTCAAGTTCACGGTGCTGCCGGAGAACGACGTCCGCGACAAGATCAGCCAGGACTTCGCCAACCAGGCCGGGCAGTACGACGTGGCGACGCTCAGCAACTACGAGACGCCGATCTTCGCCAAGAACGGCTGGCTGCGCTCGCTGACCCCGTACACACGCAAGGACAAGGGCTTCGACCAGCAGGACATCCTGCCGCCGGTGCGCGAATCGCTCAGCGGCGAGGACGGCCAGGTCTACGCGCAGCCCTTCTACGGAGAGTCGTCCTTCCTGATGTACCGCAAGGACGTCTTCGAGAAGGAGGGGCTGAAGATGCCCAAGCGCCCCACCTGGCCGCAGGTGGCGAAGCTGGCGGCGAAGGCGGACAGCGCCGAGCGCGGTATGAAGGGCATCTGCCTGCGCGGGCTGCCCGGCTGGGGCGAGCTGATCGCCCCGCTGACGACGGTGGTCAACACCTACGGCGGCACCTGGTTCGACAAGGACTGGAACGCACGGCTGAACGACCCCGCGTTCCGCAAGGCGACCAAGTTCTACGTCGACCTGGTGCGCAAGCACGGCGAGGCCGGCGCGGCCCAGTCCGGCTACGCCGAGTGCCTCAACAACATGACCCAGGGCAAGACCGCCATGTGGTATGACGCGACGGCGGGCGCCGGCTCCCTGGAGACCGCGAAGTCGAAGGTCAAGGGGAAGATCGGCTACGTTCCCGCGCCGGTCGTCCGCACCAAGAGCTCGGGCTGGCTCTACTCCTGGGCCTGGGGCCTGCAGAAGGCGAGCCGCAATCCGGACAAGGCGTGGAAGTTCATCTCCTGGGCCTCCAGCAAGGAGTACGAGAAGCTGGTCGGCAAGGAGTTCGGCTGGGCCAACGTCCCGGCGGGCAAGCGGGCCTCGACATACGAGCTGCCCGAGTACAAGAAGGCCGCCGGCGCCTTCGGCGAAGTCACCCGCAAGGCCATCACCGAGGCCGAGCCCAGGAACCCGGGCGTGCAGCAGCGCCCCACGATCGGCATCCAGTTCGTGGACATCCCCGAATTCTCCGACCTCGGCACCAAGGTCTCGCACGAGATCAGCGCCGCCATCGCGGGCCGCCAGTCGGTGGACAAGGCGCTCCAGAAGGCCCAGGAGCTGGCGCAGGAGGTCTCCGACGACTACGAGGGGCGAGGCCGATGAGCACTCCCACCACCACACCGGCGCCGGGCGCGCACGACGAGGAGCGCGGCACCAGAGCCCGTGCGGCTGCTCCCGCACCCAAAGGGCCGTCGAACCGGCTGCGGGGCTGGGTCACCCGCGCACCGCTGCTGCCCGCGCTGGTCTTCATGATCGTCGTCACTCAGCTGCCGTTCGTGGCCACGCTGGTGGTCTCGTTCTTCGACTGGAACGCGCTCTACCCCGAAGCGCGCTCCTTCGGCGGCTTCGAGAACTACCAGGAGGTGCTCGGCGACGCGGAGCTGCGCGACTCGGTGCTGACGACCGCGGTGCTGACCGCCGTCGTCGTACTGGCCAGCCTGGTTCTCGGGCTGGGTCTTGCCCTGCTGCTCGACCGCAGCTTCCGCGGCCGCGGACTGGTGCGCACACTGCTGATCGCACCGTTCCTGCTGGTGCCGGTGGCCGCCGCGCTGCTGTGGAAGCACGTGCTCTTCAACCCCGAGTACGGACTGCTCAACGGGGTGCTCAGCTGGCTGCTCGGCGATGGAGCGCCGCAGCCGGACTGGGTGTCCGACATGCCGCTGGCCGCCGTTGAGGTGGCGCTGATCTGGCAGTGGACGCCGTTCATGATGCTGATCCTGCTCGCCGGACTGCAGAGCCGTCCCGCTGACGCCATCGAGGCGGCGCGGATCGACGGGGCGGGGGCCTGGCAGATCTTCCGCTATCTGACGCTGCCGCATCTGCGCCGCTATCTGGAGCTCGGAGCGCTGCTGGGGTCGATCTACATCGTGCAGAACTTCGACGCCGTCTTCACCATCACCTCCGGCGGTCTCGGCACCGCCAACCTGCCGTACACCATCTACCAGACCTTCTACCAGGGCCATGAGTACGGCGTGGCCTCGGCCGCCGGCGTCCTCGTCGTCATCGGCTCCCTGATCATCGCGACCCTCGCGCTGCGGGTGGTCTCGTCCCTGTTCCGCGAGGAGGTCCGCGCATGAGCGCCCTGACCGCAGGCGCACCGAAGGCGGCACCGTCCGCAGCGCCGCCGAAGCCTTCGGCCGCCGCGCCGAGAAGTGTCCGCAGGAAGAACGCAGCGCTGGGCCTGGCGGCCTGGGTGTGCGGACTGCTGTTCGTGCTGCCGATCCTGTGGATGGTGCTCACCTCGCTCCACTCGGAGTCGGATGCCGCCACCAACCCGCCCTCGCTCGCCGCTCCGCTGACGCTGGACGGCTACCGGGAGTTCTTCGGCGCGGGCGGCGGCGCCGGGCCGTGGCCCGCGCTGGCCAACTCCCTGATGGCGTCGGTCTTCTCCACCCTGCTGGTGCTGGTACTGGCGCTGCCGGCCGCGTACGCGCTGTCCATCCGGCCGGTACGCAAGTGGACCGACGTGCTGTTCTTCTTCCTGTCGACGAAGATGCTGCCGATCGTCGCCGGGCTGTTGCCGATCTACCTGTTCGCGAAGAACACCGGGTTCCTCGACAACATCTGGCTGCTGGTCCTCCTCTACACCTCGATGAACCTGCCGATCGCGGTGTGGATGATGCAGTCCTTCCTCGCCGAGGTGCCCACCGCGCTGATCGAGGCCGCGCAGATGGACGGGGCGCGGCTGCCCACCGTCCTCACCCGGGTCGTGGCGCCGGTCGCCGCACCCGGTATCGCCGCCACCGCACTGATCTGCTTCATCTTCTCGTGGAACGAGATGCTGTTCGCGCGGGTGCTGACGGGGGTCGTGGCGCAGACCGCGCCCGTCTTCCTGACCACCTTCATCACCAGCCAGGGGCTCTTCCTGGCCAAGGTGTGCGCCGCCTCTCTCGTGATCTCCCTCCCGGTGCTCGCCGCGGGGTTCGCCGCCCAGGACAAGCTGGTCCAGGGCCTGTCGCTAGGAGCTGTCAAATGAAGGCCGCACTCGTCGAGTCCGTGGGCACGGTGTCCCTGACGGAGGTTCCCGACCCGGCCCCCGGGCCCCGCGAGGTGGTGGTGAAGGTGTCGGCCTGCGGGCTGTGCGGCACCGATCTGCACATACTCCAGGGCGAGTTCGCCCCCTCGCTGCCGCTGATCCCCGGACACGAGTTCGCCGGTGAGGTGGTGGCGCTGGGCAGCGAGGTGACCGAGCTCACCGAGGGCGACCAGGTGGCCGTCGACCCGTCGCTGTACTGCTACGAGTGCCGCTACTGCCGCCGCGGCCACAACAACCTGTGCGACCGGTGGGCGGCGATCGGCGTGTCCCGCGCCGGCGGCGCCGCCGAGTACGCGGTCGCGCCCGTCGCCAACTGCGTACGGCTGCCCGAGCACGTACGCACCCAGGACGCCGCGCTCATCGAGCCGCTGTCCTGCGCGGTACGCGGCTACGACGTGCTCAAGAGCCAGCTCGGCTCCCACGTGCTGATCTACGGCTCCGGGACGATGGGGCTGATGATGCTGGAGCTGGCCAAGCGGACGGGTGCGGCCGGCGTTGACGTGCTCGACCTCAACCCGGACCGGCTGGCCACCGCCCGCAGCCTGGGGTGCAGCGGCGCCGCGGCCACCGCGGAGGAGCTCGACCGGCCCGAGGGGTGGGACCTGGTGGTCGATGCGACGGGCAACGCGGCCGCCATCCAGGACGGTCTGAGCCGGGTCGCCAAGGCGGGCACCTTCTTGCAGTTCGGCGTCTCCGACTATGCGACGCGGGCCACGATCGAGCCGTACCGCATCTACAACCAGGAGATCACCATCACCGGGTCCATGGCCGTGCTGCACAGCTATGAGCGGGCCGCCGAGCTGTTCGCGGGCGGCATTCTCGATCCGGAGGTGTTCATCTCGGACCGCATGCCGCTCGCCTCCTACCCGGAGGCGCTGGGGCGCTTCGCGGAGGGCAAGGGCCGCAAGATTGTGGTGGTCCCGTGAGGGTGTGAGGGCTTCCGGGGAGGGGCTGCCCCTTTCTGCGCGCTGCGGGGCGCCCCCTCACAGGAAGTCGCGGGGGTACCGAGCGTGGTCGTGGTGAGCGGTGGGGCGCCCTCCGGTTCGCCGAACGGCCCGCGCGGTGTCTCTCCCTCCTCCCGCGGGCTGCGCACCGGCAGGGTGAGTGTGCTGGTGTGCTCGTACACGCTCAGCAGCGAGGGCCTGGGCGGCGGCCGGGCCAGCGGCCAGTACGAGGTGGCCAGGGACAGCCGACGGCCGAGCGGAACTCCTCCAGGTCGGCCACTCCGTAGGCCAGTTCCGACGAGTAGGACAGCGCCGGCTTGACCCACATGGGGAAGCGCACCCCCTCCGGCGGCTCGGGGCGTGCGGCCACCAGATCCACGCGGCCGCACCTCGGCACCTGTCGATGGCCTTCTGCTGCTCGAGCCTGCTCCAGCATTTGTGCTCGCACTTGACCACCGAGTCCAGGCTGGTGCTGCGCGTGCCGTACTGCCCGGCCAGTAGCGGGACCATGGTGCTGACCGGGAAGTCCCAGTAGCCGACGATGGCGTCGATGCTGCCGTCGAAGGAGTCGAGGACGCCGCGCGCCCGGTCCAGCAGCTCGGGCACCGAGATGCCGTCCCCTTGCAGCTCTTCGGGGGCCAGTAGCGGATGGAAGCTGTAGTGCGCCGCGTCGGGTACCGCCTCCAGCGTGGTGCGGTTGGCGTCGTCCATGCCCTGGACGAAGATGTTCTCCTTCTCCCGGACGCTCTTCTCCCGGGTGTTCTCCTTTTCCCGCGCGGCCGCCTTGTCCGTGGCGTCGGCAGCCGGGGCCGGGTTGCCGGACGGCCGAGCGGAGAAACGTGCGCGCCAGGCCGGGTGGCGTCTCGTTGCCGATCCTCAGCTTGATCGTTGGAGCCAGTGCGTATCCGGAACATCAGGTTCCGGAGCGCGGAGAGGAAAGGAGAACGTGTTGTCACTCAAGAGCATCGCGCTGGCAGCGGCCGTTGCGCTGAGCAGCGCGCTGTTGGCGACCGGGCAGGCCACCGCCACGTCCCACACCCAGGTGCGGGCCGCCAAGCCGCCCTTCCCGTACGCCGACTGCATCAGGGAGGTGAAGAAGCAGCACAAGGCCAGTGACCGGCGGGCCAAGCAGGTGTGCGATCAGCTGGTGGAGAAGGGGTGGATCAAGCCACCGAACGCCTGATCCCGCCGAAGAAGCCCCTGTCGGACCGCACATGTGCCGTCCGACGGGGGCTTCGGCTCGTTTCCGGTCAGCGGTCAGCCGTTCGTGCCTCCGGGACCTGTCGGGCGCGGGCCGCTCCGGCGACCGCGGCCTGCCAGGCCAGCAGGCCGGGGACGGCAACGAGTTCGAGGCCGAGCGCCGCGACCATCGTCGGGTACGGGCGGCCCGCCCGGCGCCAGGAGATCACCCGCCCGATCCCCCCGGCGAAGACGGTGCCCAGCGCGAGGCGCAGCACAGTGCCACGCTGTTCCACACGGGGCAGCGAGGACCAGATGACCGGCGCCGCTGCCAGCCAGAAGGCGTTGACGAAGCGGTACTCGCTGTCGAGGGTCGCGCTGACCTGGCCGCTCTGTCCTGGCAGCGCCGACGGCCCGGCGAGCATCCCGGCCGTGCCGGACGCGAACGGGATCGCGGCGAGGGTGCCGAGCGTGAGCTGAAGGGCCCGCCGTCCGCGGTCGCCCTGCGGTGAGTGAGGTGCCATGGCCCCATGGTCGCGCACCCCGTGGCCGGTCCGCCTTCTTCCTCCGGCCATGGCCGCCGTTCCCTGCCATGGCCGCCGGTCCCGCGCCGGTGGTTCACGCGCGGTGTCCCGGCAGGGTGTCGAGGAGGGCTGCCGCGCAGTCTTCGACGAGGTTCTCGGCGTGGCCGGGGAGGGTGCCGCCGTCCCGCAGGTGGCGGCGGACGAGGGAGAGCGGAAGGTCGATCAGGGCGAGGGTGAGGCGTTCGACGTCCTCGGCGCTGTGTGCGCCCAGCGCCGAGGTCAGGGAGCCGAGCGCGGCGAAGAGCCGCCGGTTGCCCCGGTCGGCGCGTGCGCGGTGTTCGTCCGACCAGTCAGCGCGCCCGAAGTCGCCAGGGCTGCACAGCAGAACCGCCGCCTCGTCGGGATGGGCACGGCACCAGGCGACCACGTGCCGGGTGGCGGCGCAGGCTGCCTGCCGCATGTCGTCGTGCGCCGAGAGAGCACGGAGATAGCCCTCCTGGAAACGTTCGACAGTACGCAGCCACACCTCGGCCAGCAGCGCGTTCCGTCCGGCGAAGCGGTGGTAGAGGGAGCCGCTCGGCGCGCCCGCCTCCTTGGCGACGGCAGCCATGGTCACGCCTGCCGGGCCGGCTGCGGCGGCCAGCCGGACGGCGGCGTCGAGGAGTTGGTCGGTATCGAATCGGGGTGGCCTCGCCATGGTCGGGAGGGTAGCCTGCGGATTATTAGAGAGATCTCTCTAAAACGGTGGGAGCCTGCTCCGCGCATCCTCATGGAGGTCCGATGGACGTCTGCAACGTGCACGAACGGTGCCTGTCCGCACCGCCTGGCCGGGTCGGCGCCCTGCTCGACTCGCTGGCCGGCGAGGACGACCGGCTGTGGCCGCACGGCTGGCCTCCGATGGCGTTCGACCGCCCGCTGGGGGAAGGCGCCACGGGCGGCCACGGCCCGGTGCGCTACAAGGTCGTCGCGTACGTTCCCGGCACCTGGGTGCGCTTCGCCTTCGCTGCTCCCCGTGGCTTCGACGGCTTCCACGAGTACGCGGTTCTCACGGCCGACGACGGGCGCACGCTGCTGCGGCACACGCTGGCCATGCGGGCGCGCGGCGCCGCCCGCTTCAGCTGGCGGCTGTTCTGGGGCCCGCTGCACGATGCCTGTCTGGAGGACAGTCTGGACCGCGCGGAGCTTGGCTGCGGGGGTGAGGTGGCTCGCCCCGCGCGGCACGGCTGGTATGTACGGGCCCTGCTACGGATCGCTGCCCGCGGGGGGGCGGCGGAGCGGTGAGGGGACTGCCGGCTGACGGTTGCCCCCTGCCGGGCACTGATGGTTGCCCCCATGCCGGGCAAGCGAGATCGGACGGGCAAGCCTACGCAGGCTCGCGGTCCGCCCAGGTGGTGACGTCCACCTTGTCGCCGACCGCGAGCGCCCCGGGCCGCACGACGGAGAACTTGGCCCCGAAGGTGACGCCGCCCGCCGGGGAGCGGCGGTAGGTGGCCAGGGTGCGCAGCGGTTCAGGGCCCGCCTTGTTGCCGGTGCCCGGCTCGACCAGGGTGACGGCACAGCGGACCGCGAGCTTGGCGAAGCCCAGTTCGGCGTCGCCTGCCCGCAGCAGGCGCGCCCCGTCCTCGGCGTGCGGCTCCGCATCCCAGCCGTCCACCACGATGTTGGGGCGGAACCGGGCCATCGGCAGCGGCGCCGCGCCCCGTTCGGCGAGCCGGGCGTTGAGGGCGTCCAGGGTGGCACGGGAGACGAGGTGGACGGCCGAGCTGTCCGCGTAGGCGGAGGTGCCGGGGGTGAGACCGTCGGTCACCCTGCCGTTCTCCGGCGGAACCCGCACCAGTCTGCTGGGGACACCGAGCACTTCCGTCAGCCACTCGGCGGCGTCCGCGCCCTGGTCGATGCCGCGCAGCGGCCGGCCGAGCATGTCCACCTCCCGCCGCTCCCCCGCGAGCTCCACGTCGACGTGCAACGCCTCGACGCCGGGCGCGCGCAGCGTCAGCCGCTCGCCGTCCGGCCCCGTCGCGCTCACCTCGGGCCGTATGGCGGCGAGCTTCGGGTCCCGCCGCTGAGTACGCCCCACGCCCTGCGGCGAGATCACCATGAATGCGCGGTCGTGGGTGAGCCCGGCGGGCTGTACGGCCGCGCTCGTGGTGGTGACGGCCGCGCAGCCCTTGACGGGGTAGTGGGCCAGCTCGACGACCTCGGCCATGTGTTGCTCCTTCGGTTGCCCGTGCGTACGTTCCGTCGATTATGTGCGGTCCGCCCGGTCCCGCTACTTGCCGCGAGGAGTGGTGGACGGGCGGCCACGACGGGTGCCCGGTCGCATAGCCTGGTGCTCAGGAGGAGAGTTCTGTGACCGACTCAGGACCCAGCCCCCTCCCCAGGGGGCGCGCCGAGGGCGACGCGCGCCCGCGCCCGGCCGCGGCGGAGCAGGTGCGCGAGTGCGTCCTGCTCAAGCACGGCGAGGTCTTTCTGCGCGGCCGCAACCGCGCCCGCTTCGAGGAGCTGCTGCACCACAACCTGCGGGACGCGCTCCGCACGCTCCCCGGCCGGACGTGGGTCGAGAAGGGCCGCAGCGTCACGCTGGTCGGCGGCGAACCCCCGCTGGAGGAACTGGTCGCCTGCGCAGGCCGCGTGATCGGGTTCAGCCTGGTGCAGCCTGCCGTGCGCATCCCCAGCACTGTCGAGGACATCGGCGCCCACGCGGTGCGTGCCCTGTGCCGGGTGCGGGAGGAGCGCGGCGGCCGGGAGCTCAGTTTCTCCGTTCGGCCCAAGCGGCGGGACAAGTCCTTCCCGCTCACCTCCTCCGAGCTGGCCGTCGCCGTCGGGGAGCGGGTGCGGCTGGAGACCGGGGCGCGG
This sequence comes from Streptomyces oryzae, assembly GCF_017676365.1. Classification (GTDB taxonomy): domain Bacteria; phylum Actinomycetota; class Actinomycetes; order Streptomycetales; family Streptomycetaceae; genus Streptomyces; species Streptomyces oryzae. Next base: position 11,460 of record NZ_JADKMA010000152.1, read on the forward strand.
GTCGATCTCACCGCGCCGGACGTCGAACTGGCGGTGGAGGTGGACCGGCACGCCAGCTATCTGTCCTGGAGCCGGATGCCCGGCCGGGGCGGGCTGCCGGTGGGCTCCAGCGGCCGGGCGCTGGCCCTGCTGTCCGGCGGCTACGACTCGCCGGTCGCCGCCTACCGGGCCATGCGCCGCGGACTGGCCTGCGACTTCGTGCACTTCACCGGCGCTCCGTACACCAACGCCTCCTCCGTCTACAAGGCGTACGCACTCGCCCGCGAACTCAACCGCTTCCAGCCGGACCGCGCCCTGTGGGTCGTCCCGCTGGGCAAGGCCCAGAAGCAGCTCGCGATCGTGGGGGCCGGGCGGCTCCAGGTCGTCGCCCAGCGCAGGCTGATGGCGCGGACGGCGAGCGCGCTCGCCCAGCGGCTGGGCGCCGAGTCGCTGGTGACCGGGGACAGTCTGGGGCAGGTGGCCAGCCAGACGGTGGCCAACATGGCGGCCGTGGACGAGGCGGCCTCGGTGCCGCTGCTGCGTCCGCTGCTGGGCTGGGAGAAGCAGGAGATCATCGACGAGGCGCGGGCGCTGGGCACCGCGGAGGTCTCGGTACTGCCCGACGAGGACTGCTGTTCCCTGCTGGCCCCCCGCCAGGTCAGTACCCGGGCCCGGGTCCCGGACCTGCAGCGGGTGGAGCGCCGTCTGGAGCTGGACGAACTGGTCGAGGAACTGCTGGCTGGTGCGTGGTCGATGGAACCCGGTACGGGTCCGGAGGCGACGGGCGTCGCCTCCGGGCGGAAAGCCGTTGTGGCGCCGCGGGCTTGATGTGATTCCCGGGGACGGGGTGCCCCTTTCCGTTGTTGCCGGACTGCGGGTAAGTGGTTGCTTGGCGCGGCCCCCGCGCCGACACAACTCTCCAGGGGGTCGACCGTCTGGATGAGAACCGGCCACAACCCGGCCAGTACGACGGCAGACGGCGTCCTCAGCGCGTCGTTTCGTCCCATTACCTATGGGTACCGCGACGCTCTTGGAACGACGCACCCGACAGCGCGGCCGGAAGATCTCCGGGCCGAGCGGAGTGAGCGGAGTGAGCATGCGGACGACCGGCAGCAGCACGGAAGCGCCCCGGAAACCGGCAGCAACGAGCCCGGCCAGGACGGCGGACCGGGCCGGGACCATGCCCGCACTCGGTGCCCGGGAGGCGGCGGGTGTGGTGGGGGACGTACTGCTGCCGGTGCTGGCCGGCGGCGTCATCGTCCGCAGGCCGCGGGCGATGTCGCTGGTGGAGCGCACCGGCTGGGACCGGCGCGGCGTCGAGCGGATGCGCGCCCTTCGCGAACGGTACGGCCCGGGGCCGCTCCCGCTGACGGTGCGCGGCCGGGCCTACGCGGTGGTGCTCGACCCCGAGGACGCGCGGCGGGTCCTGCTGGAGACGCCGGAGCCCTTCAGCCCGGCGACGCTGGAGAAACGGAGCTCGCTGGCGCAGTTCCAGCCACACGGGGTGCTCATCTCCGGCGGCGGGGAGCGGGCCCGGCGCCGGGAGTTCGTGGAGCAGGTGCTGGAGACCCCCCGGCCGCTGCACGAGACGGCCGGGCGGCTGACCGCGGTCGTACGCGAGGAAGCCGGGCTCCTGCTGGAGGGGGCCGAGCGGTCCGGGCAACTGCGGTGGGAGGAGTTCGACGCGGCCTGGTGGCGCATCGTGCGGCGCGTCGTCCTGGGTGACGCAGCACGCGACGACACCGCCCTGACCGCGCAGCTGGGCGCGCTGCGCTCGGCCGCCAACTGGTCACTGGCCGGCCCGCGCCGCAGGCGGCTGCGGAGCGCTTTCCTCTCCCGCGTACGGTCCTACGTCGCGCAGGCGGAGCCCGGCAGCCTCGCGGAGCGGGTCGCGCGGACCCCCGCGCCGACGGGCACCGACCGGGCGGGCCAGATCCCGCACTGGCTGTTCGCCTACGACGCGGCGGGCATGGCGACCATGCGGGCGCTGGCGCTGCTGGCCACCCATCCGCAGTCCGCCGGACAGGCGCACCAGGAAGCGACGGCCGGCGACCCGGACGCCCCACGCGAGCTGCCGTTCCTGCGCGGCTGCGCGCTGGAGTCCGTACGGCTGTGGCCGACCACGCCGCTCATCCTGCGCGAGAGCACCGCCGAGACCAGCTGGGCGGGCGGCACGCTGCCCGCCGGAACCGTCTTCGCCCTCTACACGCCCTATCTGCACCGCGCCGAGCCCGCCGCGCCCTACGGGGACGCCTTCGCGCCCGGGCAGTGGACCGAGGAGACAGGACGGGAAGCGCGGACCAACCCGGCGCTGGTGCCCTTCAGTTCGGGCCCCGCCGGATGCCCCGGCGAGAACCTGGTCCTGCTCACCGTCAGCACCCTGCTGGCCGCCCTCCTGGAGCGCCACACCTACTCCCTCGCCTCCCACCCCCAACTACGCGCCTCAGCCCCGGTGCCCGCGACTCTGGACCACTTCGCACTGCGGTTCCGGGTGGACGCCGGGTGTTGAGGGGCAGCCGCCAACGGCTAGCCCTCGCCGCCCGCAACCTCCTCCTCGTCCACCTCATGCAGCGCCTGCTCCTCCGGTGAGAGCCCCGCACCGTCACCGACCTCACGCCCATAAACGTCCTGCCGACGCGGAGGCACAGCCTCCGGATCCGCGCTGATCACTCCGGCCTGCTCATCGGGCAGGCCGGAGACCGCCTGCCGCTCGCTCTCCTCCGGCTGCTCCTCGGCGAGACGCTCATCCAGCGTCTCGCCCTCCCGCATTTCGGCCGGCGTAGGTGCCGATCGCGTGACGGCGGTCGGGGTGTCGCCCGGCACCGACTCCTGCTGCGGATCGCTCGACCGCTGCTGCATGGGAGCGCCGTCCTGCAGATCGGGGATGCCCTGGTCCTCGGGCTCGGCGCCCGGGTCGGCGGGTTCCGCGTGCTCCTGGTCCGACTCCGCCTGCGGGGTCAGGAATGTGCTGCTCCCGCCGCCGCTGTCCTCTGAGCTCACCCTGGGCGGCGGGTCGGACTCCACGGGTGGCTGCCACTGGCCGCGCTCCAGGCGCTCGCCCGGTTGCCGGCCCTCGACGGGGCCTGCCTGCATCTCGGCGGCGTCCTCGGTGGTGACGTTCTCCTCAGCGGGGATGTCCCTGCCGTCTCCCGACATGGTGGCCTCCTCTCGTGCGGATACTCCGGGTACCCGTCCGGTACCCGGGCTACGCGACCGCGGCGCAGGTCAGGACGTGCCCGCGGCCCCACGGTCCACCGCTCAGGTCTCCCGCTCCATCCGGGCGTATGCGCTCTCGTCCAGCCTGGTGAGCAGACCGGCGGGGCCCTCGTAGATCTCCTGGGCGCCCGCCTCCGTCAGATCGGCCCGCGGGATGCCGCCGGAGAGGACCCCCAGCGCGGTGACCCCGGCGCGGGAGGCGGCGCGCATGTCCCATACCGAGTCGCCCAGGAACACCGTCTGCTCACGCGCCGCCCCCGTCAGTTCCCTGGCCTGCTCCACCGGGTCGGGCGCCGGCTTGCCCTCCGCGACGTCCGAGGCACTGGCGATGTGGGCGATGACCTCGTCGGCGTCCAGCGCACGGCGCGCCGCTGCCAGCTCGCCGCCCACCGCGGAGGTGACCAGCACGAGGGTCCAGCCGCGGTCGTACAGCGCGTGCAGCAGTTCGCGGGCACCCTCCAGCGCGCCGAGCCGCTCGTGGCAGGTGGCGAAGAGGGTCTTGTGGGCCGCGTTGATCGACTCGTCCCCGCCCCGGTCCCTGGACTCGCCCAGCACATGGTCGAGCAGATCGCTGCCGCCGAGCCCGATGGCCCGGTGCAGGGCCGCTGTGGGCACCTTGTGTCCGGCCTGGCGCAGCGCTTCCCACCAGGCGTGTGCGTGGAGGTAGGTGGTGTCGGTGAGGGTGCCGTCGACATCGAAGAGCGCGGCGCGGGGCATGGCGGCTCCTTGGTCAGAGGTACTGGGAGGCGACCGGAAGTCCGTCAGAGAGCTGTCGGGTGGCCGTCGGTGAGCACGCGGACCGTGCCGAGGTCGGGCGCGGCGGCGTCGGGCAGGTTCATTCCGGCCTCCACGCCGCTGCGCAGATAGTCCAGGACGGTCCTGGTCAGCCGCTCGCCGGGCAGCACGGTGGGGATGCCCGGCGGGTAGGGGGTGACCATCTCGGCGGCGATCCGGCCCTCCGCCTGGTCCGCGGGGACGTCCTCGATCGTGCCGAAATACGCGTCGCGCGGCAGGCACGCCTGCTCCATCCGCAGGTCGGACGGCGCGTCGAGGCGGACCCGGGGTGCCTCGGGCAGCTCGTCGGCGCACCGGGTCAGCTCGCGCAGTGCGTCGAGCAGCTTTCCGGTGGTGTGCCGGTCGTCGGCGTGGGTGAGCTGGGTGTTGATCCTGCGGTGGTCGCTGATGTGGACATCGAGGTGCTGGTGCTCGCGCAGCCAGTCGGCGGCCTGGTAGCCGTTGACCGGCAGCTCATGCAGGTCGATGACGACCGGCAGCGGGTCCAGGTCGGCCGCCTTGCCCTCGCCGACGAAGTCGGCGCGGTCGTTGACGTGCAGCCCGTCCAGGGCCTCCAGCCTTCCCCGTACGTCCGCGGCGAGGCCGAGCGCGTGGGAGAGCAGCCGCCGGCCGTGCTGGACCATCTGGCGGCGCCAGCCGTCCAGACCGGCGTAGATCAGCACGTTGGGGCTGGTGGTGCCCAGCAGGTCGGCACGCTGTGCCAGCAGCACCGGGTCGATGTGGTCGCCCTGCAGATGGAAGACGGAGCCCTGTTCCAGTCCGCTGCCCATCTTGTGGATGCTGGTCACACAGACGTCGGCGCCCGCGTCCATCGCCCAGGCGGGCAGGTCCGGGTGGAAGGGCAGATGGGCGCCCCACGCCTCGTCCACGATCAGCGGCCGTCCTCTGCGGTGGCAGACTTCCGCGACGGCGTACAGATCGGCGCAGGTGCCGTACGGGGTGGGGCTGGTGACCAGGGCGCCGCGGGCCTCCGGGTGCTTCTCGAAGGCGGCCTCGAACGCGGCGGCCGAGGGTGCGTGCGCCAGCAGCCGCTTCTCGTCCCACTGCGGCTCCACCCACGCCGGGTGGATGCCCGACAGCAGCAGCCCGGATATCACGGACTTGTGCGCGTCCCTGCCGACCAGCAGCTTCTCGTGCGGACCTGCCACCGCGAGCATGGCCGCCTTCACGGACAGCGAGCTGCCGCAGGTGGAGAAGAACGTGTGCTCGGCGTGGACGGCTTCGGCCATCAGCTGCTCGGCCTTGACCAGCACCGCGCCGCGGTTGCGCCGGTCGTCGAGCCCGCCCGAGGCCAGCACGTCGCCGTGGAAGACGGCGTCGCCCAGCACCGCGCGCACCCGGGGATCAGCGCCCCGCGCCCGCTTGTGTCCCGGCGGGGTGAACGGCAGCTGCCCCGCCGCCTGGTACCTGGCCAGAGCCTCCAGTATCGGTGCGGCGTTGTGATCCATACGGCACGAGTGCCCTCTCCCACGAAACAGAACCGGCGCCCCGTCAGAGGCACGGGGAGACCGCCCCGCCAGGGGCGCGGGGAACTGCGCGAGCAACCTGGGGGTACCCCCTGCTCGCAGAGCTTGGGGGAGCACCCGCAGCCTGCGGAATCGCGCAAGGGGCACCCCCTAAGGGCGTTCGCGGGGCACCTCTCGCACGACGTCCTCCGCCCTCTTGTCGTCGCGCAGGCCGAGAAAACGGGGATGCCGCAGCATGCCGTCGCGGGTCCACTCGGTGAAGCCGATCTGCGCCACCAGCCGGGGCTCCACCCAGTGGGCGCCGCGCTCCCTGACCGGGTCGGCGAACGGGGAGCGGGCCACCTCCAGCTCGTCCAGGCCGTGGCGCAGCGCGAGCAGCGTGGCGTGGTCGTAGCCGGTGCCGACCTTGCCCGCGTAGCGGAGCCTGCCGCCCTCGTAGTAGCCGAGCAGCAGCGCACCGAAGCCCACTCGCGTCCCGGCGGGCTCGGTGAAGCCACCGATGACCAGTTCCTGGCCGCTTGCGCACTTGAGCTTGAGCCAGTCGGACGACCGGCGCGGCAGATAGCGGCCGTCGGCGCGCTTGGCGATCAGCCCCTCCCAGCCGTGTGCGCACGCCTCGTCCAGCAGCTGCTGACCGCCCTCGTTGCGGTGGGTGGTGAAGCGCAGCGGCGCACGGAAGTCCAGGGCCCTGCGCAGCAGGGACTTGCGAGTGCGCAGCGGCAGCCGGGTCAGGTCCATGCCGTCGAGCCGCAGCAGGTCGAACACGTAGTAGGTGATGGCCACCCGGCTGGCTCTGGCCTGTCGTTCGGTGCTGAGCTGCATGCGCTGCTGGAGACGGGCGAAGTCGGTGCGGCCGTGTGCGAAGGCGACGATCTCGCCGTCGACGGTGAAGTCGGCGCGGCTCTGTACGGCGAGCGCGTCGACGATCTCGGGGTACGTCTCGTTCACGCGCCGTCCGGTGCGGGACAGCAGCCGCTCGTGGCCGTCCTCGCGTACGGCGAGCGCCCGCACCCCGTCGAGTTTGCGTTCGAAGATCCAGCCGCCGGCGGAGAAGTCGCGTCTGTCGCTGAGCTCGGCGCGCATCGGCTTCTCTGCCAGCGCCGCACCCGGCGGGGCTCTGCGCAGCAGCGCGCGCTCGTCGGTCGGCAGGGTGTCGAGCAGACCGCTCATGAGCGGCCGCCCTCGCGGGTCCACTCCTCGGTCGCCTCCTCGGCGACCTGTTTGAGGGTGCGGTCGCTGCGGGCCGAGCGGACGCGCCACGGGTCGGGGGTGCCGCGCGGGGAGGCGTGGCTGTCGTTCTTCTTGACCAGCAGCCATGCCTCGCGTTCGCCGTCGTCGCCCCTGCGGAAGCGGGAGAGGGCCCAGTCGCCGCGCAGCTTGCCGCCGTGCATCCGGAAGGAGATGTGGCCCTTCTCCAGCGCCTTGCCGAAGTCGTGGGAGAGCGGTTCGTAGGTGCCCTCGTCCCACACGATGACGGGCCCTGCCCCGTACTCGCCCTTGGGGATGACGCCCTCGAAGGTGCGGTATTCGAGCGGGTGGTCCTCGACCGGCATGGCCAGCCGTTTGTCGTGCGGATCGGTCGAGGGCCCCTTGGGCACCGACCACGACTTGAGGACGCCGTCCCACTCCAGCCGGAAGTCGAAGTGCAGGCTGGTCGCGTCGTGGATCTGCACCACGTAGTGCGGCTGGTCGCTGCGCTCCGCGCGCTCGCCCTTGGGTTCAGCGGTCCGCTCGAAGCGCCGCTTGCCGCGGTACGCCTTCAGGGTGTCGTCATCGTCGTCACTCACGCCTCGTCCTCACGTTCCGTGCGCGTGTGCACAGGCCGCCCCTGTGCGCTCAGTGCGCTCTTCGCATGCCCCGCGTTCCCACTGGCGCGCGGGCCACACGCTGGCGCGCGGGCCACACGGGCTCGGGCCGGAGCGGTGCGGCGGCCGTGACGGGAGGGCGGGTCAGTGTGCGGGGCTCAGCTGGGAGGACCAGGGGATCAGCGGGAG
>NZ_JADKMA010000153.1 GCF_017676365.1 Streptomyces oryzae
GGACGCTTTGGCGTCCCGCCCACCGGTGTGTTCCGGCCCCAGAACCCCGTCCTGTCGTGGCCGGAAGCCCCCGGCGGGTATCGGCGAATGCCCGTAATGTCGCACCGCACTGTTGGTGCAAATGGCTGCAATAGTAGGCATAGGGTTCTTCCGGCTCGCCGCCACTCCCTCCCTGGCGTGTATGTTCCGGGCCGAACAGCCATGGAAGGGACCGATCCGGTGAACAAGAAGCTCGCGGCGGCACTGTCCGGCAGTGCGGCGTTCGTACTCGCGCTGACCGGTTGCAGCGACGACAGTGGCAAGACGGACGACTGGGCCAAGCAGGTCTGCGACGACCTGCAGCCACAGGTCAATAAGATCTCGCAGGCCAACGCCTCGATCACGGAGGCGGCGCAGTCGGGCAAGCCCCCCGAGGAGGTCAAGAAGGCAGACGCCGCCAGCTTCCAGAAGGTCGCCGACGCCTACAAGGCCATGGCCAGGGCGGTCAAGAAGGCGGGCGCGCCGCCGGTTGACGGCGGGGAGAAGCTGCAGAAGGACGCCGTCAAGGAGCTGAACAAGACCTCCGGCAAGTACGAGGATCTCAAGACCGCTTCCGAGAAGCTCCCCACCGACAAGAAGTTCGACGAGGGTCTCGACGAAATCGCGGCCAAGCTCAAGTCCCTGGGACAGAGCGGCGACAAGGCGCTGATGCGGCTCCAGAAGGGCGAGCTGGGCAAGGCGGTGGCCAAGCAGGAGAGCTGCAAGAAGACGGGCCTCACCAAGGGCGGGTCCTGAGGCCCGCGTCCTGAGGTCCCGCCGCGTCCTGATGCTCCATCGCGTCCTGACGCCAGGTCACCCACGCCCGTCCGCGCCCCAGGCAACGGGGCGGCCCGGGAGCGAAGGAGAATGGCGCGGGTGAGCACTGACGCACTTCCCGAGCCCACCACCGAGAGCACCCGCAGGCTGCGGGAGGCGCTGACCGCGGCCGGTTTCACCGCCGACGGCCTCCTCGACCTGCTCGGCGCCCCCGCCTACGCGGCGTTGGCCCGCGGCGAGACCGTCCCGGCCCTGCGCGCCACCCGCGGCGAGGGCCCGCTGGAGACGCTGACGCGGCTCTTCCTGCTGCAACAGGCGGTGCCGTACCGCAGCGCGCGGGCGGTGCTGAAGGTCGACGAGGCGCTGGCCGACCGCTGGCTGGAGCGAGCACCGACGCCGGGCACCTCCCGGGAGGCGCGCTCCCCGCAGGACACGCAGACCCCGCAAGAGACACACGGCCCCACCCCCGAGGACGCCGTACGCGCCACCGTCGACGTACGCCCCTACAGCGGGCCGGAGGGCCAGGACTGGTGGGTCGTCAGCGACCGCGGGTGTGCCGTCGGCGGCGTCGGCGGTGTGGGCGGGCTGCGCGAGCCGGGACCGGGGAGCCCGGGGGAGGGCGTGGTGCTCGGGGTCGGCGGCGCCTCCACGACGCTGGCCGGGATCATGGTGCCGACACCCGCGGCCCGCGCGCTGGACCTGGGCACAGGCTCCGGTATCCAGGCGCTGCACGCAGACCGGTTCGCGGCGCACGTCACCGCCACGGACGTCAACCCGCGCGCGCTGCACTTCGCGCGCCTGACCCTCGCGCTGTCGGGCGCCGCAGAGCCGGAGCTGCGCGCCGGTTCGCTGTTCGAGCCGGTGGCGGACGAGGAGCCGTACGACCTGATCGTCTCCAACCCGCCCTTCGTGATCTCCCCGGGTGCCCGGCTCACCTACCGGGACGGCGGCATGGCGGGGGACGACCTGTGCGCCGCACTCGTCCAGCAGGCGGCGCGCCATCTGGTCCCGGGCGGCTACTGCCAGCTGCTGGCCAACTGGGAGCACCGGGAGGGCACGGACTGGCGCGAGCGCGTCTCGGCATGGGTGCCGCCCGGGTGCGATGCGTGGATCGTCCAGCGGGAGGTCCAGGACGTCACCCAGTACGCGGAGCTGTGGCTGCGGGACGCGGGGGACCACCAGGGCGACCCGGAGGCGTACGCGGCGCGCTACGACGCCTGGCTGGACGAGTTCGCGGCGCGGGGCACCAAGGCGGTCGGCTTCGGCTGGGTCACCCTGCGGCGGACCGACGCCGAGCGCCCCTCGGTGCTCGCCGAGGAGTGGTCGCACCCGGTCGAGCAGCCGCTGGGCGAGGTGATCAGGGCGCACTTCGAGAGGCAGGACTTTCTGCGCCGTACGCACGACGGTGCGCTGCTGGAGCACCGGTTCCTGCTGGCGGACGAGGTGGTGCAGGAGCAGGTCGGGGCGCCGGGAGCGGAGGACCCGGAGTACGTCGTACTGCGGCAGAACCGCGGGATGCGGCGGGCTACGACGGTGGACACGGTCGGCGCCGGGTTCGCCGGGGTGTGCGACGGGACGCTCAGCGCGGGGCGCATCCTGGACGCCATCGGTCAGCTGCTGGGGGAGGACCCCGCCGAGCTGCGGGCCCGGACGCCGGAGTCGATCAGGCTCCTGGTCGAGCAGGGGTTTCTGACGCCGGTGGCGGACTGACCGCCCGTACCGCGGTACGCGTCACACCTGACTGCCTGTGCGTCACACCAGACTGGCTGCGAGTCCCAGCAGACCGCGTGTGCGTCACAGCAGATTGCGGGCCACTGTCCAGGCGACGGCGGCGCTCAGTACGGCAACCTTGCCCCGGGTACTCATCCGGGGCGCGTACCGCCGTCCGCGCAGCCCCTCGTAGAGCCAGCGCCCTGACAGGTAGACGGCGACGGGCAGTCCCACCGTCAGCAGCGCGGCGTTGTCGTGCAGCGCCGCTGCCAGGTCGCCGTGCATCAGGTCGTACGCCATGCGCGTACCCCCACAGGCCGGGCAGAGCAGCCCGGTGGCCCAGTTGAAGGGGCAGCGGGGCAGCAGGCCGCCCGGCTCATGGGGGTTGGTGCCCCACAGATAGCAGGCGCCCGCCAGGCCGGCCGCGGCTGTGGCCAATGGCGGGGCTGCCGGGTGGGAGAGGGCGGCGCGGAGTCGGCCAGCGGCAGCAGGGACGTTGGTTATCGCCATGTGGCCAGTGCCTCCCCTCGTGTCGCGCCGCCCTCTCCCGGGGCCCTGCGAAGCCTCAGCCACGCAGGATACGGCCCTGTGCATCCGTGCGGCTGTCGCTGGTCAGGAACATGATCCCGTCGATCAGCGCCCAGATGCCGAAGCCGCCACAGGTGAACAGCTGGCCTATGGCCATGCCCACGTGTCCGGTGTAGAAGCGGCCGATGCCCAGGCTGCCGATGAACAGCTGGAGCACCCCCGCCACGATCTTGGACTTGTCGGAGAGCGGACGCCCGTACGGGTCGTAACCGTAGGGCGCGTTCGGGTCCCCGGTGTACTGGCCGGGAGGGACAGCGCCCATGGGCTGCTGCTGCGGGTAGCCGTAGCCGGGCTGGCCGGGCGGCTGGTTGTAGGGGTTCTGTCCCGGCTGCTGCGGGTAGCCGTAGCCGGGCTGATTCGGGTCGGACACAAGACCTCCGAGGTCGAGCGGTACCTGGTGATGTGCCCCCGACATGTTGCCAGAGCCTTCGGGCGGCGGGACGGCTGGTTGTCGGGTTACCGTTCGAGTGGCGTTGCGGACTTTTCCCGTTTGACATGGGGGCGGGAGGTACCGTCACACTCCGCAGCGATAGCAATGCAGCGATATTGATACAGAAACCGACCGGAGAGAAGAGCAGAAGTTGTCCCCGACCCACGACACAGCAAATGGTGGGCGCCGACTTGTGATCGTCGAGTCGCCTGCCAAGGCCAAGACGATCAAGGGCTATCTCGGCCCTGGCTACGTTGTCGAGGCCAGCGTCGGGCACATCCGTGACCTCCCGGGCGGTGCGGCCGAGGTTCCCGCGAAGTACAAGGGCGAGCCCTGGGCCCGCCTCGGCGTCAATGTCGACCACGATTTCGAGCCGCTGTACGTCGTCAACAGCGACAAGAAGGACCAGGTCAAGAAGCTGAAGGAGCTGCTGGCCGAGTCGGACGAGCTGCTGCTGGCCACTGACGAGGACCGCGAGGGCGAGGCCATCGCCTGGCATCTGCAGGAGGTGCTCAAGCCCAAGGTCCCGGTCAAGCGGATGGTCTTCCACGAGATCACCAAGGACGCGATCCAGAACGCCGTCCGCAACCCCCGCGGCCTCAACCAGCGGCTGGTCGACGCGCAGGAGACCCGCCGCATCCTGGACCGGCTGTACGGCTACGAGGTCTCGCCGGTGCTGTGGAAGAAGGTCATGCCGCGGCTGTCGGCGGGCCGGGTGCAGTCCGTGGCCACCAGGCTGGTGGTGGAGCGGGAGCGGGAGCGCATGGCGTTCCGCTCGGCCGAGTACTGGGACCTGACCAGCACGTTCGCGACGGGGCAGGCGGGGGATGCCTCGACGGGAGCGGGGGCCGCTGGTGACCCGGGGACCTTCGGGGCCCGGCTGACCACGGTCGACGGCCGCCGCGTCGCACAGGGCCGCGACTTCGGCTCGGACGGGCAGCTCAAAGACCCGTCCGCGGTCCTCCACCTGGACGAGGAGGGCGCCCGGGCGCTGGCCGCGGCGCTGGAGGACACCGACTTCGCGGTCCGCTCGGTCGAGTCCAAGCCCTACCGCCGTTCCCCGTACGCGCCTTTCCGTACGACCACCCTCCAGCAGGAGGCGAGCCGCAAGCTCGGCTTCGGCGCCAAGGCGACCATGCAGGTGGCGCAGAAGCTGTACGAAAACGGCTTCATCACCTATATGCGTACGGACTCCACGACGCTCTCCGACACCGCGGTGACCGCTGCCCGCGCGCAGGTGACCCAGCTCTACGGCGCCGACTATCTGCCGGACAGGCCGCGTACGTACGCGGGCAAGGTCAAGAACGCGCAGGAGGCGCACGAGGCGATCCGCCCCTCCGGCGACCGCTTCCGTACGCCTGCCGAAACCGGGCTGACCGGCGACCAGTTCAAGCTGTACGAGCTGATCTGGAAGCGGACGGTCGCCTCTCAGATGAAGGACGCCGTCGGGCAGTCGGTGACCGTGAAGGTCGGCGGCAGGTCCGCGGACGGCCGCGACGCCGAGTTCAGCGCCACCGGCAAGATCATCACCTTCCACGGCTTCCTGAAGGCGTATGTGGAGGGCGCCGACGACCCCAACGCGGAGCTGGACGACCGCGAGCGGCGGCTGCCGCAGGTCGCCGAGGGCGACCCGCTGCGCGCCGAGGAGATGTCCGTCGACGGCCACGCCACCAAGCCGCCCGCCCGCTACACCGAGGCGACGCTGGTCAAGGAGCTGGAGGAGCGCGAGATCGGGCGCCCGTCCACCTACGCCTCGATCATCAGCACGATCCTGGACCGGCGCTACGTCTTCAAGAAGGGCACCGCGCTGGTGCCGTCCTTCCTGAGCTTCGCCGTGGTCGGGCTGCTGGAGAAGCACTTCGGCCGGCTCGTCGACTACGACTTCACGGCCAAGATGGAGGACGACCTCGACCGGATCGCCGCCGGCAGTGCCGAGGCCGTGCCGTGGCTGCGCCGCTTCTACTTCGGTGAGGGCGCCGAGGGCGGCGAGGCGCAGGCAGGCGAGGCCGCCGCCGCGGGCAACGGCGACGGCGACCACCTCGGCGGGCTCAAGGAACTCGTCTCCGACCTCGGCGCGATCGACGCCAAGGGCGTCTCCTCGTTCCCCGTGGGCGAGGGCATCACGCTGCGCGTCGGCCGTTACGGCCCCTACGTGGAGGGCCCCAGCGAGAAGGAGGGCGAGCCCGGCCAGCGTGCGGACGTCCCCGACGATCTGCCGCCGGACGAGCTGAGCGTCGACTACGCCAAGGAGCTGCTGGCCAAGCCCAGCGGCGACTTCGAGCTGGGCACCGACCCGGACACCGGCCGCCCGATCGTGGCGCGGGACGGTCGGTACGGCCCGTACGTCACCGAGGTGCTGCCCGAGGGCACGCCGAAGACGGGCAAGAACGCGGTCAAGCCGCGCACCGCCTCGCTGTTCCGGTCGATGTCGCTGGACACCGTCACGCTGGACGACGCGCTGAAACTGCTGTCGCTGCCGCGGGTCGTCGGTGCCGACCCCGAGTCGGGCAACGAGATCACCGCGCAGAACGGCCGGTACGGCCCCTACCTGAAGAAGGGGACGGACTCGCGCTCGCTGGAGAGCGAGGAACAGATCTTCAGCATCACGCTGGACGAGGCACTGGAGATCTACTCCAAGCCGAAGCAGCGGGGACGGGCCGCCGCCAAGCCGCCGCTCAAGGAGCTGGGGACCGATCCGCAGACAGAGCGTCCTGTGGTGGTCAAGGACGGCCGTTTCGGGCCGTATGTGACGGACGGCGAGACCAACGCGACGCTGCGGCGGGACGACGACGTCGAGACGATCACCCCGGAGCGCGGCTTCGAGCTGCTGGCGGAGAAGCGGGCGAAGGGGCCGGTGAAGAAGGCTTCCGCGAAGAAGACGGCTGCCAAGAAGACAGCCGCCAAGAAGACGGCTGCCAAGACCGCGGCGAAGGCCCCGGCGAAGAAGACTGCCGCGAAGAAGACGACTGCCAAGAAGACCACCGCGAAGAAGACCACCGCCAAGAAGTCCACGGCAAAGAAGGCGACCGCCAAGAAGGCAGCCACCAAGAGTGCAGCTGCCGAGAAGAGCGCTTCTTCGGAGGAATAGGCAGCTCCGCGGCCAGTGGCCTCCCGGACCGATCCCTCAGGCACATACAGATGTTCGGGTACGGATCCGGGCGGCGCCTTGCTCCCTATACGCTGGCGGAATGAAGTCTTCGCCCCCAACTGCCCCGGACGACGCTCTCGCCGCGGAATCGCGCGAGGGCGCCGTGACCGCGTTGCTGCGTTTCCCCCCACTCCGGCGGCTGTGGAGCGCGCAGTTCACCAGTGGGATCGGCGACATGCTCGGTCTCCTGGTGCTGCTGTTGCTGGCGATGCAGGCGGCAGCTGTGCGCGGCGTGGCGGGGGACCCGGTCTTCGGCGGTGGCTACCGCGGAATGGCACTCGTCGTGGCTGCCGTCTTCGGGCTGCGTCTGCTATCCACGCTGCTGTTCGGCGCCGTACTGCTGGGCCCGGTCTCCGCGCTCGTCAGCGGCGTACCGCAGCAGGAGAAAGCCGGAGCGGCAAAGGACGACGCCGACGGGACGGCCGACGCGAAAAGCGGCACCAGTAGCGGCGCGAAGAGCGGCACCAATGGTGGCGCGAAAAGCGCGAAGAAGCTGCTCGACCGGCGGTGGACGCTGTTCGGCGCCGATGTGCTGCGTGCGCTCGCGCTGATCGTCGCACCGCTGTGGATCGACTGGACTCCCGGCGCCGCGTTCGCCGTTCTGCTCGTGACCGTCTTCGTGACGGGTGCCGCCGAGCGGCTCTCCACGGTGACGAGGGACAGTGCCGCCCCCGCGCTGCTGCCGGCCCCGCCGCTGGAGGGCGCCGCGGTGCGGCCGCTGCCCGACCACCATGAAGCGCTGCGCCGGCTGTGGCTGCGCTCCAGCTTCCTGGCGCTGCCGATCGCGGCTGCCGGGCTCGTCGCCGTCACGCTGATCAGCAACCTGCTCGCGGTCGGCATCGACTGGTTCGGCGTGCACCAGGCCGCGCTCGCCGCGTATGTGGCGGCCGGTCTGTTCGCCGCAGCGGCGGCCACCGTCTACTTCCTCGAACTGCCGGACGGGCAGACCCCACGCCCGCGCTCCCCGCTGGAGGGCCTGCGCAGGCCCAGGACGGCCGAGGGCGGCCCCGACAAGGGCCGTACGGGCGCTGTGCCGCTGCTCGTCGTCGCGGGCGGTGCGGTCGGCGGGGCCGTGGCGTCGGCCGTCGCGCTCGCCCCGCTGCACGCCGCCGACCTGGGCGGCGGGCCCGTCGCCTTCGGGCTGCTGGCGCTGGTGCTGACGGGTGGCACCGCGGCAGGCATCCGGCTGGCGCCGCACACGATGCCATCGCTGTCGCGGCGCCGGCTGCTCGCACTCGTCACCGGTTTGACCGGTGTCGTTCTGCTGGCGGCCGGGCTGGTGTCCGACACCGCGACCGTCATCGGGCTGGCGCTGCTGGCCGGGGTGGGTGGCGGTGTCGCGGCGAACACGCTGCACACGCTGCTGGACCAGGAGACCGAGGCGTCCCGCAGGACGCGTACGACGGAACACCTGCAGGTGGTGGTGCGGCTGTCGCTCGCGGTGGGCGCGATCCTGGCGCCGCTGCTGGCCGCGCTCATCGGGCCGCACCGGGTGGAGAACGGGTCCTTCGTCTTCGACCACGGCGGCGCCTCGTTCACGCTGATGCTGGTGGGCGCGCTGCTGCTGCCCGTCGGCGCGATCCTGCTGGGCCGTACCGACGACCGGCAGGGCGTACCGCTGCGGCGGGACCTGCTGGAGGCGTTCGGCGGCGGCCACCCCCGGCAGGCACCGGCCAGGAACGGCTTCTTCCTGGTGCTGGAGGGCGGCGACGGCGCCGGCAAGACCACGCAGGTGGAGGCGCTGGCCGAGTGGATCAGGGCCAAGGGACACGAGGTCGTCGTCACCAAGGAGCCCGGTTCCACCCCGGTCGGCAAGCGACTGCGGTCGATCCTGCTGGACGTCTCCTCGGCCGGCCTCTCGCACCGCGCGGAGGCACTGCTGTACGCCGCCGACCGTGCCGAGCACGTCGACACGATGGTCCGCCCGGCGCTGGAGCGCGGGGCCGTGGTGATCTCCGACCGCTACATCGACTCCTCCGTCGCCTACCAGGGCGCAGGCCGCGATCTGTCCCCCACGGAGATCGCCCGCATCAACCGCTGGGCAACCGAGGGACTGGTGCCGCATCTGACCGTCCTGCTCGACATCGCGCCCGAGACGGCGCGGGAGCGGTTCACGGAGGCGCCGGACCGGCTGGAGTCCGAGCCCGCCGAGTTCCACCAGCGCGTACGGGCCGGCTTCCTGGCCCTCGCGGCCGCCGATCCGGCCCGCTATCTGGTCGTCGACGCCGGGCAGGAGCCCGAGGCCGTCACCACGGCCGTACGGCACCGGCTGGACCAGGTGCTGCCGCTCTCCGAAGCAGAGAAGCAGGCCCAGGAGGAGGCCCGTAAGCGGGCCGAGGAGGAAGCGCGCAGGCGGGCCGAGGAAGAGGCCCGTCGCAAGGCGGAGGAAGAGCGCAGGGAGCGCGAGCGTCTGGAGCAGCTGGAGAAGCTCCGCCGCGAGGAGGAGGAGCGGCAGGCCCGCGAGGCCGAACTGGCGCGCCAGTTGGAGGAGGCCCGGCGTGCCGAGGAGGCCCGCAGGCGCGCCGAGGAAGCCCGCCGTATCGAGGAGGAGCAGCGCAAGCGCCGCGAGGCCGAACAGCGCGCCTACGAGGAGGAACAGGAGCGGCTGCGCAAGCGCGCCGAGGAGGAGAAGCGGCTGCGTGCCGAGGCCGAGGAGCGCCGCCTCGAGCGGCAGCGCAAGGCCGAGGAGGCGCTGCTGAAGGCCGAGCAGGCGCGGGCGGCGGCAGCCGCCGAGGCGGCTGCCAAGGCGGAGGCGGAAGCCGCGGAACGGGCGCAGCGGGAGGCCGCTGAGGCGGCTGAGGCGGCCGAGGCGGGTTCGGCGGCCGAGGCCCCTGAAGCGCCTGACGCTCCTGAGGCTGGTGCAACTCCTGAGGCCGGTGCTGATGCCGCGCCCGACGGGGCCGAGGCCGATACGGCGCAGATCCCCCAGGTGCGGCCGCACGACGGCGCCGCCGGGCCGGACGCGGAGGACACCACGCAGTTGCCGCGCCCCGGGGCTGCGGCGGCGGAGGCGGCGTCGGAGGCGTCGCCGGAGGACGAGACGACGGTGCTGCCGCGGGTCTCGGAGGACGAGACGACAGTGCTGCCGCGGGTCTCGGATGCGGAGGACACCCAGGAGACCTCCGTCCTTCCCCAGGTCCCCGAGCCGGGTTCCGAGGCCGACGACGACCGTACGCGGGAGCTTCCGCAGGTGGATCAGGGGAATCAGGTGGAGGGGGTGGAGGAGGTGGAGGAGGACGAGCCGCGTCCCCGCCCCTCCTGGGCGGAGGAGACCCCGCTCGACGATGCGCCGACTCTCGCGGACAAGCTGCTGGGCCCGCACGAGGACGAGGGCGAGGGCGGCGAGCGCCGTCGGTAGGCGTGCCCGGCGGACCCGTGCCAGGCAGGAGGTGCTCGGGGCACGTCCGCGCTGTCACACCCATCCGCGACAATGGTCCGCATGGCGGTGTGGGACGACCTGGTGGGCCAGGACAGGGCAGCGGAGCAACTGGCCGCTGCCGCGCGCGATGCCGACGCGTATGTGACGGCGGAGGCCGAGGCGCACGGCTCCGCCGACCTGTCCGGCTCCGCCATGACCCACGCCTGGCTCTTCACGGGCCCGCCCGGCGCCGGCCGGGAACACGCGGCCCGCGCGTTCGCCGCGGCCCTCCAGTGCGTGAGCCCGGATCGTGCACTGGGCGGCAGCCCTGGATGCGGCTTCTGCGAGGGCTGCCATACGACGATGGTGGGCACGCACGCGGACGTGGAGGTCGTCCGTACGGATCTGCTGACCATCGGCGTGAAGGAGACGCGTGCGTTGGTGCGCGGGGCGCAGCTGTCGCCGTCGGGCGGGCGCTGGCAGGTGATCGTCCTGGAGGACGCCGACCGGCTGACAGAGGGCGCGGGGAATGTGCTGCTCAAGGCCGTCGAGGAGCCCGCGCCGCGCACGGTGTGGCTGCTGTGCGCGCCGTCCACGGAGGACGTACTCCCGACGATCCGCTCCCGCTGCCGGCACCTGGCGCTGCGTACGCCGCCGGTGGACGCGGTCGCGGACCTGCTGATGCGGCGGGACGGAATCGAGCCGCAGATGGCCGCGTTCGCCGCGCGGGCCACCCAGGGGCACATCGACCGGGCGCTGCGGCTGGCCACGGACGAGCGGGCGCGTGCCAGACGGCAGGCGGTGCTCAAGCTGCCGACGCGGGTGGACGACGTGGGCGGCGCGCTGCGGGCCGCGCAGGAGCTGATCGACGCCGCGACGGAGGACGCCAAGCAGGTCGCCGAGGAGCTGGACGCCAAGGAGACCGAGGAGCTGCGCGCGGCGCTCGGCGCGGCCGAGGGTAAACGGCTGCCGCGCGGCACGGCGGGTGCGATGAAGGAGCTGGAGGACAAGCAGAAGCGCCGCTCCACCCGGACTCAGCGGGATTCCCTCGATCTGGCACTGTCCGACCTGACGGCCTTCTACCGCGACGTGCTGGCCCGCCAGTTGGGCTCCTCCGTCGCCCTGTCGCACGACGAGGCGGCCGGCCCCGTCGGGCAACTGGCCGCCACCTCACGCCCGGAGCAGACGCTGCGCCGGATCGAGGCCGTGCTGGCGTGCCGCCGGGCGCTGGAGGGCAACGTGGCGCCGCTGCTGGCGGTGGAGGCGATGACGATGGCGCTGCGGGCGGGCTGAAGCGCCCGAGGGACGCGCTTGCTGAAGCGCCCGAAGGACGCGCAGGCTGAAGCGCCCGAGGGACGCGCGGGTTGAACGCCCAAGGGACGCGCGGGCTGACCAGCCCAAGGGGCCCTCGGGTTGAGGCGCTGACGGCCCCTGCGGCTGACGCGCCAAATGGCCCCTGCGGGCGACGGGCCGGCGCCCGGATGGGTACGCTCCCAGGACGTGCCGCCTGCGGAGGGATGCCCCATGAGCCAGTCACACGCCTCCCGTGTCCGGTACGGGGGCACCTCCCGTATCAGGTACGGGGGCGCGGCGGCGCTCACGGCCGCCGCACTGCTGCTCTCCGGCTGCTCATCGGACGGCGGCTCGTCCGGGGGGCCGGACACCGACCCCTCCGCCAAGGCGAAGCAGGCGGGCGCCGACGCGCCCCCGCTCAAGCCGCTGCCCGCCAAGATCCCGGACGCTCTGCGCCCGTACTACGAACAGAAGTTGTCGTGGCACAGTTGCGGCCCTGCCGAGTTCGAGTGCGCCACGCTGCGCGTTCCGCTGGACTACGACAAGCCGGGCGACGACCCCGGGGACGCCGCCAAGAGCGTGGGCCTGGCGGTGACCCGTACCAAGCCGCAGCACGGCAAGGGCAAGCCCGAGGGCGGCTCGCTGCACGTCAACCCGGGAGGTCCGGGCGGTTCGGCGATCGAGTACGTACAGCAGTCGGCCGCCCTCGCGTATCCGCCGCAGGTGCGGGAGCACTACTCGCTGGTCGGCATGGACCCGCGCGGCGTCGGCCGCAGCGAGCCCGTCGAGTGCCTGACCGACAAGGAAATGGACGCGTACACGCGCGTCGACCAGACACCGGACGACGCAAAGGAGACCTCCGCGCTCACCTCCGCGTACGGGCGGTTCGCCAAGGGCTGCGAGAAGCGCACCGGCAAGCTGCTCGGCCATGTCTCGACGGTCGAGGCAGCCCGCGACATGGATGTGCTGCGTGCCGTGCTCGGCGACAAGAAGCTCAACTACCTCGGCGCCTCCTACGGCACTTACCTGGGCGCCACCTACGCCGGCCTGTTCCCCAAGCGCTCCGGCCGCCTCGTCCTGGACGGCGCCATGGACCCCTCCCTCTCGGCGCGCCGCGTCAACCGCGAGCAGACGGCGGGCTTCGAGACGGCGTTCAAGGCGTTCGCGCGCGACTGCGTGGGCAGCTCCGACTGCCCGCTGGGCACGGAAGGCGTCGAGCAGGCGGGCAAGAAGCTGAGCGCCCTCTTCGCGAAGGTGGACCGCAAGCCCCTCAAGACCGGCTCCTCCCGCACGCTCACCGAATCCCTGGCCACCACGGGTGTGATCCGCGCCATGTACGACGAGGGCTCCTGGCCCGCGCTGCGCGAGGCGCTCGCGGCGGCGAAGAAGGGCGACGGCGCGCCGCTGCTGCAGCTCTCCGACGACTACTACGAGCGCGGCCCCGACGGCTCCTACAGCAACATCATGTACGCCAACCCGGCCGTGAACTGCCTCGACCTTCCCCCGGCCTTCTCCGACGCCGCCGAGACCCGCAAGTCCCTCGACTCCTTCGAGAAGGCCAGCCCGGTCTTCGGCCGCGGCTTCGCCTGGGCGGCGCTGAACTGCGGCGAATGGCCGGTCAAGCCGACAGGCGGGCCACACCGCATCGCCGCCGACGGCGCCGACCCGATCCTGGTCGTCGGCACCACCCGCGACCCGGCCACCCCCTACCGCTGGGCCCAGGGCCTTGCGGGCCAGCTGACCCCGGGCCGCCTGCTGACCTACCAGGGCGACGGCCACACCGCCTACCTGCGGGGCAGCGACTGCATCGACGGCGCCGTCACCACCTACCTCCTCCAGGGCAAGCCCCCCAAGACCGGCACCACCTGCAAGTGACCCCCCTGAACCCCCGTCCCGACCACCCCCACAAACCCTGTAGACTTATCGCCGCTGCGGCCCCCACACTGGCCGCACGCACTGCCGCCTTAGCTCAGTCGGCCAGAGCGACGCACTCGTAATGCGTAGGTCAAGGGTTCGATTCCCTTAGGCGGCTCCACTTGGAACCCCAGGTCAGATGGATTCTGACCTGGGGTTTTCCGTGTCAGCGGATACGACGGCGACGCTTCGCCCGTTCCGCGCGGGTCTGCCCGGTCTCAGTCTTGGTCTCAGACGTGGCCCGGGGCGGCGGCAGGAAGGCGTCCCCCATGCGCCGCATCGCCTCCTTCGAGAGCTCCGACCGACCCTTGACGTACCGCCGCGTCTGGCTGATCTGGGTGTGCCGCAGGATCTCCATGATCGTGGGCATGTCCACCCCCAGCTCGTTCAGGATCGTGCCGGCCGTATGGCGGCTCCCGTCGTAGAGCCGACGGTCGCTGATGCCCGCTTCCTCCAGCAGCTCCTTGAACTCCTCGTAGTCCGCCCGGGGGTCGAGCGGGCGGCCGTCGGGGCGGG
This sequence comes from Streptomyces oryzae, assembly GCF_017676365.1. Taxonomy (GTDB): domain Bacteria; phylum Actinomycetota; class Actinomycetes; order Streptomycetales; family Streptomycetaceae; genus Streptomyces; species Streptomyces oryzae. The sequence goes on from NZ_JADKMA010000153.1 coordinate 13,753, forward strand.
CGAACACGGCGTCGTGGTCCTCCCACAGCTCTCCGGCCGCCTCACGCGCCTCCTGCTGGGCCTCGCGGTGGGCGAGCAGGTGGGGGATGAACGGGGGCGGAATGGGCACAGGCTGCTGGCTCTTCTTGGTCTTGGGCCGGGTGAAGACCAGCCCGCCGCCCTTGCGCTCCGGGCAGACCCTCGCGTGCTCGGTGCAGTCGGGCGGGCATGGCGGAGGGCAGCCGCGCTTGTAGTGCTTGTGGACGGTGCAGGGCTGAGGGCAGGGCTCGAAGCGATGCAGTCGGGCGCCGCATGCGTGCGGGTCGCCGCATCCGTGCCGCCACGTGAGGCGTTGGAGCTGCCAGCAGGGATGGAACAGCTCGGCATCGAGATCCACGTATGACCAGCGCAGCCCCAGGCACTCCCCTTGCCGGAAGCCCATGCCCACCCCGACGAGCCAGCGCATGAAGGTCGGGCGCTTCGCCGCGGCCAGCAGGAACGCCTTGGCTTCCGCTCTGGTGAAGGGGTTCGCCTCGGTCTCATCAACGGACGGCGGGTCCACCAGCGTTGCGACGTTCTCCGAGATGATCCGGCGGCGGTGGGCAATCTTGAGGGCCCGCGACAGGATGCGGTGAACCTTGAGCACGTGCGAGGGCGCGTGACCCTCTTCAAGCATGTCCGCGTACATCCGCTCCAGGTGTTCCGGCTGCAGCTGGTCGAGCCGGTGCTGCCCCACTCCCGGGATGATGTCGTTGCGGGTCTTCGACCAGTAGTCATCCAGGGACCGCGGCTTGAGCTTCAGACTCGCGATGGTGGTCAAATACGTGGTCATCCACTGCTCGACAGTCGGCTTCCTGCCGGCCTTTGGCGCCCGGCCCTCGTCTCGAAGCCGCTCCAGTTCCTTCACCTTGCGCTTGACTTCCGGCTCCGTCTTCGCCCGACGGTGCCGACGGTCCGGGCTCCCGTCGTTTTTCACGCCCATCGTGACGCGGCCGTGCCACCAGCCATCGCTGCCCAAGTAGATGGACGACTCCATGTTCGGCTTACGGGGACTCACGTGCTCCTCCATGCAGAGAGGCGCCCCCGGAGCGGTCTCCGGGGGCGCCTCGGGTTTGCTTCGGTCAGTGGGTCTGCGGTGGCAGCTTGGCGACGTACTGCTCCAGCGCGCTGCGCCGGATGCGGCGGCAGCGGCGGCTCAGCTCGACGTACTCCAGCTCTCCGGCCGCCATCAGTTCGTAGATGAAGGAACGGCCGATGCTGAGGACCTTTGCGGCGTCCTCCGGCTTGTAGAGCAGACGGTCGGCTGGTGTGGTCGTGGTGGTGCTCACTGGGACATGCCTCCTTGGTCCTCGTCGTCGGCCCGCAATGCTGTGTGTCGCGACTCAGCGCGGCTCAGGACCGCTTCTGGGTCTGTGAGCCGCGCTGAGTCGCGCCCCGGGGGATTGCGGGGCGAGTCCTTGAGCGCGACGCCGGTGTAGGTCGGCACCTGTTTGCCGTCGTCGCCGCGGGGCCGCGCTCGGTGGAGCTGGGGGACGACGGACTGGAGGTTGCGGCCGAACATCTGCTTGGTGCCGAGACTGCGGACGCCGTTGTCCTCGGCCCAGACCTTCCACACGGCCCAGAGGTCATCGACAGGGACAGCACAGGTCGGCCCGGTCTGGCAGCATTCGCGGACGAATGCGCTGGTGGGCGATGCGGTGTCCTGCATCGTGGTGACCGCCTCGCGGGACGAGGCGGGTTCCGTGATGCGGCCCGTCTCCTCCAGCCGCGCCAGCCCGTCAAGGGCCCAATTGAGGATGCCGGGCATCTCCGCGGACAGCTTGGCCGTCAGGCCGGTGTCTTCCTTGCCCAGCCACGAGAGCGTCATGGTCAGGGCGATGAAGCGTCGGGCGATTACACCGCTGCTGTCGCCGAAGTTCGGCAGCTCGTTGGACAGGATCATCAGCCGGGTCGGCAGCTTTCCGGTCCACGGATCGCGGAACTTGCGGTCGATGTCGATGGTGTCTTCACCGGAGATGGTCAGCAGCCGCTCAACGACCTGGCTGCCGTCCCTCCCGGACAGTCGCGCGTCGGAGATGACTGCCAGCGGCTTGCCCAGCAGCGAGGAGAGGCCGAAGTTGCTGCCGAGACCGGCGAGCGTGGGCCCAGCGATGTTGCCGCGGCCGACCAGCTCAGCCAGAACCCTGGCGATGGTGCCCTTGCCTGACCGGCTCGGGCCGACGATCAGCAGGATCTTCTGCTGGTCGGTACGACCGGACAGGACGTAGCCGAACCACTCCTGGAGCGCGTCGATTGACTCCTGATTGTCCGGCCAGACCTGTTGGAGGAACCGCTCCCAGGCGGGTGCGCGGGCCTGCGGATCGTAGGCGAAAGGGACAGAGACCAGATTGAAGAAGTCCGGTGTGTGCGGCAGAAGCTCCCGGTCCCTGATGCGCAACAGCCCGTTTTTGCACGCCACGATGGGGCTGTCGCCATCTCCGGACGGCGGCGGGCCGATCCAGTCGGGCGCGTCCACCTCGGAAGGCAGCAGGGTGATTGCGCCAAGGGCGTCCAGCAGGTTGCCGATCTTCTGCTTCGTGGGTGCCCAATCCCGGACATCCTCCTGGCCGTCCCTGTCGGTGCCGGCCACGAAGCGGGCGTGCTCCAGTCGCTTGTAGAACGAGGCCCGCACGACCTGTTCGTCCATCTCCTTCCAGGCGTCTCCAGTCCAGCGCATCCACGAGCCGCGCCAGCGGCGACGCAGTAGCTCTCCCTGCTGTGACTGCCAGTCCGGCAGGAGACGCCGCGCAACGGCCATTGGGTTGGAGGGAGCGGGCAGCAGCTCCTCGTCGGTGGGGTCGCTCACGCGGCGTTCCTCCTCTCGGGGCTGCGGAGCGGGCATACGGTGCGGTGCGCTGCGTGGTCCTCGATCAATGCGAGGACCTTGCGTTGGCCGGTGGCGTAGCGATCACGTCCGCAGGCGCAGACCGAAGTGGCGGCTGGGCTGGCGCCGCGCGGCGCCCGCACATGCAGCCAGGCCACGGGATACCGGCCGTCGCCCGTGGGTGGGCTGGTCGGCTGCTGCGCGGCGGAAAGAGCTGAAATGACGGCCTGGCGGCCGTCGCCCTTCGTGCCGCTGCTGCTGTGGTGGCTCGCCTGCTGGGCGGCGGGTGCCGATTCTGGCGTGGTGTTGGTGCTCTTAAGACGGGGCATCGGGCTGGTCACGCGACCGTCCCCCGTGGGTTGTGGGCGATGGACCAGTTCAAGGCACTGGTGATGACCGGCCCGCACTCGCGCGGCAACAGTCCGGCTGTCGCGCCCGCCTGCTTAAGAGCCTCTTCCACCTGGTCGCGGGGGAGGTCGCCGGATGCGACCAACCTGCCGAGCGCCCGCGCGGCCCGCGTCAGTGCCGCGTTCCGGGTGCCTTCGGGAGCTGTGGCGACGTTCGCGGTCTCGTTGCGCAGGGCCGCGCTCGCGTATGCGCTCGCGTTGCGGGGCACGTTGACGCGCACGGAGCACGGTTCCGACGGCGTCGGAGCGAGCCACTGGCGCAGCCATGCGGGCAACGGCTTCACCTGTGCGTTCGGATCGAGCACGGTGTAGGGGTGCCCTTGAACGTTGCTGCCGGGGGCGACGACGTATCCGCCCCACGCTCGGGTGTCGATGCCCGGCCCGAGCTTTCGTGCGGTGTTGGACAGCCGCAGGCTGTCGGGGGCGCCGTAGTACAGGTGCAGGCCGCCGCTGGGCGTCCGCACCGTGTATGTGGTGGGGACTGGCTCCCCGGCGCGCTCGCAGAGCGCCATGAAGGAGTTCACGCCGTCAGGCGTGTCCTTCTTGCTCTCGTCCTTGGGCACGTCGAGATCGATGACGACCAGCCCGGACGGACCGGTGGCGATGCCCACGTTGAAAGGGCCCGCGCTCCACGCGCGGCGAATGCGCTGGGGGTCGGTGGTGGCGCGCTGCTCCCACTTGGCGTGGCCGGTGGCACAGGGACCGCTGCGGGGGCACGCTCCCTCTCCGTGCAGTGCCGGGCGTTTGGTTCCGGGCCGCAGCGGCAGGACGTGCCAGCCGCGTGCGGCGGCGTCGAGTGCTGCGGAGAGCAGCGCGCAGGGGGCGGTTTCAGGCATGCTGAAGGTCTCCTGTTCTGTCGAAGGGACGAGGAGAGCCGGGGCGGGCCGCGATTCTTTGGCGAGAGGGCGGCCCGCCCCGGGCGTATCTAGAACGGCGGCTCGTTACCGGCCTGCGGCTGCGACCAGGCGTCGTCGCCAGTGGCGTTCTGCTGCTTGGTGGCCTTGGTCGGGGTGGCGGTCGCGAACCGCAGGGACGGGCCGATGTCGTCGGTCTCCACCGCGAGCATCGAACGGTTCTCGCCCTCCGGCGTCTGCCAGTTGTGCTGCCGCATCCGGCCCGACAGCACCACACGCGAGCCCTTCGTAAGGCTGTCGGCGATATGTTCCGCGAGCTGGCGCCAGGCCGCGCAGCGGAAGAAAGTGGCGGTGCCGTCCTTCCACTGGTTGGACTCGCGGTCGAAGACACGGGGTGTGGAGGCGACGGTGAACTTGGCGAGTGCGTGGCCGGAGTCGGTGAACTTCAGCTCCGGGTCGCTGGTCAGGTTGCCGATGATGGTGATGGGGGTCTCTCCCATGGCCATGGGTGTGCTCCTCAGCGGTTGTGGATGGTGCCGTTGGCGCGGCTCAGGAAGCCGTGCGCGGTGATGTGCTGGGTGACGTGCGTCTGAGCCGCACGGGGCGCGGCGCGCAGTGCCAGGACGATGACGAGCAGCCACAGCAGGGCGCCGCTTCCGGCTCCCGTGAGGCTGCTGAAAACCTGGCCAACGCCGTAGCCGACGCCTGCGCTCAGTGCACCGCCCCCGAGGCCGGCGCCCAGGAGTCGCTGCGCGATCGGGTCGAGCAGCGGGAGCGGCGACAGGTCGCGGGGCGGGGTGGGCTGCACGGGTGGCGGAGCGGCGTGCTTGGGCATGGGGACCATACGGTCGTAGGCGTCCGGGACCCAGACGACCGGCTCACGTTCGGCGCGAAGCTCGACCGTGCCGCTGTGAGCGGTCTCCGGGATGCCGAGGACGCTCGATTCGTACGGCCGGTGGAGCTCTCCGGCCGGGGGCCGGTCGGGGACTGGGAGGGACAT
>NZ_JADKMA010000154.1 GCF_017676365.1 Streptomyces oryzae
GGCACAGCCCCCGCACCTTTGAACCGTCGCGACGGTGCGCAACCACCCGGCTACAGGGTCCGGCGGAATCGAGGACGGGCCTCAGCCGCCGAACTCCTGCAGCCCCTTCAGGGCCTGGTCCAGGAGAGCCTGGCGGCCTTCGAGCTCGCGCTCCAGCTTGGCGACCTTTGCGGTGTTCCCCGCGGAGCGAGCCTTCTCGATCTGCGCGTGGAGCTTGTCCACCGCGTCCTGGAGCTGACCCGTCAGCCCCTCGGCGCGGGCTCGCGCCTCCGGGTTGGTGCGGCGCCATTCGGCCTCCTCGGCCTCCTGGATGGCCCGCTCCACCGCCTGCATCCGGCCCTCGATCTTCGGGCGCGCGTCCCGCGGCACATGGCCGATGGCGTCCCAGCGCTCGTTGATGGCGCGGAAAGCGCTCCGCGCGGCCTTCAGATCGCTGATCGGCAGCAGCTTCTCCGCCTCGGCGGCCAGCTCCTCCTTCCTCGCGAGGTTCTCCCGCTGTTCGCTGTCGCGCTCGGCGAAGACCTCGCTGCGGGCCTGGAAGAAGATGTCCTGGGCGCCGCGGAACCGCGCCCACAGATCGTCCTCGTGCTCCCGCTGCGCCCGGCCTGCGGCCTTCCACTCCTGCATCAGCTCGCGGTACTTGGCCGCTGTGGGGCCCCAGTCCCGCGAGCCGGAGAGCGCCTCGGCCTCGGCGACCAGCTTCTCCTTGCGCTGCCGCGCCTCCTCGCGCTGCGCGTCCAGCTGCGCGAAGTGCGCCTTGCGGCGCTTGGAGAACGCCGAGCGGGCGTGCGAGAAGCGGTGCCACAGCTCGTCGTCGCTCTTGCGGTCCAGCCGCGGAAGGCCCTTCCAGGTGTCCACCAGGGCCCGCAGCCGCTCGCCTGCCGCCCGCCACTGCTCGCTCCGGGCCAGCTCCTCGGCCTCGGCGACCAGCTCCTCCTTGGCACGGCGTGCTTCCTCGGACTGCTGCGCCTTGCGGGCCTTGCGCTCCTCGCGGCGCTTCTCGACGACCTCGGTGAGATGGTCGAGCCTGCCCCGCAGCGCTTCCAGATCGCCGACCGCGTTGTGCGCGTCGACCTGCTCGCGCAGATGCTCGATCGCGGTGTTGGCGTCCTTGGCCGACAGGTCGGTGGTTTTCACCCGGCGCTCAAGCAGGTCGATCTCCACGACCAGACCGTCGTACTTGCGCTTGAAGTAGGCGAGGGCTTCGTCGGGCGAGCCCGCCTGCCACGACCCGGCGACCTTCTCGCCGTCCGCCGTACGCACGTACACAGTCCCCGCGTCGTCGACGCGGCCCCACGGGTCGCTGCTCACAGCGCCTCCTCCACAAGATGCCTGGGAGGGCTGCGGCCCCCCGGCATCGTCCACGTATCTCGTCACAGCCAACATAGGCGACCGGCGCCCGCGCTGTCCGCATCCGGCGAGCGGCGAATTGCCGGTCGGGAGCGGTTCCGGAACGGTACCGCGCGGGCGGCGACGGGCGGTCCGTCAGGACTTACGGACCGTAGCCTTGTCGATCACCACGGTGGCGTTGGGCCGTCCGTCGCCCGGGGCCTGCATCGGGGTCAGCCCGGCCTTGGTGATCTTCTTCAGCACCTTCATGCCGGAGGCGGAGACCTTGCCGAAGGGTGTGTACTTGGGCGGGAGCTTACTGTCCTTGTAGACGAGGAAGAACTGGCTGCCCGCGGTGTCCGGGCCGCTGTTGGCCATCGCCACGGTGCCCGCGGGGTACTTCGCGCCCTTGAGGTTCTCGTCGGGCAGTTCGTAGCCGGGCCCGCCGCTGCCGCTGCCGGTCGGGTCGCCGCACTGCAGCACGTTGAGCCCCGGCTGCTGCGTCATCCGGTGGCAGGGCGTGTGGTCGAAGAACTTCTCGCCCGCCAGGAAGTTGAAGGAGTTGACCGTGTGCGGCGCCTTCGCGGCGTCCATGGTGAAGTCGATCTCGCCGCAGCTGGTGCTCAGCTGCATGGTGTACGACGCCGACTTGTCCACCTTCATGGCCGGCTCCTTCTTCCACTGCTTGCCCGTCGGCTTGCCCTTGGCGGGCTTCTCGCAGGGGTCGGGGGCCTTGCTGGTGGGCGGCGCGGAGGGCTGGTCGGCGGCTTTTTCGGCGTCGTCCTTCTTCTTGTCCCCGTTGAGCCCGCCCGATGCGGCGTAGGCCCCGCCGGCTGCCAGGACGATCACCAGTCCGAGTGCGATCGAGATGTTGCGTATTCGGGCCCTGCGACGGGCCGCCTCCCGCCGCTTGAGCTGCCGCTCGTACTTCTGGCGGGCGAGCTGCTTTCTGCGCTGCTCACTGCTGACCACGGTCTCGTCTCCTTCGAGGCGTCTTGGCGAGGCGTCCGGCGAGCGTCCATGAGGCGTCAACCTGCGGGACCTCACGTACCGTATACGCCGCCCTCACAGGGCAGCCCTGCCCGCTATGGGTTCGCCCCGTGTGCACTCGCGCCGGTAGGCTGGCAGCTGCCTGACCGGCGACGGGTCTGCTAGGCCGCGTCGCCGCCCCCGCTGTCGGACGAATGAAGGACGATCGTGCTCGTTGCCGGGTTCCCCGCCGGGGCCTGGGGGACCAACTGTTATCTGGTCGCCCCCGCCGCCGGCGAGGAGTGCGTGATCATCGATCCGGGCCACCAGGCCGCGCAGGGCGTCGAGGAAGCCGTTGCCAAGCACGGGCTGAAGCCGGTCGCGGTGATCCTCACGCACGGCCACCTCGACCACGTCGCCTCCGTCGTCCCGGTGTGCGGTTCGCACGACGTGCCCGCCTGGATCCACCCCGCCGACCGCTACATGATGAGCGACCCGGAGAAGGCGCTGGGGATGACCATCGGACAGCCCCTGATGGGCGAGCTGACGGTGGGCGAGCCGGACGATGTCGAGGAGCTGTCCGACGGTGCGGTGCTGAACCTGGCGGGCCTGGAGCTGACCGTCGCGCACGCGCCGGGGCATACCAAGGGGTCGGTGACCTTCCGGATGCCCGAACAGGCGGACGTACCGCCGGTGCTGTTCTCGGGCGACCTGTTGTTCCCCGGCTCCATCGGACGCACTGATCTGCCCGGCGGCGACCCGGACGAGATCCTCCGGTCCCTGGCGCGTGTGTGCCTTCCGCTGGAGGACGAGACCGTGGTCCTGCCCGGGCACATGCACCAGACGACCATCGGCCGCGAGCGCGCCACCAACCCCTTTCTGCGACAGGTGGCGGAGCACGGCCAGGGTGGCGCCGGCGCCGACGCCGCCGCCACCCCGCGACGAGGAATGTGACGAGAAGCCACGTGACCACCTTCAAGGCCCCCAAGGGCACCTACGATCTGCTGCCGCCCGACTCCGCGAGGTATCTCGCCGTGCGCGAGGCCATCGCCGCGCCGCTGCGCAGGTCCGGCTACGGCTATGTGGAGACCCCCGGGTTCGAGAGCGTCGAGCTGTTCGCGCGCGGTGTCGGCGAGTCCACCGACATCGTGACCAAGGAGATGTACACCCTCACCACCAAGGGCGGCGACGAGCTGGCCCTGCGCCCTGAGGGCACCGCCTCGGTGCTGCGCTCCGCACTGGAGGCCAGCCTCCACAAGGCGGGCAACCTCCCGGTGAAGCTGTGGTATTCGGGCTCGTACTACCGCTACGAGCGCCCGCAGAAGGGCCGCTACCGGCACTTCTCGCAGGTGGGCGCCGAGGCGCTGGGCACCGAGGACCCGACGCTGGACGCCGAGCTGATCATCCTGGCGTACGACGCCTACCGCTCGCTGGGGCTGACCGGATTCCGGCTGCTGCTCAACTCGCTGGGCGACCGCACCTGCCGTCCCGTCTACCGTGCGGCCCTCCAGGACTTCCTGCGCGGGCTCGACCTGGACGAGGACACCAGGGCCCGGATCGAGATCAACCCGCTGCGGGTGCTGGACGACAAACGCGAGAGCGTGCAGCGGCAGTTGGCGGGCGCGCCGATGATGCGCGACCACCTGTGCGAGGAGTGCAAAGCCTTCCACGAGGAGGTGCGGGCGCTGCTCACCGAGGCCGGTGTGCCCTTCGAGGACGACCCGAGGCTGGTGCGCGGTCTCGACTACTACACGCGTACCACTTTCGAGTTCGTCCACGACGGGCTCGGCTCGCAGTCGGCCATCGGCGGCGGCGGCCGCTACGACGGCCTCTCGGAGATGATCGGCGGCCCCGCGCTGCCGTCGGTCGGCTGGGCGCTGGGCGTGGACCGTACGGTGCTGGCTCTCGAGGCCGAGGGCATCGAGCTCGAACTGCCCGCCGCCACCGAGCTGTTCGCCGTACCGATCGGCGACGAGGCGCGCCGTCGGCTGTTCCGGCTGGTCACCGAGTTGCGCCGGGAGGGCGTCGCGGCCGACCTGGCGTACGGCGGCAAGGGCATGAAGAACGCCATGAAGTCGGCCAACCGCTCCGGTGCCCGGTTCGCGCTGCTGCTCGGGGAGCGGGACCTGGCCGAGGGCGTGGCCCAGCTCAAGGACCTCGACAGCGGCGAGCAGACGGCACTGCCACTCGGTCGGGTGGTGGCCGAAGTGCGGGCCAAGCTGCGGTGACCGTACGGCCAGTTGGGGCAGAATGTGCCCCGGACCGGCCATGGACCAGATGACGGGACGAAACAGGCTATGACGACGACGGCACCCCTCGACGAGGCGCACTCCGGCGCGGACGCACCGAAGGGGGGTGCCGTCGGCGCGAGCCGGGCCTTCGCCTGGATGCTTATCGTCACCGGTGCCGCCGGGCTGCTCGCCGCCTGGGTCATCACGCTGGACAAGTTCAAGCTCCTGGAGGACAAGAACTTCAAGCCCGCGTGCAGCATCAACCCGGTCGTCTCCTGCGGCAACATCATGCAGAGCGACCAGGCGTCCGCCTTCGGGGCACCCAACCCCATGATCGGCCTGGTGGCCTACGGCATCGTCATCTGCGTCGGCGTCACCCTGCTCACCCGCACCACCTTCCCGCGCTGGTACTGGCTGACGTTCAACGCGGGCTGCCTCTTCGGCGTGGGGTTCGTGAGCTGGCTCCAGTACGAGTCGCTGTACACCATCGGGAACCTGTGCCTGTGGTGCTCGCTGGCCTGGGTCGCGACGATCATCATGTTCTGGTACGTGACCGCGCACAACGTCCGCAACGGCTTCCTGCCGGCTCCGGCCGTCGTACGCGGCTTCGCCGACGAGTTCCCCTGGGTGATCCCGGTGCTGCACCTCGGGGTGATCGGCGTCCTGATCCTCACTCGCTGGTGGGACTTCTGGACCAGCTGACTTCCGGACCAGCTGACCTTCCGGTCCGCGGGCGGCCCGGCTGTCACAGCGCTGACTTAGGGTTTCCGGTGTGGAGCCCGATCTTTTCACCGCAGCAGCAGAGGACCGCCAGGCCAAGGACCCGTCCGCCAGCCCCCTCGCCGTACGGATGCGGCCGCGCACCCTGGACGAGGTCGTGGGCCAGCAGCATCTGCTGCGTCCCGGCTCGCCGCTGCGCCGGCTGGTGGGGGAGGGCGGCGGCGGTCCGGCCGGCACCTCCTCGGTGATGCTGTGGGGCCCGCCCGGCACCGGGAAGACGACCCTGGCGTACGTCGTCAGCCAGGCCACCGACAAGCGGTTCGTGGAGCTGTCGGCAATCACCGCCGGAGTCAAGGAAGTACGCAGCGTCATCGACGGGGCGCGCCGCGCCTCCGGGGCTTATGGCAAGGACACCGTCCTCTTCCTCGACGAGATCCACCGCTTCAGCAAGGCCCAGCAGGACTCCCTGCTGCCCGCGGTGGAGAACCGCTGGGTCACCCTGATCGCGGCCACCACGGAGAACCCCTACTTCTCGGTGATCTCCCCGCTGCTCTCCCGCTCCCTGCTGCTGACGCTGGAGCCGCTGACCGACGACGACATCCGCGGACTGCTGCGCCGCGCGGTCGCCGACGAGCGCGGCCTGGGAGGCGAGGTGACGCTCCCGGAGGACGCCGAGGACCATCTGCTGCGTATCGCGGGCGGCGACGCGCGGCGCGCGCTGACGGCGCTGGAGGCGGGCGCGGGCGCCGCGCTCGCCAAGAGGGAGAGCGCCATCGCGCTGGCCACCGTGGAGGAGGCCGTCGATCGCGCTGCGGTGAAGTACGACCGCGCCGGTGACCAGCACTACGACGTGGCGAGTGCGCTGATCAAGTCGATCCGGGGCTCCGATGTGGACGCCGCGCTGCACTACCTCGCGCGGATGATCGAGGCGGGGGAGGATCCGCGGTTCATCGCCCGGCGGTTGATGATCTCCGCGAGCGAGGACATCGGGCTCGCGGACCCGACCGCGCTGCAGACCGCTGTCGCCGCCGCGCAGGCCGTCGCGATGATCGGCTTCCCCGAAGCGCGGATCACTCTCGGCCAGGCGACGGTGGCGCTCGCGCTGGCGCCCAAGTCGAACGCGGCGTACCTCGCGATCGACGCGGCACTCGCGGACGTACGCGCCGGGCTTGCCGGGCCGGTTCCGCCGCATCTGCGGGACAGCCATTACAAGGGCTCGCAGCAGCTGGGCCACGGGCAGGGCTATCAGTACCCGCACGATCTGCCGGGCGGTATCGCCGCCCAGCAGTACGCGCCGGATGCGGTGCATGGGCGCCGCTATTACGAGCCGACCCGCTATGGGGCCGAGGCGCGGTATGCGGACATCGCCGACCGCGTGCGGGCCCGGCTGCGCGGCGAGGCGGAGTGACCTCCGTCCGTTCCGGTGAGGGGGTGCCCCTCGCTGCCCGTTCCGGGCTGCGGGTTCGTTGTGGCTTGTGGGGGCACCCCCTGCTCGAAGAGCTTGGGGGAGCAGTTCCCCGCGCCCCTGACGGGGCGCGCCCCCTATCCGCCTGCCGCGAACAAGGCGTGCATCGCCTGCCGCAGCTCCGCAACCGTGCTGACCGGCTCCGCGAAGTCGAAGCGGGCGTCCATGCACGGCCCCGTACCGCTCCACCCGCGCACCCGCAGCCCGAACCGGTCGAGCGCCAGCGGAACCGCCCGCTCCCACCCCTGGCAGGCACACAGCCCCCGCACCTGCTCCTGGTGCGCTGCGGCCAAGTGCTGCAGCAGCTCGGCCTCATGGGCGGCGAGCGGGTCGGGCAGCGCGGAGGCGAAGGCGTCGGGCTCCACTTCCTCCTCGCCCCACAGGTCGTCGACGTACGCCTCACCGACCTCCAGCCGCAGCATCCGCCGGGAGGCCCCCGCGACCGGGGCGGAGGGCGCCGCCTCGGCGAGCAGCCGGGCGCAGACGGCACGTTGATCACCGCGTACCGGGGTGAGCCAGCCGGCGACCCAGGCGCGTCCCCGCATCCGGTGCGGGACGGAGACGGGCGCCACATCCGTGATCTCCATCACCGCGGCGAGATCGTCGTCGTGCGCGTACGTGCTCACGCGTGCTTCCAGCGAGTCCGCCGGGACCAGCAGCAGGACGTCCCCGTCGGGCGTGACGGTGCGGGCCTCGGGCACGCCTGAACCGGGTTCCCGCAGGTCGGGCTCGGCGCCGGGAATGCTCAGCAGGGCGGATACGCTGGATTGCGCGAGGGTTCGTACACGTTCGGCGGCGGTGGGCCGCCGGGCGTCTTCCACGGGACGCGGCTGTTCCTCCTCGGCGTCGGTGCCGGTCAGGGAAATCCCAGGTCGAAACATACGTGCTCCTCGGCTAAGGTAAGGCTCACCTAACTTACACGGAGGTCCGTTCAACGTGAACCAGTCGCGTCCCAAGGTCAAGAAGTCGCGTGCCCTGGGCGTCGCGCTGACCCCGAAGGCCGTCAAGTACTTCGAACAGCGCCCGTACCCGCCGGGGGAGCACGGCCGGGGCCGCAAGCAGAACAGTGACTACAAGGTCCGTCTGCTGGAGAAGCAGCGCCTTCGCGCGCAGTACGACATCAGCGAGAGCCAGATGCGCCGCGCCTACGACCGCGCCCGCAAGACCGAGCTCAAGACGGGCGAGGCCCTGGTCGTGGAGCTGGAGCGGCGGCTGGACGCGCTCGTGCTCCGCTCCGGTCTGGCCCGCACGATCTACCAGGCCCGGCAGATGGTGGTGCACGGCCACATCGCGGTCAACGACCGCAAGGTCGACAAGCCGTCCTTCCGCGTCCGTCCCGACGACGTGGTGATGGTCCGCGAGCGCAGCCGCAACAAGCACCCCTTCCAGGTCGCCCGTGAGGGTGGCTACGCGGGTGAGGGGGAGACCCCGCGCTACCTCCAGGTCAACCTGCAGGCCCTCGCCTTCCGCCTGGACCGGGACCCCAACCGCAAGGAGATCCCGGTGGTCTGCGACGAGCAGCTCGTCGTCGAGTACTACGCCCGCTGACCGCCCGCTTCGGCTCAGCCCCGCCAGCCCGCCTGCCCGACGCCGGTTCCCTCCGGCAGGGGCACGGCGGGCTGCGGCGTGCCAGGGGGCGCCGCCCCTAATGCGGTACGGGGCTGACGGTCCGGCGCGATAAGGTCGATACCTCGTACGCCGCCGCGGTCGGCCCCCGGCGAGCGGCGGCCGACCCCCATGACCATCAAGGGAAGCGGTGCAGCGTGTCCGGTGGAGAAGTGGCCGGCCTCCTCGTGGCCGTCTTCTGGGCGATCCTGGTGTCGTTCCTCGCCGTTGTGCTGGTGAGGCTCGCGCAGACGCTCAAGGCGGCGACCAAGCTGGTGACAGGCGTGACGGAGCAGGCAGTCCCCCTCCTGGGAGAGGCGTCGGCGACCGTCCGTTCCGCACAGACCCAGCTCGACCGCGTCGACGCCATCGCGACGGACGTCCAGGAGGTCACCTCCAACGCCTCCGCGCTCTCCTCCACCGTCTCCACCGCCTTCGGCGGCCCGCTCGTCAAGGTCGCCGCCTTCGGCTACGGCGTACGGCGGGCGCTGGGCCGTAAGGACGCTGCGGAGCGGGAGACGCGCGGCGCACGGAAGGTCGTCGTCAGCCGCACCGTGCCCGCGGCCCGCCGCGGCGGCCGCAAGCGTGGAAGGGGCTGAGCCACGATGTTCCGCCGTGCCTTCTGGTTCACCACCGGCGCCGCCGCCGGAGTCTGGGCCACTACCAAGGTCCAGCGCAAGATCCGCAGTCTCGCCCCTGACGCGCTGGCGCTGCGCGCCGCCGACAAGGCCGTCGAAGGCGGCAACCGGCTGCGCGAGTTCGCCCTCGACGTACGCGCCGGCATGGCCCAGCGGGAGAGTGAACTCAAGGACGCGCTGGGCCTGTCGGCCCCCGAGGAGCCCGGACGGTACCGGGAGCTCCCGGCCGCGCGGCCGGCCTCCCCCGCCCGGCAGCGGGGCAAGCAGCTTCCGCCGCAGCAGGCCCAGCGGCAGCCGGGCAGGGTGCTCCGCCGGTCTTCGGCCGGGAAGGAACTCCGTGCCCCGCTGCTTCCCCCGGAGCGGCCGGACCACCAGGACCTGCCCTCCACCCCCAACCACCCGAACGACCGGAATGAGGACCACTGATGGAGTCGGCTGAAATCCGCCGCCGCTGGCTGCGCTTCTTCGAGGAGCGAGGGCACCACGTCGTGCCGTCGGCGTCGCTGATCGCGGACGACCCGACGCTGCTGCTGGTCAACGCGGGCATGGTGCCCTTCAAGCCGTACTTCCTGGGCGAGACCACTCCGCCCTGGCCGCGGGCCACCAGCGTGCAGAAGTGCGTGCGCACGCCGGACATCGAAGAGGTCGGCAAGACCACCAGGCACGGCACCTTCTTCCAGATGTGCGGCAACTTCTCCTTCGGGGACTACTTCAAGGAGGGGGCGGCCAAGCTCGCCTGGGAACTGCTGACCTCCTCGCAGGAGCAGGGCGGCTACGGCCTCGACCCCGAGCGCCTGTGGATCACCGTCTACGAGCAGGACGACGAGGCGGAGCGGATCTGGCGGGATGTCGTCGGCGTGCCCGCCGAGCGCATCCAGCGCCTGGGCATGGAGGAGAACTACTGGTCCATGGGCGTGCCGGGCCCGTGCGGCCCCTGCTCGGAGATCAACTACGACCGCGGGCCCGAGTTCGGCCCCGAGGGCGGCCCCGCCGTCAACGACGAGCGGTATGTGGAGCTGTGGAACCTCGTCTTCATGCAGTACGAGCGCGGCGAGGGCTCCACCAAGACGGACTTCGAGATCCTCGGCGAGCTGCCCAGCAAGAACATCGACACCGGTCTCGGCCTCGAACGCCTGGCGATGGTCCTGCAGGGCGTGCACAACATGTACGAGATCGACACCTCGCGTGCCGTCATCGACAAGGCCACCGAGCTGACCGGCGTCGCCTACGGCGCCGCCGAGCACACCGATGTGTCGCTCCGCGTCGTCTGCGACCACATCCGTACGTCCGTGATGCTCATCGGCGACGGCGTCACCCCCGGCAACGAGGGCCGCGGCTATGTGCTGCGCCGCATCATGCGCCGCGCCATCCGCAACATGCGCATCCTGGGCGCCACCGGGCCGGTGGCCGAGGACCTGATCGACGTCGTCATCAAGACGATGGGCCAGCAGTACCCGGAGCTGGTCACCGACCGGAAGCGGATCGAGACCGTCGCGCTCGCCGAGGAGGCCGCCTTCCTCAAGACGCTGAAGGCCGGCACCAACATCCTCGACACCGCCGTCGCCGACACCAAGAAGACCGGCAGCACCGTCCTGCCGGGCGACAAGGCGTTCCTGCTCCACGACACCTGGGGCTTCCCCATCGACCTCACTCTGGAGATGGCCGCCGAACAGGGCCTGTCGGTGGACGAGCAGGGATTCCGCCGGCTGATGAAGGAGCAGCGGGAGCGCGCCAAGGCCGACGCCAAGGCCAAGAAGACCGGCCATGCCGACCTGTCGGCCTACCGCGAGATCGCCGACACCGCCGGGGCCACCGACTTCACCGGCTACGGCGAGACGGCCGGCGAGGCCACCATCGTCGGCCTGCTGGTCGACGGCGTCCCCTCGCCCGCCGCCAGTGAGGGCGACGAGGTCGAGGTCGTCCTGGACCGCACCCCCTTCTACGCCGAGGGCGGCGGCCAGCTCGCCGACACCGGGCGGATCCGGCTGGATGGCGGCGCCGTCGTCCAGGTGCGCGACGTCCAGCAGCCGGTGCCCGGCGTCAGCGTGCACAAGGGCTCCGTCCAGGTCGGCGAGGTCACCGTCGGCTCGTCCGCCTACGCGCAGATCGACGGCGACCGCCGCCGCTCCATCGCCCGCGCCCACAGCGCCACCCACCTCACCCACCAGGCGCTGCGGGACGCGCTCGGCCCCACGGCTGCCCAGGCCGGCTCTGAGAACGCCCCCGGCCGCTTCCGCTTCGACTTCGGCTCGCCCACCGCCGTCCCCGGCACGGTGCTCACCGACGTCGAGCAGAAGATCAACGAGGTGCTGGCCCGCGAACTCGACGTGCAAGCCGAGTACATGGGCATCGACGACGCCAAGAAGCAGGGCGCGCTGGCCGAGTTCGGCGAGAAGTATGGCCAGACCGTGCGCGTGGTGACCATCGGTGACTTCTCCAAGGAGCTGTGCGGCGGCACGCATGTGCACAACACGGCGCAGCTCGGCCTGGTCAAACTGCTGGGCGAGTCCTCCATCGGCTCCGGTGTGCGCCGTGTCGAGGCCCTGGTGGGGGTGGACGCCTACAAGTTCCTCGCCCGCGAGCACACCGTCGTCTCCCAGCTGACCGAGCTGCTCAAGGGCCGCTCCGAGGAGCTGCCCGAACGCATCTCAGGAATGCTGACCAGGCTGAAGGACGCCGAGAAGGAGATCGAGCGGTTCCGCGCCGAGAAGGTCCTGCAGGCCGCCGCCGGGATCGCGCAGAGCGCCAAGGAGGTCCGCGGCACCACGCTGGCCGCTGCCCGGGTGCCGGACGGCACCACGGCCGACGACCTGCGCACGCTGGTGCTCGACGTACGCCAGCGGCTGGGCAGCCGTCCGTCCGTCGTCGCGCTGTTCGCCGTCACGAACGGGCGGCCGCTCACGGTGATCGCCACCAACGAGGCCGCCAGGGACGCCGGACTGCGCGCCGGTGATCTGGTGCGTACGGCGGCCAAGACGCTCGGCGGCGGTGGCGGCGGCAAGCCCGATGTCGCCCAGGGCGGCGGCCAGAATCCCGACGCCGTGGACGACGCGGTGGCCGCGGTGGAGCGCCTGGTCGCCGAGGCCGGGGGCAACGCCTGATGGTCCCGGCCCCGGACGACGCCGCCGCGCAGCCCGGGCCCTTCCGGCGCGGCAGGCGGCTCGCCGTGGATGTCGGGGACGCCCGGATCGGGGTCGCGAGCAGCGACCCCGACGGGCTGCTGGCCACCCCGGTGGAGACGGTGCCCGGGCGCGACGTCCCTGCGGCCCGGCGCCGGCTGGTGGCGCTGGTCGAGGAGTACGAGCCGCTGGAGGTCGTCGTCGGGCTGCCCCGTTCGCTCAGCGG
Organism: Streptomyces oryzae; assembly: GCF_017676365.1. GTDB lineage: Bacteria > Actinomycetota > Actinomycetes > Streptomycetales > Streptomycetaceae > Streptomyces > Streptomyces oryzae. Next base: position 12,303 of record NZ_JADKMA010000154.1, read on the forward strand.
AGGGGAGGGCCCGGCGGCGGCCAAGGTCCGTGCTTTCGCGCAGGAGTTGGCGAAAAACATCACACCTGTTCCGGTCAGACTCGTCGACGAACGCCTGTCGACGGTCACCGCGGCGCAGGGCATGCGGGCCTCGGGAGTCAGTTCCAAAAAGGGACGTTCACGTATCGACCAGGCGGCCGCCGTGGTGATCCTGCAGAACGCGCTGGAGGCGGAACGCACCTCGGGCCGTCCGCCCGGGCAGTGCGTCGAGGTGGTTGTCTGATCGCTGTACGGTAACGTTCCGCGCGGCACGGCAGCCGCCGATGCACAGGCGTAACCGCACTTGTACAGCGCGTGTACGGAACGACGGAACCCGTACGGTGCGGGGGACTCGGGCACATCCCGCCCGGTGCGTCTCGGCTGCCGCTCTCGCGTCGCAAGGGGATCGATGACTGACTATGGCCGGGGACATGGCTCCCAACCGTGGCACCCTGACGACCCCCTCTACGGGGACCAGGAGTGGGACGGTGGCCGGCAGCCCGAGTACCAGGGTGGCTGGAACGAGGCTCCTCAGCAGGGGCAGTATTCCGGCCACCCCGGCGCCCAGCAGTACGCGGAGCAGCAGTACCAGCACCAGCCTCAGCAGCAGTATCCGCACCCGCAGCAGCAGTACGGCCACAACGGCTGGGACGGCACCCAGCAGGCCGCCCCCGGTGCCGGGCAGCACTATGACCCCGCCTTCCCGGCCCAGCAGTACACCGGCCACCCGGCCGACCCGTACGGCACGGGGGAGTACCGCACCGGCGAGTACAGCACGGGGGAGTACCCGGCCGGGGGTTACGGGACGGGGGAGTACCGGACCGGGGAGTACGCCACGGGCGAGTACCGGACCGGGGAGTACCCGACCGGGGAGTACGCCACGGGGGAGTACCAGACCGGCGGTTATCCGAACGGCGCCTACAGCACGGGGGAGTACCCCACCGGCACGCACTACACGGAGTACCCCAGCGGCGAGTACAGCACGGGTGAATACCGCACGGGGGAGTACCCCACGGGCGAGTACGCGACGGGTGAGTACCCCGCGGGCGAACGCACGGGCGAGTACGGCACCGGCGAACACCCCGGCTACTACGCGCAACAGGGCGGTTACCCCGCCGGTCCTCCCGCTCCGCATCCGCAGCAGGCTCCCGTGCCGGGCCAGCGGCAGGCGCCCGGCTCGACGGCCGACCCGGAGACAGGCTGGGACCCGGGCCCCGACCAGGGCGAGCACGCCTTCTTCCAGGACCGCGACGGCGACCCGGCCGAGGACGACTACGACGACTACGACGAGGACGAGGACCGGGGCCGCCGCGGCCGGGAGGGCGGCAGGAGGCGCGGGCGCGGCTGCGGCGTCGTCATCACCGCTGCTCTGGTGGCGGGAGTGAGCGTCGTCGGGTACTACGGCTACGACTTCTACCAGACCCACTTCGGCCCGGCCCCGGACTACGCGGGCGACGGCTCCGGCGAGGTCATGGTCGACATCCCCGACGGCGCCTCGCTCTCCGACATGGGAGAGGTCCTCCGGAAGGAGGGCGTCGTCAAGAGTCCGGGGGCCTTCGTGGAGGCGGCCGGCAACAAGAGCATCCAGGCGGGCACCTACACACTGCGCAAGAAGATGTCCGGCGCCAGCGCGGTCGAGATGATGCTCGACCCGGCCAGCCAGAACGGCCTCATCGTCGCCGAGGGCTGGCGGGCCACCAGGATCTACGCGGAGATCGACAAGAAGCTCGACGTCCCCAAGGGCACCACCAAGAAGGCCGCGGCCTCCGGCGGTCTCGGCCTGCCCGCGTGGGCGCACGGCAAGCCGGAAGGTTTCCTCTTCCCCTCCAAGTACAGCGTCGGCAAGAACAGCAAGCCCAAGGACGTGCTGCGGCAGATGGTCAAGCGGGCGGAGGCCGAGTACGCCAAGGCCGGCCTGGAGAAGAAGGCGAAGGACATCGGCAAGACGCCGGAGCAGGTCATCACCATCGCCTCGCTCGTACAGGCGGAGGCCCAGGAGGACCACGAGTTCGGCAAGGTCTCGCGCGTCGTCTACAACCGGCTCGACAAGGACATGCAGCTCGGCTTCGACTCCACCATCAACTACGCGATGGGCCGCTCGACGCTGAACACCTCGGTCGCCGACACCAAGTACCCCTCCCCCTACAACACCTATCTGCACAAGGGCCTCCCGCCCGGCCCGATCGGCAACCCCGGGCACCAGGCGATAGAGGCGGCGCTCAAGCCGACCAAGGGCAACTGGCTGTACTTCGTCACGGTCAAGCCCGGCGACACCCGCTTCACCGACGATCCGCACGAACACCAGAAGAATGTCGAAGACTTCAACAAGCAACAGCGCAAGTAGTAAGGAGCACGGCGGCTGATGGCCACCACCCCCGCACAGGAGGCACGTCGCGCCGCTGTCCTCGGCTCGCCGGTCGCGCACTCCCTCTCCCCGGTGCTCCACCGGGCCGCCTACGCCGAACTCGGCCTCGACGGCTGGACGTACGACCGCTACGAGGTGGACGAACAGGGCATCGCGGGCTTTCTGGCCGGTCTGGACGAGCCCGGGGAAGCCGGCCGGCGCTGGGCAGGGCTCTCCCTCACCATGCCGCTGAAGCGCGCCGTCATCCCGCTGCTGGACGGGATCAGCGAGACGGCCGCCTCCGTGGAGGCCGTCAACACGGTGCTCTTCACCGAGGACGGGCGCCGCACCGGGGACAACACCGACATCCCCGGCATGATCGCCGCGCTGGAGGAGCGTGGCATCCGCACAGTCGAGAGCGCCACCGTGCTGGGCGCCGGGGCCACGGCGTCCTCCGCGCTGGCCGCCCTCTCCCGCATCTGCGAGGGCGAGGTCACCGCCTACGTACGGAGCGAGGAGCGCGCCCGCGAGATGCGGGGGTGGGGGGAACGGCTCGGGGTCGCCGTACGGACGGCCGACTGGGCCCGGGCGGCCGAGGGGCTGCGGGCGCCACTGGTCATCTCCACCACGCCCGCCGGGGCCACCGACGGGCTCGCCCAGGCCGTGCCCGCCCCGGGCGGCACCCTCTTCGACGTCCTCTACGACCCGTGGCCGACCGCGCTGGCCGGCGCCTGGAACGGCGCGGTCATCGGTGGCCTCGATCTGCTGGTGCACCAGGCGGTGCTCCAGGTGGAGGTGATGACGGGGCGCCGCCCCGCACCGCTGGCCGCCATGCGCGCGGCGGGAGAGGCCGAACTGCGGGCCCGCGCCGAGTGAGCCGGCGTACCGCCTGACCAGCGCGTCGCCCACATACCGAGACGGAGACGGCTGGGGGAAGGGCTCCTCCCCGCGGCATGGGAGGATCGGTCCCAGGAAAACCCCAGGAAGTGGGACGGGCCGCAAAGCGGCCGAGAGGAGCACCGTTGAGCAGGTTGCGCTGGCTGACCGCAGGGGAGTCGCACGGCCCCGCACTCGTGGCCACCCTGGAGGGGCTTCCCTCCGGTGTCCCGGTGACCACCGACATGGTCGCCGACGAGCTGGCCCGCCGTCGCCTCGGCTACGGACGCGGCGCCCGGATGAAGTTCGAGCGCGACGAAGTCACCTTCCTCGGCGGTGTCCGCCACGGCCGCACCCTCGGCTCGCCGGTCGCCATCATGGTCGGCAACACCGAGTGGCCCAAGTGGGAGCAGGTGATGGCGGCCGACCCCGTCGACCCCGTCGAGCTGGAGCAGCTGGCCCGCAACGCCCCGCTCACCCGGCCCCGCCCCGGCCACGCCGACCTCGCCGGCATGCAGAAGTACGGCTTCGACGAGGCCCGCCCCGTCCTGGAGCGCGCCTCCGCGCGGGAGACCGCGGCACGGGTCGCGCTCGGCACCGTCGCGCGCTCCTTCCTCAAGGAGACGGCCGGTATCGAGATCGTCTCCCACGTGGTGGAGCTGGGCGCGGCGAAGGCCCCGTACGGCAAGGTGCCCGAGCCCGGCGACGTGGCGCGGCTGGACGCCGACCCGGTGCGCTGCCTGGACGCCGAGGCGAGCGAGGCGATGGTCGCCGAGATCGACCAGGCCCACAAGGACGGCGACACCCTCGGCGGCGTCGTCGAGGTGGTCGCCCACGGAGTGCCGGTCGGGCTGGGCTCCCATGTGCACTGGGACCGGCGGCTGGACTCCCGGCTGGCCGGGGCGCTCATGGGCATCCAGGCCATCAAGGGCGTCGAGCTCGGCGACGGCTTCGGTCTCGCCCGGGTGCCGGGCTCCCAGGCGCACGACGAGATCCTGCCGAGCCCGGACGGCATCCGCCGCGCCTCGGGGCGCAGCGGCGGCACCGAGGGCGGCCTGTCCACCGGTGAAGTGCTACGGGTGCGCGCGGCGATGAAGCCGATCGCGACCGTGCCGCGCGCCCTGGCCACCGTCGATGTCCGCACCGGCGAGGCCGACAAGGCGCACCACCAGCGCTCGGACGTGTGCGCCGTGCCAGCGGCCGGGATCGTCGCCGAGGCGATGGTCGCGCTGGTGCTCGCGGACGCGGTGGCCGAGAAGTTCGGCGGTGACAGCGTCACCGAGACCCACCGCAACGTACGCGGCTTCCTCGACAACCTGGAGATCAGGTGAGCGGGCCCGTCGTCGTGCTCGTCGGCCCGATGGGGGTCGGCAAGTCGACCGTCGGCGCGATCCTCGCCGAGCGGCTCGGTGTGACCTGCCGCGACACCGACCAGGACATTGTCGAGCAGGCCGGCAAGCCCATCTCGGAGATCTTCCTGGACGAGGGCGAGCCGCACTTCCGCGAGCTGGAGCGTGCCGCGGTGCGCAGGGCGCTGGCCGAGCACACGGGCGTGCTGGCGCTCGGCGGCGGCGCCGTACTGGCTGAGGAGACCAGGGCGCTGCTGGCCGGACACCCGGTCGTCTTCCTGGAGATGGGGGTGACGGAGGCCGTCAAGCGCGTCGGCCTGGACGCTCCGCGCCCGCTGCTCGTCATCAATCCGCGTCAGCAGTGGCGCAAGCTGATGGAGGAGCGCAGGCCGCTGTACACCGAGGTGGCCCGCCTCGTCGTCAGCACCGAGGACCGCACGCCCGACGAGGTCGCCGACGAGATCCTCGCCGCACTTCAGCCACCGTCCACCCAGCCGGAGAAGCAGCAATGACCACCCAGGACCCTGCCGTGACCCGTATCGCCGTCGGTGGCACGGCGGGCACGGCGCCCTACGACGTACTCGTCGGCCGGCAGCTCCTCGGCGAACTCCCCGGCCTGATCGGCTCCGACGCACAGCGCGTCGCCGTGCTGCACCCCGAGGCGCTCGCCTCCACCGGGGAGGCGCTGCGCGAGGACCTGGCGGGTCAGGGATACGAGGCCATCGCGATCCAGCTGCCCAACGCGGAGGAGTCCAAGACCGCCGAGGTCGCCGCCTACTGCTGGAAGGCGCTGGGCCAGACCGGATTCACCCGCACCGATGTGATCGTCGGCGTCGGTGGCGGGGCCACCACCGATGTGGCCGGATTCGTCGCGGCGACCTGGCTGCGCGGGGTGCGCTGGATCGCGGTGCCCACCACCGTGCTGGGCATGGTGGACGCGGCGGTCGGCGGCAAGACCGGCATCAACACCGCCGAGGGCAAGAACCTGGTGGGGGCCTTCCATCCGCCCGCCGGGGTGCTGTGCGATCTGGCGGCGCTGGACTCGCTGGGCGTGCACGACTACGTCAGCGGCCTTGCGGAGATCATCAAGGCGGGCTTCATCGCCGACCCGGCCATCCTGGAGCTGATCGAGTCCGACCCGGCCGCCGCGCGGACGCCCCAGGGGCCGCACACCGCCGAGCTGATCGAGCGCTCGATCCGGGTGAAGGCCGAGGTCGTCTCCGAGGACCTGAAGGAGTCGGGCCGCCGCGAGATCCTCAACTACGGGCACACGCTCGGTCACGCCATCGAGAAGAACGAGCGCTACAACTGGCGGCACGGCGCGGCCGTTTCGGTCGGTATGGTCTTCGCCGCCGAACTGGGCCGGATCGCCGGGCGGCTGGACGATGCGACAGCCGACCGGCACCGCACGGTGCTGGAGTCGGTCGGGCTCCCCGTCACCTACCGCGGCGACCAGTGGCCCAAGCTGCTGGAGACCATGAAGGTCGACAAGAAGTCCCGCGGGAACCGACTGCGCTTCATCGTGCTGGAAGGGCTCGCCAAACCGGCCGTCCTGGAGAGCCCCGACCCCGCGATGCTGCTGGCGGCGCACGCCGAGATCGCCGCCTGACGCCCGAGCCCCCTCGGGCCCGCCCCGCGGAGTCCGCGTGGCCACATCACGGCTCCGCGGGGCACTCGGGAACGGACCCGGCCGTTCACACGGAGACGGACGGGGAAGGTACCGTCAGTATTCGCACAACACCTGGCGTTGCGTCGCAGCGCCTTCACACGTGGGACGGAGTTGGGGTCCGGATGCAGCACAGCGGTGCCCAAGGCGCCTACGGAGGCTTCGGGGCAC
>NZ_JADKMA010000155.1 GCF_017676365.1 Streptomyces oryzae
CAGGTAGCGCCAGCCGAAAAGTCCCCAGCAACGGCGAAGGGGCGAGGGAGCAAGTGCTCCCTCGCCCCTTCGCTGGGCGGGCTGCGTTACGGCGCGGACAAGCCCTCCACCGCGCTACGGGCGTAGCGGCCGAAGCGGCCGGGGGTCAGTCCGTTGCGTTCGGCGGTGACCTCGAACTTTCCGACGGGCCAGCCCAGCAGCTGGGCGGCCTCCTCGCTGCTGAGGCTCGCCTCGATCCAGGCGTGCCGGTCGGATATGGCGGCCGTGACGTCCGCCGGGTCGAGGCTGTCCAGGTCATCGATGGCGTACAGCGGCCATCCGCGGAAATCACCGACCGGGCGCAGGAGGCCCCGCTCGGCCAGGAGTTGAACGTCGGCCCGCTCCACCTCCAGGCCCGTGCGCTGCGCCAGGTGCTCAGCGGACTTCTCGGAGCCGAGGCCGGGGTGGTCGCCGACGGCAGCGAGGATCTCCTCGACCCGGTCGGGGAGGGTTTCGGCCAGCTCCTTCGACCAGCGCTTCTGCTCGGTGTCGGGCTCCGGGACCAGACCGCGCTCCCGGGCGCGCTGCAGCTGCCAGGTCTTCAGGCCCAGGTAGCGGCTCAGCTGTACCGGGCCGAACGTCTCGCGCCGCTGCGCTCCGCGTGCTCGGGGGGTGGCCGACCGGACGTTGGCGTCGGCTTCGGTGTCGGGGGCTGCGGGCTGCTGCTTCGGCTCGAGGGCGGCCACGATGTCGTCGATACGGTCCGGGAGGGTTTTCGCGAGGGCGTAGGACCAGCGCTTGTCGTCGATGTCGGGAGGGGGGATGAGCCCCCGGTTCTGGGCACGGCGCAGCTGTGGCTCCTCGATACCCAGCCAGCGGGCGAGCTGCACGGGGCCGAAGTCGGTACGGTTCTGACTCACCTGGCTCCTCCGAGGAAGCCCCGGGCTTCAGGTCGGGGAGGAATCGGATCCCTGCGGATCAGGGCACGGGTAGCCGGATCGCCTCCAAGATGATCTGGCGTCCACCATCCATGGGCGTGAAGCAGCCCACAATGATCATGAGTCAACTGTCAGTTCTCCCAAGTAGGTTCAGGGTTATGACGACAGACTGCGATCACGCAGGGCGCCGGGCATGCCCGGTACACCTACCGTGTGCGCCTGTCGTCTGCGGCACGGCGCGCGCTCGAAGCGGAGTGGGACCGGTGCAGGTGGGTTTGGAACGAGTGCGTGGCCAAGTCGAAGGCCGTCCACGTCCGCTGCAGGGCCACGGGGGAGAAGGAGACATGCGGCCCGGCGCAGCTCGACAGGATGCTGACCGAGGCCCGCGCACGCACGCCGTGGCTGCGTGAGGGTTCCTCGGTTCCCCAGCAGCAGGTAATCCGGGACTTCGGAAAGTCGCGCGCGAAGGCGCTGAAGGACATCAAGGCCCGGTTGCCGATGCGGCAGCGTGCCGGGATGCCCAGGTGGAAGAAGAAGCGCGAGGCGTCCCCGAGCCTGAACTACACCCGGCGTGGCTTTCGCCTCAAGGACGGTCGCCTGCATCTGGCGGGCGGGATTGTGCTGAGCGTGGTGTGGTCGCGTGAGCTGCCCGGGTCTCCTTCCAGCGTGCGCGTGTACCGCGACAGCCTCGGCCACTGGTATGTCAGTTTCGCGACGGCCGTCGTGAGGGGGGAGATGCCCGCCACCGGCGCCGTGATCGGTATCGACTGGGGCGTCGGGGAGACCGCCACCACCACCTCTGACGCCCACGACCTTCGCCACTCCCAGCACGGCAGGACGGCCGCGCAGCGCCTCGCGAAGTACCAGCGGATGATGGCCCGGCGTAAGCCGAAGCGGGGCCAGTCGGCATCCGCTGGCTACCGCGAAGCGAAGCGGCGGACGGCGAAGGTCCACAAGAAGACGGCACGGCAGCGGCAGGACACTGCACGCAAGTGGGCCAAGCGCGTGGTCCGCGATCATGACGCTCTGGCCGTGGAGGACTTCCGCCCGAAGTTCCTTGCGAAGACGACCATGGCCCGCAAGGCGGCCGACGCGGCGATTGCTACGACGAAGGCCGCCCTTGTCGAGATGGGCCGCAAGCACAGGCGGACCGTGCATCTCGTGCACCCGGCACACACCACCATGGATTGCGCGGACTGCGGAGCGAGAACCAAGCACGCACTGCCTCTCTCAGAACGAACGTATACGTGCGCCGCGTGCGGAGTCTCCCGCCCCAGGGACAAGAACTCCGCCCGCGTCATGCTCGTCCGGGCTGGTCTCTGTCCCGGCTAGCGCTGATCGTGTAAGACCTTGCGGGCCGCCGGCCCGCAGGCAACGTGACCTAGGAATCCCCTCTTTCAGGAAGGGGAGGTTTCAAGGTGCTTCCCTCCGCTTGGCACGGTTTGCACGAAGTGGTGGCAGGCCAGCACAGCTGGGCCTGCTCCAGTGTCCCGCGCGGCACTGACAGCGGGCCGGGAGCGTCCTTCCAGCCGGGCCTTTCAGCCCTGGGCGCCTGGCGGCTGGTCGGTGGCGGGACCCGCGAGCAGGTCGGCGTGCAGCTGCGGCCAGCGCAGGTCTTTGGCGATCTTGGATGCGGCGGCCCAGATCTGGCTGCCGTCTCGGTCCCGCCAGGTGGGAAGGCTGAAGGAGTAGCCGCGTATGCCCCCGGAGGCGGAGGGGTGGGCGCGCCACTCGACTCCGGCCTCGGTCAGGGCCTGTTCGAAGGCCCTTCTGCCGTGCCCGCGGGTGGCGTCGCGTGCGGCCCGTATCCGGGTGCGCAGTTCCTCCCTTTCGGGGCGGGGCGCTCCTCGGTTCTGGCTTGCGGCTCGTTCGGGGCGGGTGACCTGGGGGGCGATGCGGTTGCTGCGTTCTTCGGCGTTGACGAGCTTCCATACGCGCTCGATGTCGCGGACCACGGGCCAGGAGCGGTGGTAGTCGAAGGCGTCGCGTACCAGCCAGCCGGTCCAGTCGACGCGGCTGATGGTGAGGTGGATGTGGTCCTCGCCGTGTCTGACGGCGACCCAGGGGCAGTTGCCGTATCCCATCCGGGTGACGTAGCGCTCGGCGATCCGGGCCCAGGTCGCGTCCGGGAGGATCGGGTCGTCGGGGGCGGTGCGCAGGGCGCAGCGCCAGATGGGGCGGGTGATGTCGGACCGGCGGGCGGTGTGGGCGTCGATGAGGTGCGCCAGCTGGTCGACGGTGCCGGGGATGTTGCCCGTGATCAGCCGGGGGTTGACGTGTTCCTCGTCCCGGCCGGGGCCGAAGTCGTAGCGCAGGGCGCGGTCCGCGCGGCGGCCCTTGGTGATTTTGGCGATCACTGCGGCTGCCGGGCGTCGCTCTCGGGGGCTGCGGGCAGACCGCGTACCTGGAGGGCCGCGTTGCCGAGCCGGGCGAGCGTGGTGTCGGCGCCGGCGGGCAGGTCGCCCTGTTCCCTGGCCAGGTGCAGCAGGTTCCGCAGGTCCTCCGCCGCCTGGACGAGCTGCGCGTAGGCGGTCTCGTTGACCGCGGGCACCCGGGGGACGTCGCCGGGGACGCCGGGGCTCCCGTTGAGGGATTCTTCGACAACTGCCCTCACCCAGGCGCCGAGTTCCTTGCGCTCGGTCTTCTGGCGGGCTTCTTGCCAGCGCGCCAGTTCCTCGGCGTTCAGCCGCACGCTGACGCAGTGCGTGCGCTTGCTGTCCGGTCTCCCCCGCACCATGCGTGTCCCCCTCGGATCAACTGCCACAGCGTCACCGGTGTGACGTGGCACCAACCGTAATCCGGTGATCAGGGGCGCACTTGGGCGGGTGGAGAGGGTGGAGAGGGCGGCCGGGCCGCGCCCTCGGGGTGTCGGGCAGTTGGTGCCGGCTTCGGACGGCGAGGCGGCGGTTGTCTGCCGTCCCGCCCGGGGCTCCGGTTGGCGCATGTGGTCAGATGTGCCCGTCAGAACTGGTGGTGCAGCTGTGGCTTTCGTGGTCACAGGGATGTGTGTTGTCTCGCCCGGCAGGCCGGGCGCGAGAAGCAATCGCTGCGGTGTGGGGGCCTCCTCCCCCGCTCTGGTAGCTCCTTCCGGCGCGGGGCAGAGCGGGAGCGCTCGGCCGTTCGCGCTGCGGTTCAGCACAGAGGAGTACGTGCCATGGCCTCCGCTTCGCCCGCTTCCCGGCAAGCCTCCGCAGCAACTCCCCACGGCGCGGCGGTTGCCGGCGGGGTGCCCGTCCGCCGGGGCCCGGTGGACGCTGACGCTTTCGTGCGCAGGTGCGCGGTCGTCTTCCGGGACGAGCAGTTGAGCCTCGGTGCGAAGGGGCTGTTCGGGGTGGTCTCCACGTACGACGCCGGCTGCGGTGTCACTGCGGAGCTGATCGCGGAGCGTTGCCCGGACAGCGTTCGGGCGGTCAGCGACGCTCTGGGGGAGTTGGAGAGGTTCGGCTACCTGGTGCGCGAGCAGCCCGGAGGGGCGGGCGGCACGCCGGGCCGGGGCAGGTACTTCGTCGCGGAGGCGGAGGCGGGTGCGGCTGGTTCGGCAGCAGGCGCTGCTGAAGGCGGTGGGCCGTCTGCGGGCAGCGGCGCGCGGGGGCGCGAGGAGGGCCGCGCCAAGGGCGGCGGCGCCGGGACGGCGGAGCGCCGGAACCCGGCGGGCGGCGAGCCGTTCCTGGTGAGCGGCCAGGTGCACGAAGTCCTCCTGGCGTTCCCCGACAGCCTCCGGGAGGCGCTGCGGGCAGCGGCGCGCACGGACCGTCCCCGGGCCCTGGTCGCCGCCGTCGAACGGGAGTTGCGCACCGTGCACGGGTACCGGCTGGCCGAGCGGGTGCGCCGTCGGTGGATTGCGCACGGGTACGCCAGGCTGCTGGCGGAGGGGGCGCTCAAAAGCCCGGTGGGGGCGGCGGTGGCCATGGTCAAGGCGGGGCCGTGCCCGGATCCCCGGTGCGAGGACGGCCGCCTCGAGGACGGGGCGGCCTGCCGGGCCTGTGAAGAGCGCGGGAAGGACCGGCGTGCCGAACGGGCCAGGCGTCAGCGGCCGCCGCAGGAGGCTGCCGTTCCCCCGTCGTGTGCGTACTGCGGCACCGGGCTGAACGCGGACGGGGCGTGCGAGGAGTGCACACGGAAGGCGGCGGCGGTCCGCGAGGAGACAGTCAGGCTCATCGACGCGGCCGTCCAGGACTGGGCGGCGGTGCCCGGCACCTCGGCGGCGGGGGTTCGCGCGGAGGTGGAGACGGCGGTCGCACGGGCCCGCACGGACGCCGCCGAGGCCGGAGCCTCCCCGGCGGGTCAGGCGCTGGCCGGGCGGCTGGCCGCGCTCGAGGAGGCCCGGCACGCGAAAACGGCGCGGCGCGAAAACGGCGCCGGAATTCGAGCTGGTCTGCCTGCAAACGCCGATCGCCGGGGCCACCGGCCCGCGTTCGGCACACGGCCGTAAGCCACCCGTTCCACCCCGTTCCACCGCGTGTGCCGGGGTACGCACGGCCTGGACCGCCCGAGGGGCGGCCTGCAGTCGACGGCGATGGAGTGTGCGTGCGGTGCCGGACGGTGGCTGCGCACGCGGAGGTTCCTGCCCGGTTGTGATCAGAGGGCGCCCGCAGGGCCCTTGGGAGGGCCTCCACGGCCCTTCCAACTGCCCGCCGAGGAAAGGGACTTAGGGATCGGCGGGAAGCCCTGAGGGCCCCCGTGGCGCCTTTCCTGCGTAGTCGGCGTGTTTTGCCAGTGCCCACCGGCGGGGTCATGCCGAACGTGGTGCCGGTCGTGTCGGGATGGAGGTTTTTCCAGTCGCGGCGAAGCCGCCATCGTGCGGGGGACCCACCGGGGTGCCAGGTGTGCACGTCGCTGTTGCGGGTGTGCGCGGCGAAGCCGCCTACGACCGGTAGGGAGTTGACCTGCGCCTGACCGGCCTCGTTCGTGGGGGCCCTACCCGCAGGTCGCCGACGGCCTCTCTCTTGTATTTAGAGGCGTGCTGCGTTTCCGCAGGTCAGAGCGTTTCCGAATAGCCTCTATCCGTGTTTCCAATTACGTTTTCGGAAGTTGCAACTGTCTATAGGCAACTCATGTTCGATGTCTGTTCGAATCCAGGAAAGGCTGTGACACGATCACGACATGCCCATAGGCAACTTCTGTATAGGATCCCCGTATTCGTATTGCCTATGGGCAACCTCCCAGGTGAGAGGAGGGGTATGGGGCAGTTGAGCGTCGCCCGGCGGACTCCCGCGGTGAACCGTGGGACGGGGGAGATCGTGCAGCTCGAGCTGCTTGGCAGGGACTCGTTCCAGCAGCAGGGTTCCCCGGAGCAGCCGGTGCTGCCGGCATCCAGGTACGACTGGCAGCCCTACCCGGGCCGCCATGTGAACATCGCCAAGACCCTGATGAGGAAGGTCTGGCACAAGGACAGCGGGTACCGCCAGAACGACCGGGACATCTTCGGGTTCTACGTGGCGCACTCCCCCGAGCGCGCCGAACCCTTGCGGATGACCTTCAAGGAGATCGCACAGACCCTCGGCATCCGTCCCGATACGGTGGCACGGTCAGTGGGCAGGCTCCATGCCGGCGGGCTGTTGCTGGAGGCGGAAAGGGTGGGCCGGATGAAGTTCTACCGGATCAACCCGCGTGCTGCCTTCGACGGTTCGGCATCCGAGCAGACGAGAGCCGTTCAGGAGGCCCGCCATCCGGTGGTTCCCGCGCCGAAGGCCGCACCGGGGTCCCGGAAGAAGGAGGTCTCATGACGTTTGCCGCGCCGCGGCGTTCCGAACTGCTCTTCACCCCCGAGCTGATGCATGCGCTTCTCCTGGGAACCGCCGAGGCTCCCGGAGCCGATTTCCGCGTGCTGAGCTACTACGCGACGGCGGTACCGCTGGGGGAAACAGTGCGCAAGACCGCCAAGGAGATCTCGCAGGCGGTCCAGCTCAGCCCGCCCAACACCGGCAAGAGCGTCCGCCGGCTGGTCGAGGACGGCTGGCTGGAGGTCTCCTACCGCATGGGCCGGGTCACCTTCTACCGAGTCGGCCCGCGCGTCATCCACCTGGCGGCCCAGTCGGCCGAGGAGCACCCGTCCTCCGGCGGCGCCAGCGTCAGCTATCTGCCGGGCGCGTACCTCACAGACGACCAGTGAGGCCGACGGCCGCGTTCGGCAACGCGGCCCGGAGCGACCCGGAGCGGCCTGTGCGCCGGACGGTTCACTGTCCGGCGAGCGCGGCGTAGCGCCGCCGGAAGTCGGTGAGGTAGCCCGCCAGGTCCCTTTGCTCCAGCCGGTCGCCTCGTCCGCCCTTGGACCTGATGGCGTGCTCGGCACACAGCTCTTCCAGCTCGGCGAGGGACGGTTCGGCGCCGCCGTGGGCCTTGAGATACTGCGCCCACACGCGATAGATGCGCCAGCCCATGCGGTAACGGCGCAGTGTGCTGGGGCTTATCCGGCCGCCGCCCCGGCCCGCCATGCCCCTGACCCAGAGGTGGTCGGACAGATCCTGGATGGAAGGCTCGGTCCCCAGCTTGTCCGTGAGTTCGGCCCAGGCTTGGTAGTAGCGGTCGACGAGAGTCAAACCCCCCTCCCCCGCCTGCTTCGCCCCCTGCGCTTCCTCTTGCTGCCTGCCGACGGCGACATCGTCCTGCCCCCGCGACGGGACCGCGGAGTCCTCCTGAGCATCCGCCAGGGCCACTGCCTCGAGGTCAGGCTCGTCGCTGCTCTCCCCCGACGCCTGCGCGAGTGCCGCGTCGGCGTCATCGGGCATGCCGGCCCCGGACTCATCGAGGGCTGTTCCCCGCTCCGAGAGAGGCTCCTCCGGTGGTGCGGCGACCAGCTCTGGGATGGGTTCGGGGTTCGGAGCGTGTGCGTGGGCCGATTCGGCGCCGGGGCCGGGGGCCGTCTCGAGCAGGGCGAGTTCGTGGCTGGACACCTCATCTCCGGGGACGGCGGGGGTCTCCACGAAGGGTGTTGGTGTGGGTTCGGGGAGGGTGGTGGTGTGGGGTGCTGTGTGGTGGAGGGGGACGCCGTAGCGGGTGAGTTTGAGGGGCATCAGGGCTTCGACGGGTGCTTTGCGGCGCCAGGAGCGGCCGTACTGGGCGCGTAGGCGGGTTTCGTAGACGAGGCGGTCTTGTTCCATGCGGATGACCTCGTCGTAGTTGCGCAGCTCCCACAGTTTCATCCGTCGCCAGAGGCGGAAGGTGGAGGGGAAGGCCAGCAGCCAGCGGGAGAGGCGTACGCCTTCCATGTGTTTGTCGGCGGTGATGGCCGCCACCCGGCCGGCGGCGTGGCGGGCTGCTTCGACGGTGACGACGAACAGCACGGGGATGACCGCGTGCATGCCCACTCCGAGCGGGTCGGGCCAGGCCGCCGCGCCGTTGAAGGCGATCGTGGCCGCTGTCAGCAGCCACGCGGTCTGCCGCAGCAGCGGGAAGGGGATCCGGATCCACGTCAGCAGCAGATCCAAAGCGAGCAGCACCACGATGCCCGCGTCCACACCGATGGGGAAGAACGGCGCGAAACCACCGAAGCCCTTCCGCTCGGCCAGATCACGCACCGCCGCATAAGAACCCGCGAAACCAATACCCGCGATCACCAACGCACCGGCGACCACAACGGCGATGAGGGTGTGCCGCAGCCTCTCGGCGCCCCCCGTGCTCCGCATCCCGTGCCCCCCGCCTGCTTCCTGAGGGAAGTCTCTCACCGGCTCTCACCGGCGAACTCGCCGCTCCGGTTGCCCGCTGGCTCCAGGCTTTACCGCGGTAAAGCCCGCCCGGGACACTCCATCAGAAGTATTCCTAACGCGTCGGTGCTTTCATCGATCTGACGCGTTAGTAAGGTACCTCCCATGAGTTCTCCAGCCTCCGGCGACCGCGAGAAGGTCGTCTCCAAACTGCCGGGATGGCTCCGGCAGAACCTCAAAGTCAGAGCAGCCCAGCACGGAGTTGAGATCCAGACCGCCGTCGAGCAGGGCGTCGAAGCCTGGTTGGCACTGGCCGCCACGCCCAGCCCTGTCGAGACCGTAGGCGCCGACTCCTTCTCCACCTTCCTGCCCGCGGGCCAGTGGGACCGCTTCCGCCAGGCCGCAGGGGACCGCAGGGTCTCACTGACCCAGGGCCTGGCACAGTCCGTACAGCTGTGGCTGGAGACGAATCCGGCCCCCTCGGTTCCCCGGGCGAAGTACCCGCGCCGCCGCATCGTCTGCAATCAGAAGGGCGGGGTGGGCAAGACAGCTGTCACCGCCGGCCTCGGAGCGGCACTGGCCGAGGAACCCGACTCCCTGCACCCCGTGCGCGTCTCCCGGCACTTCGCAGCACAACTGGACGCCTCGCAGAGCGACCCCCTCGAGGTGGAAGACCTTCCCGGGCTCGGCCGCCGCACGCTGCTGGTGGACTTCGACCCCCAACGGCATCTGACCACGCAGCTCGGCAAGGACGAGATCCCCATGGACTCGTCCGTCGACAGCCTCAGCAAGCACATGACCGGTGAGGCCAAGGGCGATGTCCGCGACCTGATCGTGCCCATCGACGACGACCGCTACGGCGGCCGCCTGGACCTGCTTCCCGGCTGCCAGGACGGCTTCCTGCTCGATGTGGCCCTCTCCAAGGTCCGCTTCCGGGAGGCCGCACTGGAGCGCGCACTGGCCCCGCTCGAGGCGTCGTACGACGAGATCATCGTCGACTGCCCGCCGAGCCTCGGGCTCAGCATGGACACCGCCATCTACTACGGGCGCCGCCGCGAGGACGAGCCGGCCGGCACCTCCGGCCCGCTCATCGTGGTGCAGGCCGAGGACAGCAGCGCGGACGCCTACGACCTTCTCGTCACTCAGATCGAGGATCTCCGCAGCGACATGGGGGTCGAGGTCGACTACCTCGGCATCGTCGTGAACCTCTACGACCCGCGCCGCGGGTTCATCGCCACCTCCTCCCTGGAGGCCTGGATAGAGATCAAGGACCCGAAGGTGGTCGCTGTCATCGGTGACCTGACGGACCAGCGCAAGGCGGTCCGTCTCAAGCAGCCGCTGCTGTCGTTCGCCCCGCGCGGCGAGCAGTCCTGCACGATGCGCGCACTGGCGAGGGAGATCTCATGAGCCGAGTAGCCGACCAGCTGGGAACGGGCGCGTCGTTCGGCCGGACGCGCGGCGGCGTCAGCGCCCGCCGCCAGGCCGTCGCGGCGACGACCGGCGCGCCCACCACCGGAGCCCCGGACAGCCGCTTGCGGACGCTTCCGCTCACGCAACTGGTTCCCACCCGGTTCAACCCGCGCCGCAACTTCGGGTCCCAGGAGGACCTGCGCGAGTTCGGGCAGCGTCTGAAAGCCAAGCAGCTGCAGCCCGCGGTCGCCGTCAGCCGTGAGGCGTACTTGAAGCTGTGGCCTGACGAGGCGGACGCGGTGGGCGACGCGGCCTACGTCATCGCCAACGGTGAGCGGCGCTACCGGGCCAGCCAGGCCACCGGCCTGCCCACGCTCGAGGTCGTCGTCGACGACGAGGTGGCACGCTCCCGCGGCGACTTCCTGAACGCGATCCTCTCGGAGAACAACGACCGTGAGGACCTCGACCCGATCGAGCGGGCGCAGGGCGTCCAGACCATGGTCGACGAGCTGGGCGGCAAGGCCAAGGTCGCGGAGTACTACGGGAAGTCGGCGGGCTGGGTCACTCAGCAGACGTACTTGCTGAATCTGGTACCAGAGCTGCAGGAGCTGGTGAGCTCCGGCGCTCTGCCGGTTCGCGAGACACGCACGCTGGTGAAGCTGCCGGCCACTGAGCAGGTAGCGGCCTGGGAGGCCCGGTCGGCGAAGCGGGAGGAGGAGAAGGCCCAGCCCAAGCCCCGCCGAAAGCGCCGGGACGGGGCAACCGACACGGTCGACAGCGGCGCCCAGGACACGACGGGCTTTACCGCGGTAAAGGACACAGCAGACGGCGGCGAGCCGGCCCCTGGCTCCGAGGGCTTTACCGCGGTAAAGCCCGGCCAGGCATCGCAGGACTCCAAGCTCCCGCTGCCTGACCAGCGCCCCAGCACGTCCGGCACGCGGGAGGACATCCCCTGGGACGATCCGGACGCTCTGTGCGACCTGCTGGTGCGCAAGATGGCGCGACCGGACCGGGTAGCGCTGACCAAGCTGCTGCTCAACGTGAACACGGCCGAAGCAGAAGCCGGCCAGACCCGGTAGCCCCGACCGCCCCCATTCCCGTCGATCAAACCTGCGGACAGATGAGCGGCTGGACGGCGTCAGCTGGCAGCGCCGGGCCAGAGCTCTCCTGCTGCGTGCGGGCCGGTGGGCGGGGGCACGCCCGGGGTCGGTTGCTCCTCAGCCCTGGCGGGCTTGCGGTGCCCCGCCGGAACCCGTGAGCGCCGTTGGCGGCAGCGGCTGCCCTGTGGGGTGGGAGAACAACAGCGGGGCTGAGACCGGGAAGTGGTTGCCGGAACATACGCGCGCCTGCGTGGTCAGGCGCGCGTTTCGTTGTGGCGTGCTTTCTGTGGTGCGGGTCAGTGGGCGAGCGGTGAGCAAGTCGTGCCGGTGGAGACGGCGACTGTGAGAGCTGTGTTGGTGTGCTGCCTGCCGGAGACGGACCTGCTGGGCGGCTCAGCAGCTGCTGTGGGACTGACAGTTGGCCGCTGGCAGGCGACGTCACAGGAAGTAGGAGAGGACGCCGCTC
Source organism: Streptomyces oryzae (assembly GCF_017676365.1). Lineage (GTDB taxonomy): Bacteria > Actinomycetota > Actinomycetes > Streptomycetales > Streptomycetaceae > Streptomyces > Streptomyces oryzae. Next base: position 11,537 of record NZ_JADKMA010000155.1, read on the forward strand.
ATGCAGCCAGCTGACCAGGCATTTTCCCGGACTGTGACTGCCTGGCGGATCTGTGAGGCGGATCGGTGGACCGCGGAGGGCGTCTGAGAAAACGTGGTGCCGCGGTCTCAGGATCGTGGTAGATGAACGTGAAGTTCATCAGGGGGACGGTGGGAGCCGCGTCGTCAGGGGAGGCGAATGCGCGGCACGTTGAGGGACACGTCCTGGCGGCCGACCAGATCGACTCCTCGTTCATGTACGTTACGTTCATCAGGTCGGCCTGCGGGCCGCCCTTCATGCACGTGCCGACTAACGGAGGCCCCCCAGTGGGAGCAGTACGCAGGCTGGTCGACGCCGACACCGGCGAGACCATCCCCTATGCGCCGTACGCGTTCTCCGGCAAGCACACGCAGGTGGACAAGGCACGCGTCGAAGCCATCACCGAAAGCAAGGCCTTCACCCCGAGCCAGAAGTTCCTCGTCCTGTGGTGGATCGGCGTCTCACCCGAGGGAATGGAGCCCCTGCGCGCCACGGGCGCCGACATCGCCCGGCGGGTAGGCATGTCCACCGACGCCGTCGGCAAGATCAACCGGAAGCTGGCCCGGCACCGCATCCTCATCGTGCGCGGCAGAATCGGGAACTACAACTTCTACCGGATCAGCCCCTACATCTCGTTCCACGGCACCGGCGCGGAACAACGCGAAGCGGTCAAGACGTGCAACCCGCCCGACATCCCCGGCTTCGACGCCAAGACCCCAGCCAGGTGGGAGGCCCAGTGAACAACGAGGACAAACACAAGACCCTGCGCCTCCTGCAGAAGACCGCAGGCATGACCGCCAACCAGCGACTCGTCGTCATGCTCTACGCCGTCCACCCCACCGACAGGGCCGGCACCGTGGTGGAGACCGCCGCCGAGCTCGCCAAGCTCGTCGGCCTGTCACCCACCGTCTTCTCCCGCACCCGGCGCCAGGTCATCGACGCCGGCTGGCTCGAGGAATCCGAGCGACTGGCTCACATCAGGTACTACCGCCTCACGCCCGAGGCGCTGGGGGAGAACGTCGTCGTGGAGATGCGACGCGCCACCTGAACGGTTCCCCAGGCGTGGCTGATGAACGTGACGTTCATCAGCCACGATCCGTAGGACGTCTTCATGGCCCTCAGCGCAATGCGGAGCCGTGAGACCGCCCCGGCCCGAGGGGGGCGCAAGGCCGGGGCGGTCGCTTGGGGGGGCTTCAAGGAACGGCCTGGGGGAGTCGGTTCAGGGGTTCCACTGAGCGCAGTCGCCCGGGATGCCCGGTGCAGCCGGTCGCACCGGGAAGTTGGTCGAGCTGCTCGGCGAGCTGGTAGTCGTCGCAGGGTTCCTGCTCGGTGTACTGGCCGCAGGGACAGGGCGCCAGCAGCTTCAGCAGACCCCCGCTGGTGGGCAGGAGCTCGAAGTACAGCCACACGCCCTCGCCGAGGCAGGAGACGGCACATGGCAACGAGACAGGCCCGCAACGCCCGTGCAGGGCGGGGTAGCCCATCCAGCCGTCCTGTCCGATGACGCGGGCGAGGGTCGAGGGAAAGACAGCCTGAAGGTGCTCATGCGCCTCGCTGCAGGCGGTCTCCCGCTCGTGCTGCTCCTGCTCGGCCTTCTGCTGCGCTCGCTCGGCCTCGATCTCCGCGCGGGTCATCGCGGCCAGTTGCCGCAGCTGCATGAGGCGTACTTCCACGCAGGACGCGCCGTCAGCCGCCGCAGTGGGGCGGGCGAGGTCGGTGAATGTGTCGGTCATGCGCCTTCCTTGTGTCGGGTGGGTCGAGGAAGCGGGGGTCGACGACCTCTTGCGGGTGGGCCGCGGTCGCGGGGGAGTGGCCGGCTGGTCAGGGGAGGTGAGGGCGGGGGGCGGCGCGCCGGCGTCGGCTGTTGAGGGCTGCTGCGGCAGACGGACCAGCAGCTGGTTGCCGCAGCGATGCACAGCAGGGCATGCAGGATCCGGGAATGCGCGGGGACACAGGCCCCTGGCTGAGGGTGGCGGGCCACACCGTGCCGGGCAGGGAACGGTACTCATCGAAGCTGTTCCTCAGCCTTGGAGGACACAACGCCCCGCATCGCGCTGCGCGGGCTCGGAGTGCCGACTGCCGTTGGTTCTGCTCTCCTCGGCCTGAGCCGTCATGAGGAGCGTCCCCCCTCGCAGTCGAGACTGCCGGTGGCGGCTTCGAGGCATGATCCTGTGCGGTCGCCGATGTACATGGCGGCTTCATGCAGGGCGCAGGACATCTCGCCGTCATCGTCGGGGTCGAGGGGCTCGGCTACGTACGCGGCCGTGGTGAGCAGCTGCCGGAGGGCTCCGAAGACCCCCTGCCTGGGTTCGGCTTCCCAGTAGAGCTCGCGCAGGATGTGCGCCAGCTCCTGGGCGTTGATGTCGTCGGTGAGTTCGCTTTCGATCTGCCGTACAGCGAGGCGGACGATGGCGGCTGCCGCGTGGACGCGGTCTGTGCGGGCCGTCATTGGTAACTGCCTGTACTGGTTGTCAGCCATGTGGTCACAGCGTCGGCGCCCACGCCGAGGGCCCTTCGCCACGCGTGGTTGAGCTTGGAGGGAGCGGTGCCGGGACGTGCGCTGTCAGCAGTGTTGTGCCGGGCCCGGCGTTCGGTGAGGGCGAGGCGCTGGTCAGACATGTGAGGTTCCTTGGCTGCGTTGGTCGGATGGGCTGTCCTGGCCTGTGTGACGGGGGCGGTAAGGCTGTTCAGAACGGCGGTTCACAGGGGGTCGGGGAGCCGGTGATGACTGGAGCTGGCTCACCGGCGGGCCCGGCAGCGCACGTGCCTCCGCCTCGCGCCCGTGCACACCGGTCGCCGACTTCGCCGCAGTGCCGGAGGGCGAGGAGCACTGGGGTGGTCCGACGTGGTCACGGGCCGGTGTGCGGCGGCCATGGCCGAGGCCCACTGAGACCGTCGGCCCGCGATGACCGGCCCGCTGCGACCGGCCGCTACGACGGGTCGGCCTGCGTCGGACGGCGGGGCCGGCGCGCCGGGACAAGCGAGGACTTTCCCTCTTTCATCGGCCGGATACGGCCTTGCCATGAGCGGGTCAGTGAACACTGCCGCCACCTGCGCGGAAAGGACGCCACCCCGCCCGTGCCGGGCGGCGCCGCCGCGCTGTCCGCCCGCTTCCCCACACCGTTGCCCAGCATGCGGAAGCAGTCGTGCACGGCGCGGATGCGGTCTCTCGGGCAGCAGACCGTGGCGCGCGACACAGCTCGCCTGCCACCGGCAGCGCCGTCCCGCGCGCATATGTCGAGGGCGCGTACCCCCGGCAGCCCATCGGGTGGTTTACCTCTCGACCTGGAGCGCGTACGCGTCCGGCAGCGCTACCAATACAGCGTGTCCTCCTCTTCCAGCCGACTGCTGACCGCCGCCGAAGTGATGGGTGCCTGTGCTGACCCTCGCCAGGGCAAGCACGGGCGACGGAGTGGTGCGGCCCGGGCATCGGCGCCGGGTTCGGTGCCCGTGCCCAGGAGAGGAGGCCGGCAACACCGGTGGGTCGAAGAGGCGCCGACGCGGGGACACTGCCCGGGTCGGCGCCGCCGGCGCCCCGCAGTCTTGTGACCAGCGCGGGCTGCCGGGTAAAGCACCGGGGAAGGTGATGAACGAGATCTGCAGCGCAACCGGGGAGCGGGCCCCTCACGGTTACGTGCTCGAGCGCGCCGCTCGCTTAGGTGCGCTCCAGACGCCCCAGACGCCCCAGACGCCCCAGGCGCCCCAGACGCCCCAGGCGCCCGGCTCCCGGGCAGGCGGAGCACTCCTTGCCCTGATGGAGCCGGTCGGCTGCGGTGCTTCTCCGCACGGGCCGCACAGCACGGCCGGCAGACCGGTCGTGCCCAACGGGCCTCTGGCGGAGGGCGGGTTCGTCTCACCGCGTACCGCCTTATCGGGCAGAGCGCCGTTCGCTGTGACGCCCGGCGCGCGGACCGCCCTGTCCGCCCCGTACTCGGCGGCAGAGCCAGGACCAGCCGCAAGTGCTGCCGCCCGTGCGGGCCCCTCATGAGGCGACGACCGCCTGCGGGCACCGCGACGTGCCCGTGAGCTGACGCGAAGCCATCGCGCTCCAGGGGCGGTTGACCGCTCCGCGTGCATCTGGGGTGACGCGGAAGCCACCGCGCCGTCGCCCGCAACCGATCCGGCGCGTGCGGTGACCCGTCCCACGCGTGCCTGAACGCGCTGTCGAAGGTCTTCAGCGCTCAGCCATCACCCAGCAGTGCACCCTGATTCGACCTGGCGGAGGCCACGTGCGTCTGCACTCATTGCAGCAACAAGAAGCGGACGGTCCGGTTGAGCGAGAACACGCGCAGGCGGAGCTCGCCTGCGCGTACTGCCGACAGGTCCATCACATGATCAACCTCGCCTGGAACAGGGACGAACCCGAACTCGCTGAGGTGCTGACAGGCGTTCTGTACCAGCACCAGCGGGAGAAGCACTTCAGGCGTGAGAAGCACTCCGGCGCGCGCCGGCTGAGGGGCGAGGACGTCAGTTCTTCTGCTTCGTCCACAAGCGGTGGTCCGTGAGTTCGACCGCCCACGGACGGCACTCGAGGGCAGCCGTATCAACCAGCTGTCTGAAGGCCCTCGGGCCTTTCGTCCGCCCGTGGCGCATGCACAGTTCGATCAGGTGCTCCACGCAGATCCGGGCCGTCCTGGTGCTGAGGCCGGGATAGTCGGTCTGGAATCTGCGGACCAGCGGTTCCATGTCGATTCCCATGGTGTCTCCTCCGTCGCCGCAGGTCACCGGTTCGTTCGGGAGGGCGTGGCCGGGCGGGAGCCGTGGGTGTTCCGGTCAGATGCCGGGCGGGGCAACTCTGGTGTACGTGACGCTGTTGCTGACTCCCCCGGGTGTGGTGACCGTGACGGGAACGTTGCCGGCGGCGCCTGCGGGGGCGACAGCGGAGAGGGTGGTTTCGGAGATGATCTTGAAGCTGGCGAGGGCGGCTCCGAAGGAAACCTTCGTGGTACGGGAGAGGTTGGTCCCGGACAGGGTCACCTGGGCGCCGGCGTCGGTGGTTCCGGAGGCGGGCGAGACACCGGTGAGCGTGGGCGGAGAGACATACGCGTAGAGCATGGAGTTGCTGGTGCCTCCTGGGGTGACGACGGTGACCGGACGGTATCCGGTACCCGGCGGGGCGGTGGCGGTGATCCGGGTCGATGACTCAACGGTGAAGGACGGGGAGGAAACGCCCCCGAACAGCACGGCTGTCGCGTTGAGCAGGTCCGCTCCCGTGAGAGTGACAGCTGTTCCCCCGGCCGCCGGGCCCGCGGTCGGGGCGATGTCGGCGAGCTGGGGCGGGTTCGCGTAGAAGAAGTAGGCGCTCGCGGAGCCGGCGGAGCTCGTGCCGGCTGCGGTGGTGACCGTGACCGGAACGCCCCCGGCGGTGCCGGCCGGGCTGACGGCGGTGATCTGCGTGGCCGAGTCGACGGTGAACGACGCGGCCGGTGTCTCGCCGAACTTCACCGACGTGACAGCCGTCAGATCGGCACCCGTGATGGTGACGGTGCTCCCCCCGGATGTGGGCCCGTTGCTGGGGGAGAGAGCGGTCACCACGGGGCTGTTCTGGTAGGTGAAGGCGACGGGGTTGCTGGTGCCGGCGGTGGTGGTGACGGTCACCGGAACTACGCCGGGTGTGCCGGCTGGGGTGACGGCGGTGATCTGCGTGGCCGAGTTCACGGTGAACGAAGTGGCCGGGTTGGCACCGAACTTCACCGACGTCGCGCCCGTCAGACCAGTGCCGACGAGAGTGACCGTCGTCCCGCCCGAGACGGAGCCGCTGCTGGGCGTCACGCTCGACAACGTCGGCCCGGCAGTCACGTAGGTGAAGGCGACGGGGTTGCTGGTGCCGGCGGTGGTGGTGACGGTCACCGGTACCACGCCGGGTGTGCCGGCTGGGGTGACGGCGGTGATCTGCGTGGCCGAGTTCACGGTGAACGAAGTGGCCGGGTTGGCACCGAACTTCACCGACGTCGCGCCCGTCAGACCAGTGCCGACCAGGGTGACCGTCGTCCCGCCCGAGGCCGAGCCGCTGCTGGGCGTCACGCTCGACAACGTCGGCCCGGCAGCCGCAGCGGAGAAGCTGACCGGATTGCTGGGATCGTCGTACGGCCGGGCAGCGGCGGTGTGGTTCTCGGAAGCGGCCACGGGGAACATCCTTGCTTCTCGGACGAGAGACGGGCAGCGGGTGCGGGGGCGGCGGGTCCAGGCCGACGATTCCGCCCAGGCGGCGACGTGACGACCGCCTGGGCGGAAGCAGTGGACCTACGGGACCTGGCTGTCGTCCGGGTCCGCAGGCCCGCGTCGCCGGGTCAGATGCCCGGTCCGGCGACGTAGGTGAAGGCCCCGGTAGCGGTGGCGGATCCGGCGGGGTTGGTGACCACGACGTCGACGGCGCCCGCGGTCCCGGGCGGGGTGACAGCGGACAGCGTGGTGGTGTTGATCACCGAGAACGGCGCTGCGGTGCCGCCGAAGGTCACCGAGTCGGTGCTGTCGAGGTTGGTCCCGGTGATCGTCACCGCGGTGCCCCCGGATGTCGGACCCGAGGTGGGGTTGACGGTGCCGATGGTGGGGACATCGACGTAGGTGTACGAGAGGCCGTTGTTGGTACCGCCCGCGGTGGTCACGCTCACCCCCACCGGTCCGGCTGCGGCTCCGGCCGGCACCGTGACGCTGATCTCGCTGTCGGACACCACCGTGGGGGTCGCGGTGACCCCGCCGAAGGAGACGCTGGTGGCGGTGGACATGCCGGTGCCGTTGATGGTGATGGTGTTGCCGCCGGCCAGCGGTCCGGAGCTGGTGCTCAGGGAGGACTTGAACGGGGCGCCCACGTAGAAGAACGGGACCGGGTTGCTGGTGCCGCCCGGGGTGGTCACGGTGACTCCCACCGACCCGGTCCCGGACGGGGATGTGGCGGTGACTTCCGTCGGCGAGACATTGGTGACGTTGGTCGCCGGCTTGCTGCCGAATGTCACCGCGGTGGTTCCGGACAGGTTGGTGCCCGTGATTGTCACCAGCGTGCCGCCACCGGTGGAACCCTGATTCGGAGAAATAGGCATGTAGGGAGTACCTCCTTGTGTGCCCTGAGGCATGAGGGGTGGGGTGGGTGG
>NZ_JADKMA010000156.1 GCF_017676365.1 Streptomyces oryzae
CCCCGCCAAAGCCGCCCGCACCACCGAAACCACTCACACCACCGAAACCACCCACACCCCCCGCACCACCGAACCCCGCGGAACTTCTCCCCAGCGCGATGCCGTAATCCACCACGCGCGGCCCCTCCGCCGTCAGCAGCACGTTCGCGGCCCGCAGATCCCCGTGCGCGGTTCCGGCCGCGTGCAGTTCCGCCAGCGCGCGGGCCAAGGCGCCCCCCAGTGCGCGGACGGACATCTCCGGCAGTGGCCCGTACGTGGCCACCAGCGCCGACAGCGAGACGCCCGGCACGAACGCCTCGGCGGTCCAGGGCTGCTCGCTGTCGAGTTCGCAGCCGAGGAAGTCGGCGACGAATGGGCTGTCGACCGCGTTCGCGACCCGCGCCGTCTCCTGCCGCAGCCGTGCCCGCAGCTGTCGGTCGCGCAGCAGTTCTGGCCGCACAGCGCGCACCGCGGCCGCCCGTTTGCGCGCCCCTCGCCGCGGGGTGCCCCTGCCCAGGTAGACAGCGCCCGCCCCGCCCTGTCCCAGGACTCCGAAGAGCCGGAACGGGCCGAGCCGCCGGGGGTCCGTCTCGCGCAGCCGCGCGATGCCTTCGATCACGCCAGCAGAAAACCGTCTCTCCACGGCGCTGTCCAGGCTGCGCGGCCCATCCGGAACCGCCCTCCTGCTCCGCGGAGAGCATCCCGCCGGCCGATCGTTCGAGGCCGCAAGCCGCAAGCCGCAAGCCGCAAGCCGCAAGCCGCAAGCCGCAAGCCGCAAGCCGCATCAGCCGTCAGCTGTCACCGTCGCGCTTCCTGCGCCGCCACGGCAGCCGCTCCAGGGGCCCCTTTGCGGGGCGCCCCTCCGGTTCGTAGACGTACGCCCAGCCACGTGGCAGCCCCAGCCGGTTCACGGAGGACGGCTCCAGCCGGTACACGTGGACCGCCGGAGGGCCACCGTCAGGGTCCGGCACCGGGACCTCGTAACTGCGTGGCGGCCTTCCGGTCGGGCCAAGCGGAACCGACAGGGTGCGTCCGTCCAGCGGTCCGCCGCGGAAGGTGGTCTCCTCGCTGCGCACTGCCTCAGACCTTCTCGCCGCTGGGTACGGCCGCAACCGGCCCACTGTCCGACCGAGTGTCCGAGCCGACGCATCCATCACTGGCATCGGAGCCGACATCACTGCCATCGGAGCCGGCGCAAGGGTCACCGCTGTCGGAGTCGGCGCAGGCGCCGGACCGGTCGCCACGTGCCGGGTCCGGTCCGCAAGGCTGGGCGAGCTGGCGGGCTCCGGGTCCCTGCTCACCCAGCCGGTCCTCTGGGTTGACCAGCGCGCACGCCGTCAGCGACAGACAGCCGCAGCCGATGCAGTCGGTGAGGTGGTCGCGGAGCTGCTCCATCAGCGCGATCCGCTGGTTGAGGTCTTCGCGCCAGCACTCCGAAACGGCTGCCCAGTCGTCCCGGGTGGGAGTACGGCCCTCCGGCAGCAGCGAGAGCGCTTCCCGGATGGCGGCGAGCGGCAGGCCGAGCCGTTGGGAGGCCCGGATGAAGGCGACGCGGCGCAGCGTGTCGCGACTGTAGCGGCGTTGGTTGCCCGAGGTGCGGCGGCTGCGGATGAGCCCTTCACGCTCGTAGAAGCGCAACGTGGACGTGGCGACACCGGCGCGCTCGGCCAGCTCTCCGACGGTGGCTTCCTTGGCCTTCCATGACAGCTGAGACGGCATGGGCCTCAGCCTATGCCACCTTCAAGTAATCTTTAAGTCCGGAGCCGACGCCCCCGGACAGCCCCGTCACCGCAGCTCACCCTCACATCAGGTGCCCGGAGTCCGCCACCACAGGCAGCACTCTGCGCACCAGATCGGCGACGGCACCGTCGGATTCCTCCAGCGCCAGTGCCCGCCGGGTCACAGCGGCGGTCTCCGCGTCACCGGCGGCCGTGGCGGTCAGCAGTGCGACGAAATGGTCCACCAGCCAGTCGCGCAGCTGCGGCAGCGGCGGCAGCTTGCCTTCGTCCAGCCAGATCAGGGACGCGGCCTCCACGGCAGAGATCCACGTCCGTACGGCCATCCGCAGCCGTGGGGACACAGAGCTCTCCCCGCCGCCGCCCGGGTCCGTCAAGTGGGCGAGGATCTGCTCGGCCGCGTTTCTGCGCACCTCGTCCACTATGGCGTTCGTGCGCGAGGTCTCCACCACGCTGCCGCCCTGCATCAGTGCCATGAAACCGGCGTCGTGCTCGTCGACGAACGCCAGATAGCGGTCGAGCGCGCGGGCCAGCCGGTTGGTGAGCGGACCGGTGGGCGGCTCGGCGAAGCACTGCTCCAGCTGGTCGGCCGCGCTGCGCAGTGCGGCCTCGTACAACTGCTGTTTGCCGCCGGGGAAGTACCGGTAGACGAGCGGGCGCGACACCCCCGCGGAGGCCGCGACGTCGTCCAACGACACGTCCTCGGGCGGCCGGTGCGCGAACAGGCCCAGCGCGTGTCCGAGCAACTGGCTGCGCCGCTCGTGCACACTCAGCCTGCGATACGCCGGGGCGGTGCCGCTGCTGCTCATGCAGTGCAGCGTAACGGCCCCGGCGCGCGTCGGCCTTCCCCGCGTACGCCGCCGCTCCTCACACACGCTTCACCCGGCCCTCACGAACCAGCCCTCGCCGAACCAGCCCTAACCGACCTTCGGGCCACCCCTCACCGCTCGTCCCGTCGCGTCAGCGGCGAAGCCCTCCACTCCCACCGGCTCCCACCGGCCGACGCCTATTTCGCCAGCAACCCCGAACTCACCCACAGCCTGCGGCCCACCCCGCGCAGTACGCCGATGTCGTCCAGGAAGTCGGTCAGCCGCTTGGCGCCGGCCTGCATGATCTCGCGGCGGTGGCCGCTGGCCCTCACCTGGGCGACGGCCTCCTTCTTGTCCAGCCCGACGTCCGCGTAGACCTGCGGGTTGACGAAGGAGATGGAGAAGACGCGGGCGGCCTCGCCCGAGCTGATCCGGGTCAGTTCGGCCTCCCAGCGCGGGCACTTGACCATCTGGCGGCGCAGTTCCTCGCGCGCGTAGCGCACGTGCCGGGCCTCCTCGATGACGTGTATCCGCGTCACGCCGCGCACCAGTGGCTGGACGCGCTCGTCCGGGAAGGTCAGCCGCTGCATCCAGTCCAGAATTTCCTCGCCCAGCAGTGTCGCCGTGAACGAACCGGGGGTCGTGGAGACGGTCTTGAGCACCCGCGCCAGGTTGTGGTGCAGCCTGGAGACGGGATACGCGGGCGCCCCTCCCCGCTTGATCAGGCGCGCGAACATCATCGAGTGGCGGCACTCGTCGGCGATCTCGGTCAGCGCATAGCGGACGTGGTTGCTGGTCAGCGGCTTGTCGTAGATGTGCCGCACCAGCAGTTGCATCAGGATCACCTCGAACCAGATGCCCAGTGAGGCGAGCGAGGCCGCCTCGTGCCGGGCCAGGTCCATCCGCTGCTCCTCGGACATCCGCTTCCACAGCGGGGTGTCGTAGAGCGAGACCAGCTCAGGTGGCCAGAACCACTTGCCGTCCTCGAACGGCGCGTCCCAGTCCAGTTCGGTGTCCGGGTCGAAGGAGTGCTTCCTGGAGGACTCGAGGAGGCGCTCGGCAACCTGCTCGCGGTCCTTGAGCAGACCGAGGGCGTCCCTGAGCACCTCGCGCTCCGTGTCGGGGATGTCAGGCGCTGTCGTCATGCTGAGGCACCTCTTCGTCGGGGGTGCCGGCGATCTCGTTCGAGTGTTACCGGCGGTCACGTCTGCTGTCCCCTCTTATGAGACTGCCTGTCAGCAAGGACGTCAATCCCCCGTGCACGACTTGTTGACCCGGCGGTAACACACGTGTGAGCCTGCCAACTACCCGCCCGTACGGAGCAGTCAGGCACCGACTCCGATCCCGTGCTCCCGTTCCGCACCGGGCAGTTCGTGACTGAAGGAGAAGTCCGTGTCCTCACACGCTCTCTATACGCACGCAACCGAAGCGCCTCTCTGGCAGATCCCCGCCTCCGGCAGTGCGCGCTTCTCCTGGGAGTACGACGACGGGCGCGACCGCCTGCTGGCCCTGTACCAGAAGGGCAAGGACAAGCAGTGGGACGGACAGCGCCGCATCGACTGGGACCTGGAGGTCGACCCGTACGACCCGCTGGGCACCCCTGATGAGGCCATGACGCTCTACGGGACGCCCTACTGGGACAAGATGAACGGGGCCGAGCGCGGCGAGCTGCGCCGGCACTACGCCTCCTGGCAGTTCAGCCAGTTCCTGCACGGCGAGCAGGGCGCCATGGTGTGCGCCGCGCGGATCGTGGAGTCGGTGCCCGACATGGACGCGAAGTTCTACTCCGCGACGCAGACGATGGACGAGGCCCGGCACGCGGAGATCTACGGCCGCTTTCTCCACGAGAAGGTCGGCATGCTCTACCCGATCAACGACAACCTCCAGTCGCTCCTGGACGACACTCTGCGCGACTCCCGCTGGGACATGCCCTATCTGGGCATGCAGGTGCTGATCGAGGGCCTGGCGCTGGCCGCCTTCGGCATGATCCGGGACACCACCGACAAGCCGCTGCCCAAGCAGATCCTCGCGTACGTCATGCAGGACGAGGCCCGCCATGTCGCCTTCGGCAGGATGGCGCTGCGGGACTACTACAAGCAGCTGTCCGAGGCGGAGCTGCGGGAGCGCGAGGAGTTCGTCATAGAGGGCTGCTATCTGATGCGCGACCGGCTCAAGGGCGCCGAGGTGCTGGAGAACTTCGGCGTTCCCCGGGCCGAGGCGGAGACCTTCAGCGAGCAGTCCGAGTACCTTCAGCTCTTCCGCAAGCTCCTCTTCAGCCGCATCGTCCCCTGTGTGCGGGACATCGGCCTTTGGGGTGAGCGCCTCCAGCGGGCCTATGTCGACATGGGCGTCTTCGAGATGGGCGACCAGAACCTCGATCTGCTGATGTCCCAGGACGAGGAGATCGCCGAGAAGCTGGACGCCGAGCGCTTCGCCGCCGAGGAAGCCGAACGGACGGCTGAGGTGGCCGAAGCCATCGAGGAGGGCAAGACTCGGGAGTAGCCCGCCCGGCACTCCCGGCCCGCGTAGGCCGGCACTCCTGAGGAGGACGGCCATGGCACGCGCTGTCGGAATCGACCTCGGCACCACGAACTCGGTGGTCAGCGTCCTGGAGGGCGGCGACCCCACGGTCGTCGTCAACGCCGAGGGCGCCCGGACGACGCCGTCCGTGGTGGCGTTCGCCAAGGGCGGGGAGGTGCTGACAGGTGAGGTCGCCAAGCGCCAGGCGGTCACCAATGTCGACCGCACCGCCCGCTCCGTGAAGCGTCATATGGGTGAAGCCGACTGGCGCTTCCCGCAGTCCGGCAGTATCGACGGCAAGTCCTTCACAGCGCAGGAGATCTCCGCTCGCGTCCTGCAGAAGCTCAAGCGGGACGCGGAGAGCTACCTCGGCCAGGACGTCACCGACGCGGTCATCACCGTTCCGGCGTACTTCAACGACTCACAGCGGCAGGCCACCAAGGAAGCCGGCGAGATCGCTGGCCTGAACGTCCTGCGCATCATCAACGAACCCACCGCGGCGGCGCTGGCCTACGGGCTCGACAAGGAGGAGGAACAGACAGTCCTGGTCTTCGACCTCGGCGGCGGTACGTTCGACGTCTCGCTGCTGGAGATCGGTGAAGGCGTCCTGGAGGTGAAGGCCACCGCGGGCGACACTCATCTGGGTGGTGACGACTGGGACCAGCGGATCGTCGACCATCTGGTCAAACGGTTCAGGGACGGCCACGGCGTCGATCTGTCCAAGGACAGGATGGCAGTGCAGCGGCTGCGTGAAGCGGCCGAGAAGGCGAAGATCGAGCTGTCCTCGTCCACCGAGACGACGATCAACCTGCCCTACATCACGGCGACGGCCGAGGGCCCGCTGCACTTGGACGAGCAGCTGAGCCGCACCCAGTTCCAGCAGCTGACCGAAGACCTGCTGGAGCGCTGCAAGACACCGTTCCACCAGGCGGTGAACGACGCCAACGTGCAACTGTCCGACATCCACCACGTGATCCTGGTCGGCGGCTCGACGCGGATGCCCGCGGTGACGGAGCTGGTCAAAGAGCTCACCGGCCGGGACCCGCACAAGGGTGTGAACCCGGACGAGGTCGTCGCCATCGGCGCGTCGCTGCAGGCGGGTGTGCTCAAGGGTGAGGTCAAGGACGTCCTGCTGCTGGATGTGACGCCGCTGTCGCTCGGTATCGAGACCAAGGGCGGCATCATGACCAAGCTGATCGAGCGCAACACGACGATTCCGACCAAGCGTTCGGAGACGTTCACCACTGCCGAGGACAACCAGCCCTCGGTGCAGATCCAGGTCTTCCAGGGTGAGCGGGAGATCGCGGCGTACAACAAGAAGCTGGGCATGTTCGAGCTGACGGGTCTGCCGCCGGCTCCGCGGAATGTGCCGCAGATCGAGGTCACCTTCGATATCGACGCGAACGGGATCATGCACGTCTCGGCGAAGGACCTGGGGACGGGCAAGGAACAGAAGATGCAGGTCACCGGCGGCTCCAGCCTCCCCAAGGAGGACATCGAGCGCATGATGCGCGAGGCGGAGCAGTACGCCGAGGAGGACGCGCGGCGCCGGGAGTCGGCCGAGACCCGCAACCAGGCCGAGCAGCTCGCCTACCAGACCGAACGCCTGCTGGCCGACACCGCCGAGGGCGCGGTGCCCGCCGAGACCCGCGCCGAGGTCGAGGCGGCGCTCGCCGACCTCAGGACGAAGCTGGCCGAGACCCCCGACGACCCGGCCCGCGCCGCCGGGCACACCGCGACGCTGCGCGAGGCGGTGGACCGTACGACAGCCGCGGCCCAGAAGATCGGCACCGCGATGTACGCGCAGGCCCAGGAGGGCCGGCAGGGCGGTACGGAGGGTGCGCAGCCGGCCGGCGAAGGCGCAGGGCAAGGCGGCACCGCGTCACCGGAAGAGGACGTCGTCGACGCGGAGATCGTCGACGACGAGCAGACCGGCGGCTCCGCCGGGCCTGGCACCCCTGGCGGCTCGACAGGACCCGGCTCCCGGTCCGGCCCTCAGTCCGGCTCACAGCCCGGCTCACAGTCCGGCTCCCAGGAGGACCGGGGAGGGGAGAGCTAGGCGGGCGAGGCCCCTCGTCAGTCCGCGAACCACCCCGCGGCGTCCAGCCGGAAGGCCGCCGGGCCCACCACGGTCTCCAGGGCGTCCTCCAGCTCCGTCAGCCGCTCCTGGCCCAGCTGGTCGCCCCACTGGCCGCGCAGTTCCTCGAAGACAGCGCCGGAGAGCACCAGTGCGTCCTGACCCCGCGGGGTCAGCCGGACGAGCTTGCGCCGCGCGTCGGCCGGGTCGGCGACCCGTTCCGCGTAGCCCAGCGCGGCCAGCCGGTCCACGGTCTTGCCCGCCGCCTGCTTGGAGACGCCCAGTCGCCGTCCCAGTTCGCTCGCCGTCACCCCGTCCCGTCCGATGGCCTGCATTGCGAAGCCGTACGCGGGGCGCAGGTCGGGATGGCCGTGGTCGGCCAGTTCCGCGTGCAACTGGTCGATCAGCGACCGGAACCCGGCGAACAGCAGCAACGGCAGCTCGAACCCCCACCGCTCCCGACGCTCCCGTCCGTGCCGCTCCGGCTCAGTCATGACGCCCCTCGACAAGTTCGACAACCTGGTTTACCTTCTTTTCGACAACCACGTTGACTACTCTAGAAGAGGGGCCTGTAGTGCCCGGAACAGCCTTTCCTGAACTCACTCCGCAGTCCGCACCCGCCACCTCCAGGCGCATCATGGAGGCCACCCGGCAGCGCCTCGGTTTCCTCCCCGCGGCGACGGCCCGGCTCGCTGTCTCGCCGCACACCCTTGAGGCGTTCACCAGGATGAGCGCCGCTTTCGAGGCCACCAGCCTGGATGTGCTGGCGCGCGAGACCGTCATCCTCACTGTCGCGACCCGCAACGGATGCCATCTGTGCGTCGCCATGCACACCCGTAAGCTCCGCGCCCTGGAGGCTGGCGAGGAACTGATCGACGCCCTGCGCGAGTCCCGCCCGCTCCCCGACGAACGTCTGGAAGCCGTCCGCGTCTTCACCACGGAGGTCCTCGACCGGGCGGGGGACGTGGGTGCCGGGGCGCTCGACGCGTTCGCCGCTCAGGGGTACACCCCGGAGCAGGCCCTCGAAGTCGTCCTCGGCATCGGCGCCTACACCCTCTCCACGCTGGCCAACAGGCTCACCGGCGCACCTGTCGACGCGGAGCTGGAGCCGTACGCCTGACGCCTGACAACGGTCGCGTTCAGCGTGCGAGCCGTCGCACCGGGAGCAGACAGTGCGCCGAGGTGGACAGCACCTCCTCGCTCAGGAACTCGCGCAGCGCCTCCTGTTGGATCTCGTTGCCGAGGTGCACCTGCGACCAGGGCCGGGTCGCCAGCAGGAAGTAGATGTGTCCACGGTCCTGCGCCGCGGCAATCCACTCGGGCGGCGTCGAGTACTGCACCGACATCTTCGGCATCGTCAGCGCCACTTGTCCGCCCTCGACGAGCGCGGTGACCGGGAACTGCCGCCCGGCGGAGGTGGCGTCCACGACGTCGCCGCCGACCGTCAGACCGGCAGTCCCGGCGAGCTGCCGCAGTGCGGCGGCAGTCTCCTCCTGGCTGCCCGTGCCGTCGCCGAGCGAGAAGACGAGCAGGAAGGCCATGTCCCGTCCGTCTCCGTACTCACCGGCCCAGCCGACCACGCTGAGGGTGCCGAGCTGTTGCTGAATGCCGCCCTGGGCGGCCTGGAGGGAGGTCATGAAGGGGCACCTTAGTGGCGAGACGGGCCGCACCTGATGCCAGAATCACCCTGAATGACCACCTTTGGCGCCCGAGCATGCCACCGAGCGTACGGTCGGTCAGCTGTGCGTCCCCCGAGCGCTGACGGCTGTCACCCACGGATGGCATGTGGCACCCGGAACCCCCGCCGGGCCCCTGCGGGTTGGGGCATCCCCTGAACCGGGGCGACTACGCTTGGGAGCTGAATGGTCACAGCACGTTGCCCACGCTGTGGGCAACTCGTACACGGTGGTGAACATGTTGAACTCCGGAACCGCCCGTCACAAAGCACCCTCCCCACGCGCCTTGGCCCGGGCCGGGGCACTCGTCGTGGCCGTCGGCGCGGCCCTCGGCTCGGCCGCTCCGGCGGCCGGGGCCGCCGAGCAGGGCGGCGCGGGGAAAACCGGCGGTGACGTCGCGGTTGATGCCCTGGTCGACGGTCTCACGACGCCCGTCCGGGGCACGGTGCGGGGCACCGGCGTAGCGCTCGGCAGCACGCTGAAGGCGGTCAACGACCTCCAACTCGACCCGCTGGCCAACACCGGTACGGACCCGCTGGACAACTCCGTCGGCACTCAGATCGCCGACTTCCGCCCGCTGAGCACTGCCGCCGTCACCGGCCCGCTCGCCCGCGGCGCCTCCCTCGGCGATCTCCCCCTCGTCGGTCCGACGGTCACCAACCTGACGGACACGCTGCGGCGCTGAGACCGCGTCACCCGGCGCAGCGCAGGCAGTACGCAGGTGCAGGGCCGGCAGCACGCGAGGGGCGGCACACGAAGAAGCCACCGGCTGGATGCCGGTGGCTTCTTCTATGAAGTCCCCGCTTCGACCTGGGGTCCGGTGGCTCAGCGGTTGCGCTCGCCGTTGGCGGACAGGGCCTGGATGTCGTCCAGGATGTGCGACAGCGGCTCGTCGCCCTTGGCCTGGGACGAGTTGTCCGAGCACTTCTGGGACTGGTAGGCGGACAGGATGTTGATGTCCTGAACGGTGATCGGGATCAGGCCGATGAGCGAGCCGATGTTGATCTTCTCGAACGGCAGGGCGCAGATCCTGTTCAGGGAGCCCTGGATCAACTGGTTCTGCGGGCTCAGATTGCCGTAGGTGGCGGCGTTGCCTTCGTTGTGGTCGGCGCCGTTGCCGTTCACCGTGGTGGTGCCGGTGTCGTTGCCGGTGGCCAGCGCCTGCGGGGCGGCCATCGCCGAGATGCCGACGAGCGAGAGGGCCACCGTAGCGGTGGACAGGGCCTTCTTCATCATGGGTTCTACCGTTCTTCCTGGAATGGTGCGGAAGTCTGGGACGCCGGGTCTAACTGTCTTCCGCTTCGTGAGTTTTTCCTTTTCACCTGAATGGTGTGTACGCCGTGACCCGTAAATCCATTACCGGCGCCGGACTGTCACTCGGCCGGCGGAAGACCGCCCAGCAGATTCTGGCCGCCGATCAGCTTTCCGCTCTGCAGCGGGCGCTTCACTGCGTCGACCAGGGCATCGAACTGCGGGCCATCCACACCCACCGGGGGAGAGGAGGAGAGCAGTTCGCCGCTTCCGAGTGCATAGTCGAGACCGCCGTTGAGACTTGCGCGCGGACCGGCGGTGGATTCGCCGGCAAATGCGGATGGCGCGGCGCTCAGAGCCATCACAGAACCTGCGACGACAGCAGCGGTCTTCCTGTACTTCATAGAGTTTTTCTTCTCCCGGAAACTGGGCGATTTTCCGACGGTGCCTGCCGTGGTGCGGACTCGGGAAGGCCGGAAACCGCACCCATCTCGCCGTTGTGTGTCACGGGCGCATCGCGGAACAGCGTGCTAAGTGCGAAGCCGTTCCGCGATGCGCGGGTGCTTTGAGCCCCCGTCGGCTCGGGTGCCTCGAGTGCCGGTCGGCCGCGGCGACACTGTGGCGAGCGGCCGTGGTGAGCGCTGCGGCGGATACGGGTCACATACGGCGCGGGGTGGCGCGCCGGTAGAGCACCAGTCCGCCGAGCAGCGTGCCGACGCCGAGCGCGGCCGTGCCCCAGGCGCCACCCGCACCGGTCTCCGCCAGCGACTCGGCAGCCGCGACCTCGTGCTCCGCCGCTCGCGGAGCGGCCGGAGCCGCCTCGTGCGCCGGGCGAGCCGGCGCCGCCTTCGCTGCCTCAGGCGCCCGCTCCTCAGCGTGCCGGTGGCCTGCGGGCTTCTCGGTGCGGTTCTCCACCTGGTCGGCCGGCTTCTGCGGGGCGGGCTTCTCCGGGGCGCGTACGGGTGGCTGCTCCTGGGCCCCCTTCGGAGGCTGCTCCTCGGCCCGCTGCGGGGGCTTCTTCGGGCCCTGTGCGGGCGGCTGGTGGTGCGAGGGCGTCCTGCTGATGTGTCCTGGGCCGCAGTGGTTGCCGAAGGACGGGTTCAGCGCGCCGACCACGTCGATCGTGTTGCCGCAGACGCTGGCCGGCACGTGCACCGGAGCCTTGACGACGTTGCCCGACCCGAAGCCCGGGGAGCCGGCGGCGCCACCACCGGCTCCCGCGTCGGCCTGCGCGTAACCGGCGGCGCCGGCGAGCGCCCCGGTCGTGGCTGCCGCCGTCAGAAGGCTCTTGCTCAAGACCTTTCGCATGGTCTCTTCCTGCTCTCAGTCTGGTGCGGAAGGCGCGGAATTGTCGCAATCCCTCATCCGCGTCTCAGGAGACCGGACGGCTCCGGCGCGCGAGCTCCACGTCCCACGCACCGGAGCCGGTCCGAGCTGGTTCCCGCTCACGAGGGCGGGCGGTGTCAGTCGGCGACGCAGGTGTTGCCGAACGCCGGGTTGAGCAGGGCGATGATGTTCACGGTGTTGCCGCACACCTGGACCGGAACGTGAATCGGCACCTGGACGACATTGCCCGAGATGACACCGGGGGAGTTGGCGGCGCCGCCCTGGGCACCCGAGTCTGCGAGGGCCGGAGCGGCGGCGGTGCCCAGGGCCATCAGCGTGCCTGCGGCAACGGTCGCGACCTTCGTGTACTTCACGTGGGAGTCCTTTCTCAAGCGGGTTTCCCTGGACCACGGATTTCGTAGGTCCACGAGTGCTGGCTGATCGCCCGCAACTCCGCTGTCGCCATTCGTAACGATGCCGCGATCCGTACGACACGAGTTATGCCGAATTAGCTGCCTCGTCGCTCTGATGGCGTAATGGATCAGGCCGGCCACGTCACTCGATGTGATGTGCCGGGCCGAGGGCAATCCGCTGGACGGGTGATCGTCGTCAATTTCCGTGGGCGGCCCGCAGGGGGAAGGCCGATTCCCGATGCTGCGGAGGCAGATATTGCGGGGGCAGATGCTGCGGAGGAAATGGAATGCGTGAACGGGAAAAGGCCGGTGGCGGAAACCGCGGCCGGTGACGGAAACAGCGAAAGGCCCGGGGCGTGCACGCCCCGGGCCCATGCCCGCGTTCCGCTCCGGCCGCGGCCGGAGTCGCCTCAGCGGTTTCCGGTGCCGTTACCGGAGAGGAGGGGAATGTCCTGAAGGATGTGCGAGAGCGGCTCGTCTCCCTTGACCTGGGAGGAGTTCTCGACGCACTTCTGGGTCTGCGGGCTGGACAGAATGTTGATGTCCTGAACAGTGATCGGGATGAGCCCGATGAGGGAGCCCACGTTGATCTTGTCCGGAATCGCGATGCAGGGCTTGTTCAACGAGCCCTGGATCAGCGCGAACTGGGGGCTCCAGTTCCCGTAGGTAGCGGAGTTCCCGTACATCTGGGCCGCTCCGTTGCCGTTCACCGTGGTGGTGCCGTGGTCGTTGCCGATGGCCGCGGCCTGGGGAGCGGCCACGCCGACGACCGCTGTTGCGGCGGCGGCAGTGGCCAGCGCGTTCTTGATCATTATTGTCCTCCTGACGTGGAGCTCGGACGCGGAGCGCACTGGACAACTGGGCCGCACGGGGTTGGTTGCGCAGGTTCACTCGGACGACAACGCTCCCACCTGCGGTGATGTGATCCTCCGTTCATCGGCCCGACCCCGAGGGGAGCGATTGCTGGGAGGGGGACGGGCCTCACGCCGGGCCGCCCGTTCGGGCCAGCCGTCCCTGCCGTTCCGGCACGTGGGCGGTATGCCTGGAGGGATGGAAGAAGGGCACGCGGAGGCAGGGAGCGCGGCGGAAGGCGGGTTCCGGAGAGGCCCAGAAGGGCCGGAGAGGGGCGCGTCGTGAGTGGGACGGTCGTGGTGGGAGTCGACGGCTCTCCGTCGAGCCTGGAGGCCGTGGACGTCGCCGCCCGGGAGGCGAAGCTGCGCGGCGGCTCGCTGCACGTCGTGCACGCGTTCGTCTGGCCGACGACGAAGGTGCCCCTCGGGCCGTCCACCATGGGCCCGCCCGAAGCCGGGCTGCGCAGCCTCGCACACCGTACGGCGGAGGAGGCCGCGGCCCGCGCCAAAAGCTCTCAGCCGACGGTCGAGGTCACCCACGAGGTCATCTCCGGGGAGCCGCTCTCCGTCCTCACCGCCGAGTCGCGCGACGCCGACCTCGTGGTCGTCGGGACCCGCGGCCTCGGCGGCTTCACCGGCCTGCTCGTCGGCTCCGTGGCGGTCTATCTCACCGCACACGCCGAGTGTCCCGTGCTGGTCACCCGTGGCAGGAAGCACCCGACCGGACCGGTGCTGCTCGGAGTGGACGGTTCCGAGGTGGGTGACGCGGCCGTCGGCTGGGCCTTCAAGGAGGCGTCACTGCGCGGTGCCGAACTCGTCGCACTGCACAACTGGAACGCCTGGCAGGGCCCCATCGCTGCCGGACCGAGCATCCAGGTCCCCACGTACTACGACGTGGACCTCTACCGCGCGGAGGAGGAGCGGGTGCTGACGACGGCGATTGCCGGCTGGCGCGAGAGGTACCCGGACGTGGAGGTGACGCCCCGGCTCGTCCAGGAGTACACCCGGCAGGCGCTCATCGCGGCCAGCGAGGAGTCGCAGCTGCTCGTCGTCGGCGCCCGCGGCAGGGGCGGATTCACCGGGCTGCTGCTCGGGTCGGTCAGCCAGGCGGTGCTCCACCACGCGCACTGCCCGGTGGCGGTCGTCCGGGCGGACCGCGAGCACCGGCGTGAGCACCGGCGCGAACATCGGCATGAGCGCGGGGGCGGGCGTGGGCACCGGCACGCGCCGCGCGGGCGTACTGACGGGGCGTACTGACGGGCGTGCTGAGGGATGACGTGGCGGGAAAGGCCGCCGTCCAGGGTCCGATTCTGCTCGATGTGCTGATCATTCGGGGGAGTTGAGGCATCCTTCCTGGACGTGGACCGGAAGGCAGGTCCGGGTCTCCGAGCAGCGTTCCTCGCCCGGTGGCACCGGCCGTGACCACCCTTCCGGCCTTGCACCCAGGAGCCCCCCACCATGCGTGCCTGCTGTCGCCCCCTGCTTCGCAGTCTTCTTCGCCGTCCGTCTCCCCGTGCACGGGCCGGACGGGCCCGAGCCGCCGGAATCGTGCTCCTGGCCATGGCCGTGCTGCTCGCCGGTACGGCGGCGGGCTGTGGCGGCTGGCAGACGCGGGACCGGGGCGGTGCGGCGGGCGGGGCTCGGGACGCTCGTGGTGCGCGTGACGGTGATGGGCGTACGGGCCGTTCGCCGGGCCCGCGCGGCGCCGTGACCCTCGCCCAGGCGCGGCGCGTCCTGCACCGCTACGAAAAGATCGCCACCAGGGCCGACCGCACCCGGGACGCGGAACTGCTCGCCAAGGTCGCGGCCGGCAACGTGCTGGAACGGTCCAAGGCGGGCTACCGGCAGTACGACGCCCTCTCACGGCATGACCGCGCCCCGTTCGCCCACCCCACCCGCTACCGGAAGCCGACCTTCCATATCCCCGCGGGCACCTCCTGGTTCCTGGTGACCGCCACCCGTACCGCGCCGACGCCGCAGGAGACCGTGCTGGTCTTCGCCGGGGAACGGCGGGCCGGCGGCGGGAACCAGCACCCTGTGGGCAGCTGGCGCCTGCACGCCGCGCTCCCGCTCCAGGCCGGGCGGCTGCCCCGCATCGCCACGACGCGCGCCGGTCTCGCGACCGAAGCCGATACGGGCTCCAGGAGCGGCGCCCTGCGCCCGAACGACGTTCCCGGGACCTACGAGGACCTGTGGCAGACCGGCGGCGACGACGAAGCGGCAGCGCTCGCCCCCAACGCCGTGACAAAGGAGGCCCGTTCCACTTATCTGCACCGCGACGACGAACTCGGCGCGGAGGGTGCCCGAAGACGCTTCGTACCGGTGCGGCCCCGGCACCGCGACAGCTATGCGCTGCGCACCGCCGACGGGGGAGTGCTGGCCGTCGTTCCGCTGGCACACGAACAGCGGCTGAGCGTCACCCGCCCCGGCCTCCAGCTCACGCCGTCCGACGAGGAGGCCGTCTACGACCCCGCGCCGCGGTCCACCGTCGTCAGCACCTTCCACGGCCAGGCCCTCGCCCACCTGCCCCGGAACGGGCGGCCAGCGGTGCTCTCGGCCAAGTACGCGCTGGTGGACTCACGGTGACGGCGCCCCAGGGGAGACGCGTCAATGGGGCGCGGGCCTGTATTCATGCGGCGCCGCCGCGTGGGCGCGACAAGCCTCCTAGCAGACGCGGTGCAGCCAGCCGCGCGTGTCCTGCGCACGGCCGTACTGGATATCCAGTACGTGCTCCCGCAGCTCGACCGTCTTCCTGCCCGGTGAGCCGTCACCGACGGTTACCTCGTAGTCCTCACCGTCGTGGCCCACGCCCTTGAACCCGGTGATCGGTGTCACCACGGCCGCCGTGCCCGCCGCGAACGCCTCGGCGATGCTGCCGTCGGCGATCCCCGAGCGCAGCTCCTCGATGCCGACCGACCGCTCCACCGGGGTCAGCCCGTGCTCACCGGCCAGCGCCAGCAGAGTGTCACGGGTGACGCCTTCCAGAATCGTGCCCAGCTCAGGCGTGACCAGGCGGCCGTCCGAGGTGATTAGGAGCAGATTCATCGTGCCCGACTCCTCGATGTTGCCCTTGCCGGCGCTGTCCAGATACAGCACCTGATCGCAGCCGTGCTCCGCCGCCTCGCGCTGCGCGGCCAGGCTCCCGGCGTAGTTGCCGCCGCACTTGGCGGCCCCCGTACCGCCCTCGGCCGCACGGGTGTAGGTGCTGCTCACCCACAGGGTGACCCCGGTGATCCCGGACTCGAAGTACGGCCCCGCGGGGCTGGCGATCACGGCGTACTCGACCCGCGCTGCGGGCCGCACCCCGAGGAACGCCTCGGAAGCGAACATGAACGGCCGCAGATACAGGCTCTCCTCCCCGGCGGGCTGCGGAACCCACGGCTCGTCCACCTCAACCAGCGTGGCGACCCCGGCGACGAAGTCCTCCTCAGGCAGCACCGGCAACGCCAGCCGGCGCGCCGACCGCGCGAAGCGCCGGGCGTTGGCGTCCGGCCGGAACAGCCACACACTGCCGTCCCCGTGCCGGTACGCCTTCAGCCCCTCGAAGATCTCCTGCGCGTAGTGCAGCACCGCGGCACTGGGGTGCAGCTGGAACGGCTCCAGCGGCCCCACTTTGTGCCCCGCCCAGCCGCCGTCGGCCGTCCAGGTGGCCGAGGTCATGTGATCGGTGAAATACCGCCCGAAACCCGGCGCCGCCAGAATCGCTGCCCGTTCCTCGGCGCCCACGGGCCGCCCACTCCGCACCACGGCAAACTCAGCGCTCACGCCCGACTCCTCCCGCCACCCACCACGACCGGCCCGGGCATCGTAAGTCGCCGGACCCCGCCAGGGTCCTGGCCGACCCGCGGTACGTCCGCCGTACGCGGGCGGTGCGCCCGGCATGCCGTCGGTACGTCCGCGGTGCGCCGGCGGTGCGCCCGCGGTACGGCGGACCGGCCCGTCCTCGCCGCCCGGCGTCGCCCGCTACGTCAAGCAGTCGTACGCGTACTCGGCGGTGCCGTGTCCCTTCCAGTGCACGGTGCCCGTGCCGTTCGCGGGTATGGCCACGCACTTGGGGTTCGCTCCGGAGCTCAGCTGGACGGAGGCGCTGATCTCCACCCCGCAGTCGTTGCGCAACGCGGCCCAGCCCGGCCCCTGATCGGTCAGCTCGGCGCAGGCGCCGAGGACGCGCGGCGCCGACGTGGGCGCTTCCGAAGCAGGCCCGGCCGCCGCCGCGGCGTGAGCAGGCACGACGAACAGAGCGGCACCGGCCGCCAGTGCACCCAGAGCGGGCCGAAGTCGGAACATGGGCTGTCCTCCCCGTTGGTGGTACGGAAAGCAGGCGTCACCGCCCGACCCGCACCCCCGGACGCGCCTTATCGGTCAGATCCTCACTCACCCCGCACTCCACCGCAAGCCCTGCACCAGCACCTCACAACCCATCAACCCGCCCCGCACCAGCTTGAGTTGGAGGCCGACGCAGCCCATGGGATCGGCCTCGAAGGTGGGAATCAGTAATCCCACTGCTTCGTCATCTCGGCCGACCACTGCTTCGGGAAGCTCTGGTCGATCCGGAAGGCCATGCCCAGCCCCTTCGCAAGCTGCACCTTGCGGTCCAGGGTCTTCTCGTACGGGTGGTTGTTGTCGTCCCACCAGATCTCGTGCTGGGTGATGCACACCCGGTCCTTGAAGGTGGCGTTCGCACATGGCTCCGGCGGCGACCAGACCTGCCGATGGCGGAAGTTGATGATCTTGCCGCCCTTCTCCTCCTGGATGGTGCCTTTGGCGTCCAGGCAGTAGCCCTCAGCGGGAATGTTCCAGCGCACATAGTGCTGGCGCTCGCCTTCGGAGGGCAGCGCCCTCATGTTCGTACACTCCGCGTCACCAGCCTTCTCGGTGGTGACGCGCTGCTCGTAATAGGTGTGGCCCTTCTTCCCCCAGCCGTCCAGCAGCAGCCACTCCCCGTCCTTGGAACGGCGGAACCGCTCCCGGTTCTCCGGCTCCTTCTGCTCCCAGTTGATCGTGTACTCCCCGGACGGCTCCGTACGCCAGGACCACTGCCCGGCCACCGAGTCCCCCGACCCGAACTGCCCCGCCGAGCGCTTGTCGAGCCGGGAGAATTCGTTGTACGTACCGGCTGCCGCCGATCCGCCCTTGGTGGAGATCCCGGCCCCCGCCGAGGCGGCCTCGGCGCCGCTCTTTCCCGTCCCGCCGTCCTCGGCCCCCATCGCCGTGAAGGTGCCCGCCGTGGCCAGGGCGCCGGCCGCGACCGCACCGAGCAGAATCCGCGAACGCTTGATCATCTCTCCCCCGTCAGCTCTCGCCCATCAACCCGAGCCCGCCGAGCACACTCCCTCCGGCGCCGGCCCTCGGCTCGCGTCCCGGCCGGAGACTCTAGATCCGCGACATCGAAGGGCAACCCCGACCGAGTCATAGCCGCGCAACAGGGCGCCTCCCGTGCACGAACTGCGGACGAGAACACCGCGACCTCTTGACGCGGGCCATATAGCGTGGAAACTGGGAAATACACCAGAAAACCGGAGAATCGCACCGTCGGTGGAGACGTTCATCGGCAAGAGGTTCTCGCAGGATCTGGCCAGGCCCCCGAAGCCCCTCGCTACCGGAGCCTCAGCGACGACTGAGGTTGATGGCAACGGTGAGGACTCCGGGGACTGTTTTTGTGTCCCGACGCAGGGACGCACGAACAGCGAGTGACCGACCAACGGCAAGCCCCGGAGACCTCCGGGGCTTTGGCCATGCCCGGACCAAAGTCGGTCCCACCCTCCACACGACAAACGCCCCGCAACCAGCATCAAGCCTGGTTACAGGGCGTTTCGGCACTTGAATCAAAGTACCCCCGGCAGGATTCGAACCTGCGCACACGGCTCCGGAGGCCGTTGCTCTATCCCCTGAGCTACGGGGGCGTGGCCGTCTGGGCGGCGACAGGTAGAACACTACCAGGTCACTGGGGGTGGGCAGGAACGGGTTC
>NZ_JADKMA010000157.1 GCF_017676365.1 Streptomyces oryzae
GCTCCGCACGGGGAACCCGCTCCGCACGGGGCCGCTCCTGCGGAGTCGCACTCGAATCCCGCCTGCGCCGCCCGCCCTCGGGAGCCTGGCTTGACTCCCGCCGGGAACGCCGCTCCTCCGGCGCACGACTGCGCTCGCGCCGGGAACGTTCCTCAGGCGAACTGCTGGAACCACTCATCGACCGGGGAGCCGCAGACTGCGGAAGAGTACCGTTCCAACTCGGCGGCGGACGGCGGTCGCGCTCCGCACGGGGAACCCGCTCCGCACGGGGCCGCTCCTGCGGAGTCGCACTCGAATCCCGCCTGCGCCGCCCGCCCTCGGGAGCCTGGCTTGACTCCCGCCGGGAACGCCGCTCCTCCGGCGCACGGCTGGAAGCCCGCCTGCGCAACCTGCTGTCCTCAGAGCCCTGGCCCCGCTCGGATCCGCTGGCGCGTTCCCGCACAGGCATCTCGTAAGAAGCGTTGAACGGATCACCGAAGCTCGGGCGTTCGAGCTGCGGCGCCGGCTCCGCCGCGCGACGCGCGCGCGCGGCCTCCGCCGCACGGGCCTGATTGGCGGCGTAACGATTCCTGATGTAGTCGCCGGCCATTCCCGCGCCTTGCAGCGCGGCACCTGCCGTCCTGGTCGCGGGGTCGCGGCCGAAGCCGTACATTGAAGCACCGGCGAACCTTGCGGCACCGAGTGCGGCGGCGAAGATGTCCGGCGGATCGTCGGGGTGAGGCCGCAGCGCCCTGCGGCCCTCCAGGAGGACCGTCCGCGCGCTGGCGGCGCCAGTGAAAGCGACGCCCCAGTTGTAGGTGGAAGCCCAGCCCTGGTCCGCATCGTTTCGGGCGGTGCCGGCGGCCTGCAGGGCCAGCCCGGCGGATTCCAGGGAGTCGACGGCCGTGTCCACGATGGCGGGCGTCCTGTCGACCACCCACTGCCCCGTCCCGATCACGGAGGTCAGAAGCTCGGATCCGCGGATTTGGTGCGCCAAGTTGTACACGGTGTTGTACCACGTTTCCGACTGGTATTCCGCGGGTGGGGGTGAGGGCGATCGGGATTCACCACGTTCGGGGTCGGGCTCACGACGGCGCCGGCTGCGTCGGTCCGGAGGGGTTGTCATGGTGTGCTCTCCGTCCTCTGTAGGAGGTTCACCTCCTTATTACGGGGGTTGGGCCCCGGTGGTTCACGGTGCTGCCCGGTGCCGGAGCCGGCACGCTGTCACTTCATCCCTATGGGCTGGGTCTGCTTCTGCGAGGCCGCCGCCTCCCAGTGCTGCTTCGGGGGCCGGCTGCGTGGGGGGTTGCCGTTGGGCGTCGGTCCTGCCGCGCGTGACTCCCGTGCGGCGGCCGAGACGGCGTTCTGGTCGAAACCCGGCGTGCCGGGTCGGCCGGCCACGAGCGCGTCCGTGCTCGCCAACGAGGTGCGGCGCGCGTTCGGCTCGCTCTCCAAGCCGCGCTTCAACGTCGCCTCGTCGGTACGGACGGCCAGGGCGGGTCGCCGGAAGCGCTCCGACGACGCTTCGACGCTCCGGGCCTCCTGGCCCTGGACGGGCGCGGCACCAGGGGCCTGAGCAGGTGCGGTGTTACGGGCCTGTACGGGTGCGGCATCCCGGAACAGGGTGGGGTCGGTCTCCCGTCCCAGGCCCGGCTGCGCGCCCTGCGCCGGGGTGGCGCGCCGCGCCGCCTCCTCGACCGCCTTCAGGTGCCGGGCCTGGGCCTCGCCCGCGATCGCCCCCATCACGGGCAGCTACCCGCGGTCGTACGCCGCGGCGTACTGCGGGTTCTGGTGATCATCTGAAGCGCGGCCACCTCGACCAGTTGCTTCTCGAACGCGCCGAGTTGCTGGTACCGCTCGAATGCGGACCGCTGGTCGGGCTGGTGCGCAGCCTGTTGCGTGTACCGCTGCTGGCCCGGCTGCTGCTCGTGCCCCTGCTCGGGCGGCCCGGGACGGTGCTCCTCGCCGTCGGCGCCGCGCAGCATGACCCGCAGCTCGCGCACGGCGCGGACCATCCGGCTCGCGGCGCCGCTGCGCTGGCGTTCGGTACTGGCCCGCGGCGGGGCGGGGCGGCCCTGCCGTCTGGCCGCCGCCTGGTCCCGTGCGGCCATAGCGCGCGCCCCGTCGCGTTCGGCGCTGATCTGCTGGGCCGCGAGCTGGTCGCCACGGCGAGCTCATGGGCCAGCTCGTAGGGGTCGAGCTGGTCGGTGGGTTCGGACATGGTCGCGTCCTTCGGTCGGGTGCGGCGTGGACAGCGGTACGGCGGCGGCTGGGCGGTGACCGGCGGAGGGCCCGAACAGGGCTGCGTGGCGGCTCTGTGTCCCGGTGTCCCTGCCCGGAGGCGGGGCGGGGCCGGATAGTGAACCGAGCCCCCCGCGCGCCCGTGGTGGTGGCGTGGAGACTTCCATGACGACAGCGGCAGGAGAACAGACGATGATCGATCCCGAGCCCGAAGGGAACTCCGGTACGGAAGAGGACGCACCGCCCGCCCCCCAGCCCGAGTTCATCCTCTATCTGGACGGGCACGACTACGAGGACGCACTCTTCCAGCTGGTGGAGTGGACGCACAACGTGCTGCTGCCCGTCTACGGCAGGGAGATCACCTCCACAGCGCTCTGGTGCTCGCGCTGGTGGGAGCACCCGGAGGCGGTCGCACAGCTCCACGGCCTGTGGCTGGCCTGGGCGGAACTTTCCAACCCGGCAAAGGACATGACGGGCCCGGCCGCGTGGCACCGCGACTTCCTGGGCCCCGTGATGGCCACCCTGCGCGACCCCATGGGGCCCTTCGCCGGATGCAAGCCAGGCAACCACCGGCCGAAGGAGGTCCCGCAGATCGAGTCGCCCTTCGTGGCCGCCGGCGCCTGAGCGGCCGTCCGGTTCGTCAGGGCGGGCGTCGGCTGCTCCGGGTGGCCGGCACCGGTGGTGACGCGGGTTCATACCTTCCGGAAACGCCCCTGGTGGTCGTTCTCGTCGTCACAGCCGGTGATCGTCAGCACGGCGTGCGGGTCCCTGCCGTCGGCCTGCGCGTTGAGGCAGAGGTTTCCGCTCTCGAGGTTGCGGATCAGGCAGAGGTCCGAGCCGCCCGGCCCGCCGCACTTCTCTTTACGGTCCAGCAGCCAGCGCTGGTTGTCGTCCTTCGCAGAGTCGCAGGGCGCCTGGTGGACGGTATCGTTCCGCTTCCCCTTGCCGGGGATGTCCACGCCCTTCGCGGTCTTGACGTTGAAGATGGTGACTGACACCGGCCCCGATGACCTGCGGGTTCGAAGTTGGAGGAGGCTCACTGCCACAACGAGAACTTCGACCAAGTCCGGGCGAAGGGCGGTTTGTACCTGCGGCCGCTACGCTCCTGGGCCGGGCGTACCCGAAGGCTGTGGAGCTGTCCAGCTGGTGAGGAGTCGCAGGGCTTGGGCGGTGTCGGAGCCGGGTTCGACGTTGTAGACGCACAGCGTCTGGTCCCTGTCACCAGGCACTTGGAAGGACTCGTAGGAGAAGTGCAGGTCGCCGACGAGGGGGTGGTGGTAGTGCTTGGCGCCGTGGGTCCGGCGCAGTACCCGGTGGTCGTTCCACCATGTGGAGAACTCCGGTGACTTCAGCGTGAGCTCGCCGACGAGGTCGGCGAGCTGTCGGTCCTGGGGGCTGCGGCCGGCTTCCAGGCGCAGGATGGCGACGGTTTCGGCGGCGATCTGTTCCCAGTCGCCGACACGTTCGCGGGCGTCGGGGTCCAGGAGGTAGTAGCGGGCCAGGTTCCGGCGGGGCGCGGGCAGGGCGTCGAAGTCGGTGAGGACCTCGCGGGCGAGGCGGTTGGATGCCAGGACGTCGGTGCGCCGGCCGAGGATGAACGCGGGAACGTGGTCGAGGGTCTGCAGCATCAGGTGCAGTCCGGGGCGCACGCGCTGGGGACTGGCCGGAGCGCGGCGGGCCGGTGTGGGCCGTGCCAGGAGGTCGGTGAGGTGCTCGCGCTCGGAGGGGTCGAGCCGCAGGGTGCCGGCGAGTGCTTCGAGGACTTCGGGGGAGGGGTTTTGCGCCCGGCCCTGCTCGATGCGGGTGTAGTACTCGGTGCTGACTCCGGCGAGTCTGGCGACTTCGTCGCGGCGCAGGCCGGGCACGCGGCGTGCCCGGCCGTCATCGGGCAGCCCTGCCTGGTCGGGGGTGACCCGGGCACGGCGGGTGCGCAGGAAGTCGGCGAGTTCGTTACTACGGTCATCCATGTGCCCAGTGTGGCGGGCGGGAGCGGGCCGTACTCCGGGCCGGGTGGTACTGCCAGTACCTTCCTTGTGGATACCTGCCTGGTCAGGGCCTTTTCCGGCGCCCTGTGAGGCGTCTTGGGGTGGTGTTCTTGTGGAGAAGCCGATGGCGACAGGCCGCGGTTCAGAATCTCTCAACCCACCCTTGAAAGGTGTGCCTCATGACCACGCAGACTTCCGCCCGTCCTCTTTCCGGCCGCGTCGCAGTCGTCACCGGTGCCTCCAGTGGTATCGGCGAGGCGTCGGCCGAGCACCTGGCCGGACTGGGCGCTCGCGTCGTTGTCGTGGCCCGGCGTGCGGACCGGCTGGAGCAGCTGGTGGCCCGGATCGGGAAGAACGGTGGTCAGGCCCTGGCCCTTGCGGTCGACGTGACCGACGCGGCGACGGTACGGGCGGCGGCTGACCGGGTCTCGGCCGAGTTCGGCGGTGCCGACCTGCTGTTCAACAACGCGGGCGTCATGCTCCCCGCCCCGATCGAGGAGCTGGCCGACGATCAGTGGCAGCACCAGATCGACCTGAACATCACCGGCCTGATGAACGTCATCGGCGCGTTCACCCCGCAGCTGGTGAAGGCCGCTGAGGAGCGCGGTGTCGCGGACCTGATCAACACGTCGTCGATCGCGGCGCAGAACATATTCCCGAACTTCGCCGTCTACTCCGCGACGAAGGCGTACGTCACCCATCTCTCCCGGCACTTGCGGGCTGTGCTGGGTGCGAAGAAGGTGCGTGTCTCGGCGATCGAGCCCGGCATCGTCGGTACCGAACTGCAGAGCCACGTCACCGATGAGGGTGCCCTCGCGTGGCTGGAGGGCTCCAAGGAGACCATGGAGTGGCTCACGTCCGAGGACATCGCGCAGACCGTCGGGTTCGTCGCGTCCCTCCCGCCGCGAGCCAACCTCCAGCAGGTGACCATCATGCCGACCGCTCAGGCCAGCTGACCGTTCCCTGCCAGTTCACCCAGGCCCGGGCCGTAATGGCCCGGGCCGGCCGGCCCTGGGTCTCCGCGCCTCAGTGCGCAAAGCCGTCCTGACAGACGAGCTGCACCCCTGACTGCCGCCCACGACCAGCACGAGCACCCCGGCACAACGTCACACCACGCCCCTGACCAGCCACTTCAAGATGGCGCAACTTCAGTGCCGCACGCCCTTCTTCAGATCCGCCGAGCCGGTCACTGCCTGGCCACGGGTTGGGACGCGGCCCTCTCACCGGACGGCAAAGCGGTCTGGTTCACCTATGACGTGGTCGAGGACCCCGGAGTGTCGGCCTCGGGCCGGGTCGCAACCAGGGCGATCGCCGGGAGCCACAAGGCGGTCGACCGGCTGAAGGTCGATGTTGTCGGCGAGAGCCGCCTCACCGTGCTGGGGTCGCCGGCCAGGGGCGTGCTGGCCGGCGGTGCTCATCTCTCGCCCGACGGCAGGCGCCTCCTGGCCGACGGCTACGTGCTGGAGCTCCCACCGGGGGGCCGCTCGGTGGGCCGGGAGCTCATCGAGAAGGGCGAGTTCCTCTCCTGCGGGGAGGACTGGCTCGACGACGACTCGGTGCTGTGCGGCAGCGCGGAGCCCGCGGACCACAGGTTCGCCGCCTTCGACGCCTCCAAGGACGCGAAGCCGGGAGCTCCCGTCCTCCCCCGCAACGACCATGAGAACTTCGCGATGGTGCTCTCCCCCGACCGGCAGGAGTTCGCGTTCCGCTCCGTGAAAGGGACGGTGAGCAACTACTTCCTTTCCGGCACCAAGGCGGGCTCCACACCCAAGAAGGTCAAGAAGACCGGCGCGTTCTCAACTCTCGGCGACGGCGCGGTGTTCATCGACTGGCGGTGATACTGCAGGGTCCAGGGGCAGTCTCACCTGTAGTCTCATCCGCCCGGAACCACAACGTGGAGAGAGCCCTACTGGAGTCCCTCGGCCCGCTTTGCGAGGGCTTCGTTCATGGCTCGGAACTGCGGGAGCGTTTGGGACTTCAGTCGGCCCGCGACGAAGGGTACGGCGACACCGGTGAAGCGTTCGCTCTGAGTCAGCCGGACGTGGTGAGGGCCGTCCTTCTCGATGGTGAACCGGTGCTCCCCATCCGCTATCCAGCCCGGTTCGACCTTCCCGAGCCAGCGCAGCTCCTGTCCCGGAGCGACCGTCTGAATCCGCGGGGTGAATGTGCTGTCGCCGCTGTCGTCGTGCATGACGATGCGCATGTGTGCGCCTTCGTCGAGGCGGCCGCCCGGTGAGGTCACCTCCGCCGAGGTGAGGAAGGGGTTCCACTCGGGGTAGGCGGCAAAGTCCGTCAGTACCTGCCAGACCTCCTCGGGTGTCGCCTGGATCCGTATCGAGGCGGTCAGCCGCACCGGTTGGGTGTTGGACCACGTCGTGTACCCGGCGAGGAGGGCGACGAGGACCGCGATGGACACGAGCCACCGGCTTCGGCGCCTCCTGACGGGAGCAGGACGCGGCGCCGCGGGCGCGGCTGCGGAATCGGCCGGCGTGAACTTCGACGTGCTGATCATCGTGGGCCCTCTTTCGTGTCGGGTGGTATTGCCGAGATCGGCATGGCCATGCGGGCGTCGGGCGTACTAGGCGGACGCACCGGTGAGCGCGCCGGTGACCAGGCGATCGACGTACGCCGCGTCGATGGGCCGGCCGGTGACGAGCAGCCGGTAGTACAGGGCGCCGGCCAGCTGGTCGAAGAGGACGCCCGGCTCGACGTCGCTGCGCAACTCGCCGTGTTCGCGGGCCTGTTCGAGCAGCGTCAGCACCAAGGCGTTACGGCGGGCGAACATGGCCTGGACAGCCGCGCCGACATCGGCATGGCGTGCCGCTGCGGCGGCAACCTCCGCAACCAGACCCGCAGAAGCATCACCTGACGCAGTGGCGCGGCCGACCTGCCGCATCCGGTTGAGCCCGTTCACGATCTCGTTGAGGTAACGCGTGAGATCTGCGCGGACATCGCCGCTGTACTCCACTGGCACTTCGTCCTGGATACGCGCCACAACGGCGACGATCAGATGGTCCTTGGTGGGCCACCTGCGGTACAGCGTTGTCTTCGCGACCTGGGCCTTTGCAGCCACCTCATCGACCGAGAAGCGGTCATATCCGCAGTCGAGCAGCAGTTCCAGCGCCGCGTCGAGGATGCGTGCATCCGCCTCCTGCTTCCGCGGCCGTCCACGTCGGGCAGTCGGTTGCATGAGACACCTTTCGCTACTGTCGTTTCGTAAATGAGGGTAGGGTCATTCCCGCAATTACGCAACAGCAGTATCGAAAAGGCGGGCGTCCGCTGTCCCCGAAGCGCAGCCCGTCGCAGGACCACCCGAGTCGAGCGTCAGCGGCTGTGGACGTCGCCCAGCGGGGGCAGCGCACCGCGGAGCGCGGCTTCCGGGCGAACCGGCGTGGGCGGCAAACGCGAACGGGCCCCGCAGCGGGCCCACCCAGGAGCCGGGAGGTTACGTGCTCGTGGAGGGGGCGGTCAGCGCCCCCAGTATCGAGGGGGCGTCACTGCGGCTGGTGGCGATGAGGACGGGGC
Organism: Streptomyces oryzae; assembly: GCF_017676365.1. Classification (GTDB taxonomy): domain Bacteria; phylum Actinomycetota; class Actinomycetes; order Streptomycetales; family Streptomycetaceae; genus Streptomyces; species Streptomyces oryzae. The sequence continues at coordinate 7,731 of NZ_JADKMA010000157.1, forward strand.
GGCCGCCGTCCCGGCACTCGATGACCACTCCGTCGAAGTCGTAGGAGCTGTACCAGGCATCCGGGTCGTCGGGCCGCACAGCCCGCACGTGATCGACGGTCAGCGCCTTGGGAAGTTCTCTTCGGGCGACCCGCCCGTCCGGGTCCGGTGTGGCCGCTGGGCGCCCGTCCCCTATCACCAGGTAGCCGAAACCCTCCACGCTGTAGGGCACTTCTCCCCGCACGGTCGCAGCCACGCACCGCTTCTCCGCAGGGCGTACGGGAACGATGCCGCTGGTGTCCGCAGCGCGTCGCTCCCGCCGCCGCAGCCACAGCGCGTACAGGCCGCCCAGGCACGCGGCCGGCGGAATTCCGGCCATGGTGACCAGGCACGCCGTCCGCACATCGCCGACCACCATCGCGGCAACCATGCCGACACTGCCGAGAACGACGGCCGTCACCAAGCCCACGGTGACCGGCCAGGCCTCCGCCCAGGCCGCGACGGGATGCCGGTAGCGCAGCCACCAGCCGATCAGAAGCAGAGCGAGACCGAAGGAAAGCGTCAGCAGGCCGAAGGCCAGCCAAGGCCGCCAGTCATCGGCCGGTGACGCCTTGGTCTCCTGGGCGGCGGCCCCGAACCGTACGGTACGGATCTCCCCCCGCCAGTACGTCAGTTCCACCTCATCCCCGGTACGTACCGCGTTGTACACCGGAGCCGACCCGATCATCCGCACCCGCCGCACATCACCGGAGCCCTCCACGGTGAGCAGCAGCCAGTAGTGCACGCTCTTGCCGCTCGATTCCTTCTGAGTGCCGCGGACTGTGGCGGTACGGGTCGATTTGCACGCATCCGGCCGGCTGCCGGCCGGGCAGGGACGTGCGGTCACGTACTCCCGGTTCTTCTCCAGCTCCGCCGGAACGGCGGCAAGCAGCCCCGCCCCGACCAGCGCAAGGAGCAAACCGATGATGACTGGCGGCAGCACCTTCCTGGGCTCTCCCCGCTGCACCATCTTCCCCACCCGCCTTCCAGGCCCTCCGCAGAGCCAGGCCGACCCGCCATGCCTGCGCCCGTTCCGCCGGCCGGCACCGGCACCGGCATCGGCATCGGCCGCCGTCGGCCACCATTTCTCCACATCCTGCCCCGGCCCTTCCGCGCAGCGCTCCCGGGGTGCCCCGGGGGGCGGCCATGCGCCCCCCGGTACCGGTACCGATGTGGGCCGGCCGGCCCCGGAAACGGAACGCCACGCAAGGGCCGGCCTGCGGGCCGAGTTCGTCGGTCCGCGCGGAGGGCGGTCGGTGCGCCGATCGCCCCTTCCCCGGCGGCCGCCGTACCCGACGAGACGAGGGTCGGCGAGCCGGCACCGGCACCGGCTGCGAGAGCGAGGCCGGGGGCGAGGGAGGCGATACGTCCCGAGCCGCGTCGGGGGAGAGAGCTGCCGCCCACCGGCCATGGCCACGTCCTGGCCGTGCCGTCAGGAGCAGCCCCTCAAGAGGCAGTCACCTCCAGCAGGGCCGTCAGTGGCCGGGTGTCAGTTCACCGGTGAGCTTCCGGTGGATCCGCGCGCTGGGCTGGTTCAGGCCGGTGATCTCGACGGTCTTGCCGCGTTGGGCGTACTTGGTCTCGATCGCGTCGAGGGCGGCGACGGAGGAGGCGTCCCAGATGTGGGCTGCGCTCAGGTCGATGACGACCTTGTCCGGGTCGCCCGCGTAATCGAACTGGGTGACAAGGTCGTTGGAGGAGGCGAAGAAGAGTTCGCCGGTGACGGAGTAGACCACGCTGCTGCCGTCGGGATCGGTCACCGAGGTGACCTCGGCCAGGTGGGCGACACGCTTGGCGAAGATGACCACGGCCGTGAGGGTGCCGGCGACGACGCCGATGGCGAGGTTGTGGGTGGCGACCACGACCGCGACGGTGACCACCATCACCGTGATCTCGCCGGCGGGCATGCGCCGCAGGGTCTTGGGGGCGATGGAGTGCCAGTCGAACGTCGCGAACGAGACCATGACCATCACGGCGACAAGTGCGGCCATCGGGATGTCGGAGACGACCGGCCCGAAGACGATGCACAGCACCATCAGAAACGCGCCCGCCAGGAAGGTGGACAGACGGGTGCGGGCACCGGAGACCCGTACGTTGATCACCGTCTGGCCGATCATGGCGCAGCCGCCCATGCCGCCGAAGAAGCCGGTGACGATGTTGGCGATGCCCTGGCCGATGGATTCGCGGGTCTTGGAGGAGCGGGTGTCAGTGATGTCGTCGACGAGCTTCGCCGTCATCAGGGACTCCATCAGCCCGACGAGCGCCATGGCGAGCGCGTAGGGCGCGATGGTGGTCAGCGTGTCCAGCGTGAACGGCACGTCCGGGAGGCCCGGGACGGGGAGGGAGGAGGGCAGCTCGCCCTTGTCGCCGACGGTCGGCACCGCGATCCCGGCGGCGACCGTGATCACCGTGAGGACGACGATGGAGACAAGGGGCGCCGGGACCACCTTGGTGACCTTCGGGAAGAGCACCATGAGGGCGAGGCCGCCCGCGATCAACGGGTAGACGGGCCAGGGCACGTCGCGCATCTCCGGAACCTGGGCCAGGAAGATCAGGATGGCGAGGGCGTTGACGAAGCCGACCATCACCGAGCGCGGCACGAAGCGCATCAGCTTGGCCACACCGAGGGCGCCGAGGACGATCTGGAAGACGCCGGCGAGGATCACGGCGGCGACGAGATAGCCCAGACCGTGCTCGCGGTTGAGCGGGGCGATCACCAGGGCGACGGCCCCGGTCGCCGCCGAGATCATCGCCTGGCGGCCGCCGACGAGCGCGATCGTCACGGCCATGGTGAAGGAGGCGAACAGTCCGACAGCCGGGTCGACCCCGGCGATGATCGAGAAGGAGATCGCCTCGGGTATCAGGGCCAGCGCCACGACGAGCCCGGCCAGTACCTCGGTGCGCCAGACCTTCGGGTCGGACAGCCAACCGGGCCAACCGGGCCAGTCGGGCTTGAGGCCGCGCAGCCGGGCGGTGGCAGAGGAGAGTGCGGAAGAAGACAAGGGGTTGACGTACCTGTCGTGCTCGGGCACGCCCGGCATCACCTCGGGCGCGCAAGGGGGCGCGGACGACCCGGTCCTGAGCCCCCCGGGGCTGCTCAGGTGCGGACGGTCACATGCGGATGGTCACGGCGGGCAGGCGGCGGCGCAGGGCATCATGAGCATGCGCACGCTCGTTCCTACGGGTTGCCTGCGGGCTGTTCCAAGGACTTTCCACGGACGTTTCTGAGGACTTTCTCCGGGCTCGTCCGTCGCCGGGGGCGTCCTCGGCCCCGGCTCGGCAGAGAAGTACGGAAGGACGTCCCGCACCATGGAGGCGGGTCGGCACACGGACCGGACCCCGCGGTCGGCAACTCTACCCTAACGTTACGGTAGAGATCGGAGTCGGCCGGTGTGAGGGCTGTGACAGTGGTGGCAGCCGCGATGGGAGAGGAAGGCGGGGCGCGTGAGCGGCGAGCACATGCAGATCGGCGAGGTCGCCGCGCGGACCGAGCTGTCGCTGCGCACCATCCGGCACTACGAGGAGACCGGCCTGGTCATCCCCTCCGCCCGCTCCCAGGGCGGATTCCGGCTCTACACCGAGGCCGATGTCGCCCGCCTGATGGTGATCCGCCGTATGAAACCACTCGGCTTCACCCTGGACGAGATGCGCGAACTGCTCACCGCCACCGACCGCCTCGACTCCGGCGCCGAGTTGTCCGCCTCCGAGCGGGAGCAACTCCTGGGCCGCCTCCGCGACTTCGAGGAAGCCGCCCAGCGACGGGTGGCAGACCTGCGCACCCAACTCGCGCGGGCCGAGGAGTTCGCAGCCACCCTGCGCGAGCGCCTTCCGCAGGGTACGAACGCCTGAGGGGCGCGGGCGGCCTGTACAGACTCCCGGCCAGCGGTTCAGGCGCCCGGGCGTGCGTGGCTCGGCCGAAGGAAGGAGAGAGGCATGGCTGCGATTGGTCAGGGTGGGCCGGGGGAGCTCGCGTGGGTGTTGGACTGTGGGGACAACGACCGGCTGGCCGAGTTCTGGTGTGCGGTGCTGGGGTACCGGCGGGTGCGGGCTGTGCCGCCGTACGTGAGTCTGGCTCCGGTGGACGGTGCCGGGCCCGAGTTGCTGCTCCAGCAGGTGCCCGAGCCCAAGCGGGGGAAGAACCGGATGCATCTCGATCTGCGGGTGCCCGCGTTGGAGCCGGAGTTGTCGCGGATCCGGGGCTGTGGGGCGACGGTCCTCGCCGCGCCTTTCGACGACAACGGCGTCCTGACCACGGTGCTCGCCGACCCGGAGGGCAATGAGTTCTGCCTGCTGGTGTGGCCCGGGACCTGACTGGGCGCATCCGCACGATGTCCGCATATTTCCGTGCGACATCCCTGCACGGCAGGCGCATCTTTCAGCCACCCGTATTTACCATCCGGTTGTGTGACGTGGCTCCCCAAAACGGTTCTCCTCGGTCGGCCGCTGCGTACGGAGCAGCTGCGGGAGACGCTGCTGCCCAAGCGGCTGGCGCTGCCGGTGTTCTGCAGCGACCCGCTCTCCTCGGTCGCGTACGCCACCGAGGAGACGCTGCTGATCCTGGCGCTGGGGGGTACCGCCTTCCTGGACCTGGCCTGGTACATCGGGCTCGTCATCGTGCTGCTGCTGACCGTGGTGATCGCCTCGTACCGGCAGACGTGCCACGCCTACCCGCACGGCGGCGGCGCGTACGCCGTCAGCGCCGACAACCTCGGTCCGACGGCGGCGCTGACGGCGGCCAGCGCGCTGCTGGTCGACTATGTGCTGACCGTGGCCGTCTCCGTGGTGGCGGGCGTGGCGGCGATCACCTCGGCGGCGCCCGCGCTGTCGGGCCACGCGGTCGGGATGTCGGTCGGCTTCGTGGTGCTGCTGGCGCTGGTGAATCTGCGCGGGGTACGGGAGACCGGGCGGGCGTTCGCGATCCCCACCTACGGCTTCGTGCTCGGCATCTATGCGATGTTCGCTTTCGCCGTGGTGCGGATGGCGACGGGCACCACCATTCGCGCCGAGTCCGCCGACCTGCCCGTCCACGCCACCGGCAGCTTCGCGGGGCTGGCGCTGGTGTTCCTGGTGATGCGGGCCTTCGCGTCCGGCTGTACGGCGCTGACCGGGGTGGAGGCGATCAGCAACGGGGTGCCGGCCTTCGCCAGGCCGAAGTCCCACAACGCGGCGACCACGCTGGCGGTCATGGGGCTCATCTCCGTGAGCATGTTCGTCGGCATCACGATCCTGGCGCTGGTCTACCAGGTGCATGTCGCCTCCGACCCCACCGCGCTCGGGCTGCCGGCCGACGCCTCGCCGCCAACAGCCGTGGCGCAGATCGCGCGGGCCAGCTTCGGCGATGTCCACTTGCTCTTCTACTACGTACAGGCCGCGACCGCCGGCATCCTCATCCTGGCCGCCAACACCGCCTTCAGCGGCTTCCCCACCCTCGCCTCGATCCTCGCCCAGGACCGCTATCTGCCGCGGCAGTTGCACCACCGCGGTGACCGGCTGGTGTTCTCCAACGGGATCGTCCTGCTGTCGCTGGCCGCCGTCGGGCTCATCGTCGCTTTCGACGCCAGTGTCACCGCGCTCATCCAGCTCTACATCATCGGCGTCTTCGTCTCCTTCACCCTCTCCCAGGCCGGGATGGTCAAGCACTGGAACAAGCTGCTGCCACAGACCACGGACCGGGCCGAGCGGGTACGTATGCACCGCTCCCGGCTGATCAACGCCACCGGGGCGACCTTCACCGGCATCGTGCTGGTGATCGTGCTGATCACCAAGTTCACCCACGGCGCCTGGATCGTCACCCTCGCCATGCCGCTGCTCTTCCTCACCATGAAGGGCGTGCGCAGCCACTACGACACCGTCGCGGCCGAGCTCGCCGTGGCCCCGGACGCCCGGCCCGAGCGCCCGTCCCGCAACCATGCGATCGTCCTGGTCTCGAAGATCGACGCTCCCACCATGCGGGCCATCGGCTACGCCCAGTCCATCCGCCCGGACAGCGTGGTGGCGCTGACCGTCGCCGAGGAGCCGGAGGAGACCGCCGCGCTGCGGGACGCGTGGGACCGCCATGAGATGGGCGTACCGCTCGTCGAGCTGGAATCGCCCTACCGCGAGATCAGCCGCCCGGCGCTGAGCTACATCCGCGGGCTGCGCAAGGAGAGCCCGCGCGATGTGATCACTGTCTTCATCCCGGAGTACGTGCCCGAGCGCTGGTGGGGGCAGCTCCTGCACAACCAGAGCGCGCTACGGCTCAAGGCCCGGCTGCTGTTCACCCCGGGCGTCATGGTCACCAGCGTTCCCTACGTGCCACACCCACACCGCCACGCCCACGAGCACCACCCCGGTGCCTGACGCCCCCCACGGGGGAATGCCGGCCGGACTCAGGCCCGGGCGCAGTCGGGGCACAGGCCCCGGTAGGTCACCTCGACGTCCGAGACGGCGAATCCGAACCGCTCGGAGGAGGGCAGGTCGGCCAGGGGATCGCCGACGGGGTGTACGTCACGGATGGTGCCGCAGTCCGAGCAGAGCAGATGGTGGTGCGGCCGGTGCGCATTCGGGTCGTAGCGCTTGGCGCGGCCGTCGGTGGCCACCTCGAGCACCTCGCCGAGCGAGACGAGCTCGCCGAGGGCGTTGTAGACGGTCGCGCGGGAGATCTCCGGAAGCCGGACGGTGGCGCGCGCGAACACCTCGTCCGCTGTGAGGTGCACATGCTCGCCGTCGAGCACCTCGGCGACGACCCGCCGCTGCGCTGTCATCCGCCAGCCACGTCCGCGAAGCCGTTCCAGCAGGTCACTCATGACCACCAGCCTAACCATCGGGGCCGAACGAAAATCTTACGGGCCTGGTTTCCGTATTGACTTGGATTTCGTCCATCGTAGGATCGGTTCCAGCGACAGCCAAGGGGCAGGACACCACAGGAATCACGTGAAGGTTCAGCAGATGGGCCCGATCACACTTCGCCATCCGGTCGACGAGGCGGTCCACGAGGTGACGGCCTTCGCCGGAGCCTGCGCCCCCGCTGTTCCACACCGTCATTCCCTGAGCACCGTGCCGTTCCCTGAGCGACCGTTCCTTGAGCGATTTTCCCTGAGCACCGTGATCCGCCCAGTCCGGAAGGATTCCCATGTCTGAGAACCACGAGGCGATCGTCGTAGACCCGAAGACGGAGGAGGAAGGCGGCGGCTGCCCCGTCGCACACGGACGTGCCCTGCATCCGACGCAGGGAGGCGGGAACCGCCAGTGGTGGCCGGAGCGGCTGAACCTGAAGATCCTCGCCAAGAACCCCGCGGTGGCCAACCCGCTCGGCGAGGACTTCGACTACGCGGAGGCGTTCCAGTCCCTCGACCTGGAGGCCGTCAAGCGGGACATCGCCGAGGTGCTGACCACCTCCCAGGACTGGTGGCCGGCCGACTTCGGCCACTACGGCCCGCTCATGATCCGGATGGCCTGGCACAGCGCGGGCACGTACCGCATCAGCGACGGCCGCGGCGGCGCGGGCGCCGGTCAGCAGCGGTTCGCGCCGCTCAACAGCTGGCCGGACAACGCGAGCCTCGACAAGGCGCGCCGCCTGCTGTGGCCGGTCAAGAAGAAGTACGGCCAGAACATCTCCTGGGCCGACCTGATGGTCCTCACCGGCAACGTCGCGCTGGAGACGATGGGCTTCGAGACCTTCGGCTTCGCGGGCGGCCGCGAGGACGTATGGGAGCCCGAGGAGGACGTCTACTGGGGGCCCGAGACCGAGTGGCTGGGCGACGCCCGCTACAGCGGCGACCGCGAGCTGGAGAACCCGCTCGGCGCCGTCCAGATGGGCCTCATCTACGTCAACCCCGAGGGCCCCAACGGCAACCCGGACCCGATCGCGGCGGCCCGCGACATCCGTGAGACGTTCCGCCGCATGGCGATGAACGACGAGGAGACGGTCGCCCTCATCGCCGGTGGCCACACCTTCGGCAAGACCCACGGCGCCGGCCCGGCGGACAACGTCGGCCCGGACCCCGAGGCGGCCCCGATGGAGCAGCAGGGCCTCGGCTGGAAGAGCACGCACGGCACGGGCGTCGGCAAGGACGCCATCACCTCGGGCCTCGAGGTGACCTGGACCACCACCCCGACCCGGTGGAGCAACGGGTTTTTCAAGAACCTGTTCGAGTACGAGTACGAGCTCACCGAGAGCCCGGCCGGTGCCCACCAGTGGGTCGCCAAGGACGCGCCGGAGATCGTCCCGGACGCCTTCGACTCCGAGAAGAAGCACCGCCCGACGATGCTCACCACCGACCTCGCGCTGCGCTTCGACCCGGTGTACGAGCCGATCTCGCGGCGCTTCTACGAGAACCCGGAGGAGTTCGCCGACGCGTTCGCCCGGGCCTGGTACAAGCTCACCCATCGCGACCTGGGCCCGAAGTCGCTGTACCTGGGCCCTGAGGTCCCGGAGGAGACCCTGCTGTGGCAGGACCCGCTGCCCGAGACCGAGGGCGAGGCCATCGACGCGGCGGACATCGCCTCCCTCAAGGCCAATCTCCTCGACTCGGGGCTGACCGTCTCCCAGCTGGTCACCACCGCGTGGGCGGCGGCCTCCACCTTCCGCGGCAGCGACAAGCGCGGCGGCGCCAACGGCGCCCGCATCCGGCTGGAGCCGCAGCGGGGCTGGGAGGTCAACAACCCCGACGAGCTGGCGACGGTGCTGCGCACCCTGGAGGGCATCCAGCAGGAGTTCAACTCCGGCGCCTCCGGCAAGAAGGTCTCGCTGGCCGATCTGATCGTGCTCGGTGGCTCCGCTGCCGTGGAGAAGGCGGCCAAGGACGCGGGACACGACATCGAGGTGCCCTTCACCCCGGGCCGCGTCGACGCCACCGAGGAGCACACCGACGCGGAGTCGTTCGCCGCGCTGGAGCCGACCGCCGACGGGTTCCGCAACTACATCGGCAAGGGCAACCGGCTGCCGGGCGAGTATCTGCTGCTCGACAAGGCGAACCTGCTCACGCTGAGCGCCCCGGAGATGACGGTCCTGGTCGGCGGGCTGCGCGTGCTGGGCGCGAACTACGACAACTCGAAGCACGGCGTCCTCACCGAGACTCCGGGCCGGCTGACCAACGACTTCTTCGTCAACCTGCTCGACCTCGGTACGACGTGGAAGGCGACGGCCGAGGACGCCAGCGCGTTCGAGGGCCGCGACGCCGCCACGGGTGAGGTCAAGTGGACCGGCACCCGCGCCGACCTGGTCTTCGGCTCGAACTCCGAGCTGCGCGCGCTGGCCGAGGTCTACGCGAGCGACGACGCGAAGGAGAAGTTCGTGAACGACTTCGTCGCGGCGTGGGACAAGGTGATGAACCTCGACCGGTTCGACCTGGCCTGATCGTCAGCGTCTGACCGAGGGCCCCGACAGGGCGCCCGATGAGGGCCCCGACCGCTCAGCGGTCGGGGCCCTCGTGGCTACCAGGGCCTGCGGTCACGGTCCGCCATCGGCCGGGACGGTGGTGCCGTGGCCATGACCGTGGGCGCGGCCCGGAAGGTCGGAGGCGCCGCACGAGGCGCCCGGCCACAGCACGGCGAGGACGCCTCCGGCGAGCACGGTGGGGGCGATGGCGCAGGTGGTGCAGGCGAAGGCCCGCAGCTGGGAGACGCCCGCGCCGGTGAGCGTGAAGAACACCGCGCCGAACACGCATACGCCCAGCGCGGCCCCGAGCTGCTGTACGGAGGCGATCACTCCGGAGGCGGCGCCGGAGTCGGCGGGCGCCACCGTACGCAGCGTCATCGCCAAGGCGGGGGCGAGGAAGCACCCCATACCGCCACCGGCCACACCCAGCGCGGTCATCAGCCACGGCAGCGCGCCGCACCACGCGCTCACCGCACACATCGCGTATCCGGCGCACGCCACCGCCGCCGCCAGGCACAGCAGCCGGCGGTCGGAGGTGAGCCGAGCCAGCCCGGGGGCGAGCAGCGAGGCGAGGGCGAAGCTGCCCGCTGCGGGCAGCAGGCCGGCTCCCGTCCGCAACGGCCCCCACTCCAGGCCCTCTTGCAGCAGCAGGCCGAGGACCAGCAGAAACGACGTCACGCCACTGTTGATCAGCGCCAGCAGCGCCATCCCCCGGCGGAACCCGGCCGAGCGCAGCAGCCGCGGCGGAAGCATCGGCGTTCGCCCCCGCCGCTCCACTCGGCGTTCGTACCGCAGGAAGGCCGCCCCCAGCGGCAGTGCGGCGACCAGGCACAGCCGGCACCACCACGGGTAGCCCAGTTCCCGGCCGACCGCCAACGGCACGGTGCACAGCCCCAGCACGGCCACGGCCACAGCCGTTCCCACCAGGTCGAGGTCGGCGCGGCGGCGGACACCCAGCGGTGCGGCGGCGGAGGGCGCCGGGTGCCGGTCCGCGCCGGAGACGCCGGAGACCCACGGCAGCAGGGCCAGCGCAGCCACCCCCACCGGCACGTTCACCAGGAACACCGCCCGCCAGCCCAGCCCGGCCACGTCCGCGGCCAGCACCCAGCCGCCCACCAGCTGCCCGCTGACGGCGCCCACCCCCATCGCGGCGCCGATCACCGCGAACACCGTCCTCCGCTCCCGCTCCCCCCGGAAGAGCGTCTGCGCCGCGCGGTAGACCTGAGGCACCATCAGCGCTGTTCCCGCGCCCTGGAGCAGCCGCGCCACCACCAGCAGGTCGGCGGCAGGGGCCAGACCGCAGACCGTGGAGGCCGCGGTGAACAGCGTCATCCCGACGCCGAAGACCCGGAACGAACCGAAGGCGTCCCCCAGCCGTCCCCCGGCCACGACCC
>NZ_JADKMA010000158.1 GCF_017676365.1 Streptomyces oryzae
GACCCGAACCCGAACCCGGACCCGAACCTCATCCCGCACGCGGACGGGAGTCCGGTCGCGCCCCCGGCCCCGCCCCAGGCCCGGCTGCGCGCGCTGGGCCCGAACTGGTACGCGGCGGTGATGGGCACCGCCATCGTCCCCGCCGCCGGCACCGTGGTGCCCGTACATCCGCCGCACCCCGTGCTGGAGGGCGTATGGGCGCTGGCCGCTGCGGGGCTGGTGACGCTGCTGGTGGCCCGGGCAGTGCACTGGCTGCGCCACCGGGACCGGGCCCGCGCCCAGTTGCTCGACCCGGTGGAGGCACCGGCCGTCGCGCCCTTCTACGGCTGTCTGGCAATGGCGCTGCTGGCCGTCGGCGGCGCGGCACTGGCGCTCCGGGTGCCGGGGGCCGTCGGAATCGACGCGGGGCTGTGGGCGGCCGGTACGGCGGTGGGGCTGGTGGCGACCATCGCCGTGCCGTATCTGATGATCACCCGGCATGAGGTGCGGCCGGACAGCGCGGGCCCGGTGTGGCTGCTGCCGGTGGTGGCGCCGATGGTCTCGGCGGCGCTCGGCCCGCCCCTCGCGGTGCACCTGCCCGCGGGGCAGCCGAGACAGACGATGCTGCTGGGTTCCCTCGCACTCTTCGGGATGAGCCTGCTGGCGACCCTGCTGATCCTGCCGCTGGTCTTCTCGCGGCTCCTGCACCACGGCCCGCTGCCGCTGCCGATGACGCCGGCGCTCTTCCTCGTCCTCGGCCCGCTGGGGCAGTCCACGACGGCGCTGGGCAACCTCGCCGATGTCGAGCCCGGTTCGTTCAGGGCGCTGTCGGTGCTGTACGGGGTTCCGGTGCTCGGCTTCGCGCTGCTGTGGCTCGCGCTGTCCGCCGCGCTGGTGGTGCGGGCCGCGCGACAGGGGATGGGTTTCTCCCTGACCTGGTGGGCGTTCACCTTCCCTGTCGGCACCTGTGTGACCGGAGCGGCGGCGGTGTGGCGGCACACCGGAGCCGTGGTCTTCGGCTGGCTGGCGGTGGCGCTGTACGCGCTGCTGGTCGCCGCCTGGGCCACGGCCGCCGTACGGACCGTGGGCGGGCTGTTCAGCGGGACGCTGCTCGCGGCGCCGCGCTGAGCACCTGGGGCGGTTGCGCCGAGGAGGGGGCCGTACCGGCAGCCGTCGGTCAGGACCGCACCGCGCCAGGAAGGTGAGGATCTGCCCGATCCGTTTCGGTAAAGCGCGAAACGGTACCTCTTCCTCCATGGTCAGCATCGGATACTTTCTTGCGTGCGAGGAGTTCGGGCCCAAGGAGCTGGTCCGCCAGGCGCGGATGGCCGAGGAGGCGGGGTTCCAGCGGCTGTGGATCTCCGACCACTTCCACCCATGGACGGACGCGCAGGGCAACAGCCCCTTCGTGTGGTCGGTCATCGGAGCGCTCTCCCAGGCCACCTCGCTGCCGGTGGGCACCGCCGTCACCTGCCCCACCTTCCGGATGCACCCGGCCGTCGTCGCTCACGCCTCGGCCACCGCCGCCGTCCAGCTGGAGGGCCGGTTCACGCTCGGCGTCGGCAGCGGCGAAGCGCTCAACGAGCATGTGCTGGGCCAGCACTGGCCGCCGGCCCGGGAGCGGCTGGAGCGGCTGGAGGAGGCCGTGGAGATCATCCGGCTGCTGCACCGCGGCAAGCGCACCACTTTCCGCGGCACCTTCTACCGGGTTGACGAGGCCCGGCTCTACACCGTGCCGGACGAGCCCGTGCCGATCTCCGTCTCCGCCTTCGGCCCCAAGGCCACCGATCTGGCGGCCCGGATCGGCGACGCCTTCTGCACCGCCGCACCCGACGCGGAACTGGTCGAGCGCTACCGCACGGCGGGCGGCGGAAAGCGTCCGGTACAGGGCGGGATGAAGGTGTGCTGGGCGCCCAGCGAGGAGGAGGGGCTGGATGCGGCACACCGGCTGTGGGCCACCGAGCTGCTGCCGGGCCGGCTGCCCGCCACCCTGACCGGCCAGCGGGACTTCGCCGCCGCCGCTTCGCTGGTGCCGCGCGACGCGGTCGCCGCGCAGATGGTGTGCGGCCCGGAACCGGCGCGCCACCGCGAGCGGGTGCAACGCTACGTGGACGCCGGGTTCGACGAGGTGTACGTCCACCAGATCGGCGGCCGGCACGAGGAGTTCTTCCGCGTCTGGCAGGACGAGGTGCTCCCGGCGTTCCACAACGGCTGACGAACCGGCCTCCGCCGACAGCGAAGTGGGGCCCCGGCTGCTGCCGGGGCCCCACAGCTATGTGCCGCTCTCCCACGGCCACCCGACGGCCTCTTCACCAGCGGCCAGCATCGCCATCATGGTGAACAGCTTGTCGGAGAAGCCGCCGATCTCGAAGCGGTTGGGCCGCGAGGTGTCCAGTGCGGACGGCGCGTACCCGGAGGTGTTGACGCCGAATACCGGCACGGATGCGGGCACCGCCTCGGAGACCGAGACGCCGCGCGAGTCGCTGCCCGGGTAGTGGAACGCCTGCATGTCCGAGACGATCACGACCCGGTCGTGCCCGTCGTAGGTCGCCCGCAGCGCCGCCACCGTCTCGGTGCCGTACCCGACCTCACCCAGCCGGGAGCGGAACGCCTCGATCGTCGGGAGCACCGAGCCGCCGCGGGGCAGCTCGTGCCGGAAGTGCCCGTTGGCGAAGCCGTACATCTCCACCTGCTCACCTCGGTGCGCGAGCGTGGCGCCGAACAGGGCGCCGACATCCGCGTGCGAGACGGTGGAGCGCGCCGAGACCGAGCCCTGCATGGAGCCCGAGGAGTCCACCAGCAGCAGCGTGCGGCCGGGCAGCGACGGGACGTTCGCGGTGGAGGCGGCGAGCGCCTGCTCCAGCGCGTGCGCCCAGCGCAGCGACGGCGCGGCACGGTACGCGGACAGGAAGCGGTACGGGAACTGCCGGGAGCGGGCGATCTGCTCCGGGTCCCGCAGCCGGTCGATGACCTGCTGCGCCGCCTCGTCCGAGACGCCGACGCGGTCGAAGTTGCGCAGGTTGCGCAGCTGCGCCATCAGCCCCATGGAGGGCAGCACGGCCTCCCAGGCCGCCGCGTCCATCGGGCCCTGGAGCCAGCCCGCCAGCGCCTCCCACGTCATACCGGCGCGGGCGAGAACGGCGGGACCGTCCGGCTGGGTGGGCACGAACTGCCGGTCGACGACGGGAACCGCCATCAGCTCGGTGCGGGCCGCCACCGTCGGCAGCGCCTCCGGAACCTGCGTGTCCCGGCCGTGCCTGCGGTCGATCGCGTGCCGGAACAGCTCGCCCTGCCACGGCTTTTCCGGGTCGGGCGCGGCGTGGACCAGCTCCAGCACGTCGCCGAACCGGAAGGCGTGGCTGTCGGTGTCGTACTTCAGCAGCGCCTTCTCGGTGTACAGCCGGCGCACCGCGTCACCGAGCCCGCGCTTGACGGGCTTGGGGACGGCGCGGCCGAAGGTGGCGGTCCAGTACGCCAGGAACTCGCCCGGCTCGTCGGCGCGCCGGCAGGCGGCGGCCACGATCTCGCGGTTGTCGCCGTGCTTGCCCTCGGCCAGCCGCGCCCAGACCGCGTGTGCGGCGGCGACCAGCGAGGCGGAGCGCATCTGCGCCTCGTCCCGCAGCCACGCCACGAAGCGGGCCGTCCAGGGCCCGTCCTCGACGGCGACGGTGTGCACCAGGTCCGCGTAGCGGTTGTCGCGGTTGGCGGCCGTCTCGTAGAAGGTGTCCTCACCGACCATGTTGACGACGGCGAGCAGTACGAGCTCGGACTTGGCGTCCCGCACATATGCCTTGCCGCCCTCGTGGGTGACGGTGAGCGCGTTGCGCGCATGCGTGTGCTGCCGGTTGAACTTGCTCATGATTCCCCCGAATTTCCCCCGAATTGCCTTTCTGAGTGAGTGGAACGGCATGCGCCTCGGGAAAAGCGGGCGTGCGGCATTCCGGAAACGCCCGAGAACTGGGGTCGGACGACGGGCCGATTCAAGGAAGTGAAGTAACCGTCGTCCACGCACCGGGCGCTCCGGTGTGCGCCGAGCACGCCTCCCGAGATCGATGCGACGGCGGGTTTCAGGATTCGAACCTGTTCCACCAAAGAAGTAACCGCCGTCTGCGCACCGGGAGGTGCGTTCGTTCACGTCTACGACGGTAGGCCGTGCCCGGCGGCGCGTCACATGAATTTCCGCGGTCACTTGACCGGTGCCAGCTTGTCCTCCAGGCCCGGGTGGGCGTCCAGCCACTTGCGTGCGGACTCCTTCTCCTTGCCCTTGCCGCCCTTCTGGATGGCGGCTTCGAGGGAGCCGAGGTCCTTCTCGGACATCTTGAAGTTCCTCAGCCAGCCGTACAGCTCGGGGAAGTCCTTCTTGAAGCCCTTCTTGGCGGTCACATGGATGTGGTCGCCCTTGCCCCAGGCGCCCTTGGGGTCCTCGAGCTTCTTCATCGGGTACTTGTTGTAGACCCAGTGCGGCGACCAGGTGGTGGCCAGGACCGGCTTGTGCTGCTTCACCGACTTGTCCACCGCGGAGAGCATGGACGAGGTGCTGGAGGAGACGACCTTGTACTCCTTGTCCAGCCCGTAGTCCTCGAGGACCTGTTTGAGGATCTTCATCTCGCCCGCGCTGGACTCGATGCCGGTGATCTTTCCGCCGAACAGCTTGCTCTTGCCCTTGAGGTCGTCCAGCGAGTTGACGCCCTTGACGTAGGACGGCACGGACAGCTCCAGCGAGGTGGGCCCGTACCAGGAGCCCACGTCGGTGAGTCTGTCCTTGTACTTGCGCCAGTACTGCTCGTGCGTCGTCGGCAGCCAGGCGTCCGTCTGGAAGTCGACCTGGCCCTGGGACATGGCGGTGAACAGCGGGCCGGGGTCGAGCTGTTCGACCTTCGGCTTGTAGCCGCGGTCCTCCAGGATGTTGTCCCACAGGTAGGTCGTCGCGATGGCCTCGTCCCAGGGGAAGTAGGCCATGCTCACCGATTTGCCCGCGTCGTTGCCGTGCTTCTTCTGGCCGGGCACCGGCGCCATCTTGTCCAGGAAGCCGGGGTGCGCCTTCAGCCACTGCTTGACGCCCTGCTGCTCCTGGCCCTTCGGCGCCCCCTGGATCTTGGCCTCCAGAGAGGTG
Organism: Streptomyces oryzae; assembly: GCF_017676365.1. Taxonomy (GTDB): domain Bacteria; phylum Actinomycetota; class Actinomycetes; order Streptomycetales; family Streptomycetaceae; genus Streptomyces; species Streptomyces oryzae. The sequence goes on from NZ_JADKMA010000158.1 coordinate 5,093, forward strand.
AGCTGCTTCTCCGACAGATGGAAGTTCCTCAGCCAGTGCGCCACGGTCGGCTCGTCCTCGGCGAAGCCCTTCCGGGCGACGTTGTAGAGCTTCTCGCCCTTGCCGAAGGCCCCCTTGGGGTCCTTGAGCTTGGTCAGGCCGTACTTGTTGTACGCCCAGTGCGGCGACCAGAGGGTGACGACGACCGGCTCCTTCTGCTGGATGGAGCGCTTCAGCTCCGACAGCATCGAGGAGGTGCTGGAGGAGACGACCTTGTACTCGCCCTGCAGGCCGTAGGCCTTGAGGACCTTGTCCTTGAGGATCTTCATCTCACCGGCGCTGGACTCGATGCCGATGATCTTGCCGTGGAACTTCTTCCCCTTGCCCTTGAGGTCGTCCAGCGAGTTGACGCCCTTGACGTAGGACGGCACGGACAGCTCCAGCGAGGTGGGCCCGTACCAGGCACCCAGCTTCTCCATCTTGGAGCCGTACTTGTCCCAGTACTGCTGGTGCGTGGTGGGCAGCCAGGCGTCCGTCTGGAAGTCGGTCCGGCCCTGGGAGAGGGAGGTGTAGAGCGGGCCCGGGTCGAGCTGCGTGAGGCCGGGCTTGTAGCCGCGCTCCTCCAGCGCCTCCTTCCACAGGTAGGAGGTGGCGATGCCCTCGTCCCAGGGGATGTAGCCCATCTTGAGCTGCTTGCCCTTGCCGACGTTCGTGCCGCCCTGGGCCTGTTCGCCGGAGCCGGAGCTGATCATGTTCATCCCGCCCGCGGCCAGCGTCAGGGCCAGCACCCCGGAGAGTGCGACAACCGTGCCCGGCTTGTAGCGGACGAACTGCATCCGGCCCATCATGGCGGCAGCCTTGGCCGCGGCGCGGCGGCCGAGCGGCGAGACATGTACGTTCAGCGCTCCCGTCATCCGGTCCAGATACATGGCGAGGATGACGACAGCGATGCCGGACTCGACGCCCAGCCCGATCTGAACCTGGGTGACGGCCGCGTAGACCCGCTCGCCGAGGCCCGGCGCACCGGCCATACCGGCGATGACGACCATCGACAGCGCGAGCATGATGACCTGGTTGATACCGGCCATGATCGTCGGCAGCGCCAGCGGGAACTGCACCCGGGCGAGGGTCTGCCGGGGGCTGGTGCCGAATGCGTCGGCCGCCTCCACCAGCTCGGTGTCGACCTGCCGGATGCCCAGCTCGGTCATCCGCACGCCGGGCGGCATCGAGAAGATGATCGTGGCCAGCAGGCCGGGAGTGGTACCGACGGAGAAGAACATCACGCCGGGGATGAGGTAGACGAACGCCGGCATCGTCTGCATCACGTCGAGCACCGGGCGCACGGCAGCGCTGACGGCCTTCGTACGGGCCGCCAAGATGCCGGTGGGCACGGCGAAGAAGATGGTGATGACGGCGGCGGCCAGCACGAGCGACAACGTGGACATCGCGTCGCCCCACAGCCCGAAGGAGTCGATCAGCACGAAGCCGACGAAGGCCACCACGCCCGCGATCAGGCCGCGCAGCCAGAACGCGATGACGGCGAAGATCCCGGCCAGCAGCAGCGGCTCGGCGCCGCCCAGGACCATGTTGATCCCGTCGTAGAGCCCGGTCAGCACCGTGTTGATGAGGTCGAACAGCCAGCTGAGGTTCGTCTGCAGCCAGTTGACGGCGGTCTCGGCCCAGTTGCCGGGATGGAACTCAGGCACGTGCGCACACCCCGCTCCCCGTACCGCCCTGCGCGTACGACTCGACCCGGGGTTCCTCGGCCAGTGCGGCGAGCAGCCGTTCCCGGTCCACGACGCCCACCGGGGTGCCCGACCCGTCGGTGACCACCAGTGCGTGCCCGCTGGTGGCGAACGGGGTGAACAGCTCGGCCAGCGGGGTCTCGGTGGTGACGGTGGCGGGACGCGCCCGGCCGTCGCCGTCGGTGAGCGCCGCGGCGTCAACCTTCCCGTCCCGCATGATCGCCCCGGCGGTCAGCACCCGGGAGCGGTCCACGTCCTGGATGAAGGAGGCGACGTAGTCGGTGGCGGGCCGCAGGAGGATGTCCTCGGCGGTGCCGGTCTGCACGATCCGGCCGTCCCGCATCACCGCGATACGGTCGCCGAGCCGCATGGCCTCGTTCAGATCGTGGGTGATGAAGACGATGGTCTTGCGCAGGGACTTCTGCAGCTGCAGCAGCTGGTCCTGCATGTCGCGGCGGATCAGCGGGTCCAGCGCGCTGAAGGACTCGTCCATCAAGAGCAGGTCGGCGTCGGTGGCCAGGGCGCGGGCCAGGCCCACCCGCTGCTGCATGCCGCCGGACAGCTCGTCGGGCCAGGACCGCTCCCAACCCTTGAGCCCGGCCAGCTCCAGTGCCTCGGTGGCGCGCCGCTCGCGCTCCCCGCGCGGGACGCCCTGCACCTCCAGGCCGTAGGCGGCATTCTCCAGCACGCTGCGGTGCGGGAAGAGCGCGAAGTGCTGGAAGACCATGCTGATCTTGTTCGCGCGTACCTGGCGCAGCTCGCGGGGGCGGAGGGCGGTCAGGTCGTCCCCGTCGAACAGGACCCGCCCCGAGGTGGGTTCGAGAAGCCCGTTGAGCATCCGCAGCAGCGTGGACTTGCCGGAACCGGAGAGGCCCATGACGACGAATATGTGCCCCTCCTCCACTTCGAAGGAGGCATCGATCACGGCGGCCGTCGCGCCCTGGGCCCGCAGTTCGTCGCGGTCCGTACCGGCTTCCAGCTGGGCTACTGCCTGGTCTGCTCGCCTCCCGAACACTTTGTACAGGTGCTCGGCTCTCAGCCTGGACACATTCACCCTCTTGACTTCGACAACAAGGACCCCGGCATCCCCTCCCTCGCCGTGGTGCACCTCGCCGCGGAGCGACGAAAGCAGTGCAATCGGCGCATACCAGAAAGATGAATCCTACATCGAACCATTATCGAACCGGCCCTGCCCCTGGATCGTGACCCCGAACCGGGACCGACGCCCTCCATAGCGACCGAATGGGTACAACAGCCACTCAAGTGGCACCTAAGGGGCACTCACCGGTACCGGAGGGCCACGAGGCGTGCGGTGTCGGTGCCGTACGGCATCATCGGTCCGTGACCATCACCACAGCGAACGCAGCGAGCCCGGCGCATGCCCGGGGCGGCCACCGGCTGATGCTCCTGGACACCGCCTCGCTCTACTTCCGCGCCTATTTCGGCGTCCCTGACACCGTCCGCGCCCCGGACGGAACCCCCGTCAACGCGGTGCGCGGGCTGCTCGACTTCATCGCCAGACTGGTCCAGGACCACCGCCCCCAGGCGCTGGCGGCCTGCATGGACGCCGACTGGCGCCCCCAGTGGCGGGTCGAGCTGATCCCCTCCTACAAGGCACACCGCGTCGCCGAGGAGATCCCGGACGGCCCGGACGTGGAAGAGACCCCCGACACCCTGGGCCCGCAGGTCCCGGTGATCGAGCAGGTGCTGGACGCCATCGGCCTGGCCCGGCTGGGCGCCGAGGGGTACGAGGCGGACGACGTGATCGGCACTCTCGCCACCCGCGCAGCCGGCCCGGTCGACGTCGTCACCGGCGACCGCGATCTGTTCCAGCTCATCGACGACGAACGCGGCGTCCGCGTCCTCTACCCCGTCAAGGGCGTCGGCAGCCTGGACGCGTACGACGGTGCGGCACTGCGGGCCAGATACGGCGTCGACGGCGCCGGGTACGCGGATCTGGCCGTGCTGCGGGGCGACCCCAGCGACGGCCTGCCCGGGGTGCGCGGCATCGGTGAGAAGACGGCCGCCAAGCTGCTGGCCCAGTACGGCCACCTGGCCGGTATCCGTGCCGCAGCGGCCGACCCGGTCTCCCGGCTCACCCCGGCCCAGCGCACGAAGTTCAAGGAAGCCGCCGCCTATCTGGATGTCGCACCGACGGTGGTGCGGGTCGCCCGGGACATCCCCCTCCCGGAGGCCGACCTCACCCTCCCCCGCACCCCGCGCGACCCCGAGCTGCTGGAGGAGCTGGCCGAGCGGTGGGGGCTGGGCGGCTCGCTGCGACGGCTGCTGGAGGCGCTCGCGGGCTGACGCATGCGCTGATCTTTCCCGGCCCCGTCTGTTAGCTTAGGTATACCTAAGTTGCTCCGTGTCCAGGGAGGCCCTGTGCCCGAACGCCCGGCCCGTCCAGCCCGCAACAAACCGCAGCTCCACCAGGCGCGCGTGGTCCGTACCGAGCAGCTGACGCCGCACATGGTGCGCGTCGTCCTCGGCGGCGAGTCCCTGGCGGGCTTCCCGGCCGGTGAGTACACCGACCACTACGTCAAGCTGCTGTTCCCCGCGCCCGGGGTCAGCTATCCGGAGCCGTTCGACATCGCCTGGATCCGCGCCGAGCTGCCGCGCTCGCAGTGGCCCTCGATGCGCACCTACACCGTCCGTGCCTGGGACCCGGCCGCGCTGGAGCTGACCCTCGACTTCGTCGTACACGGCGACGAGGGCCTTGCCGGGCCGTGGGCCCGCTCCGCCACCGTCGGCGAGGAGGTCAGATTCCTGGGCCCCGGCGGCGCCTACGCGCCCAGCCCGCAGGCCGACTGGCACCTGCTGGCCGGCGACGAGAGCGCCCTCCCCGCCATCGCGGCCTCCCTGGCCCGGATGCCCGCAGGCGCCCCCGTACGGGCGCTGATCGAGGTCGCGGGGCCCGCGGAGGAGCAGCCGCTGGAAGCCCCGCTCGGCGCCGAGGTGCGCTGGCTGCACCGCGGCGCGGCGCCGGTGGGCGAGCTCCTTGTCAAAGCCGTCCGCGAACTGGAGTTCCCTCCTGGGCGGGTGCACGCCTTCGTACACGGCGAGGCCGGCTTCGTGAAGGAGCTCCGCGGCCATCTGCGGCTGGAGCGCGGCATCGAGCGCGAACAGCTCTCCATCTCCGGCTACTGGCGGCTCGGTTCGGACGAGGACGGCTGGCAGGCGTCGAAGAAGGAGTGGAACGCCGCCGTCGAGGCGGAACAGGAGCGCCGGCCCGCCGCCTGAGAGAGCCGCACCCGTGGGGCCGGCCCGCGCGGGCTGCCGCCCTCCCCCGCGCGCTGGACGTGGGAGGGCAACAGCCGGGCTCAGCGCGGCTCCAGCGGCCCCGATGGGCAGTGCCGGGGCCCCGTCACAGGGTTGCACCGGACGGCGCGGCTCCGGTCACCCGGCAGCTCCGCGACGTAGTCCGACCCGTAGCGGGCCGCCAGCCCGGGCACCGGGAAGTCGGTGCTGACCATCTGCGCCCCGGACGAGAGCGCGTCCCGCAGCATGCCGGTGTCGCCGCTGCGTGCCTGCTCCAGCGGCACGTCGGACCGGGTGCGTACGAAGAACCCACGCCGCACCAGATCGCGGATGACGGCCTTGTTGGCGCCCGTCGGGTCGTTCACCTTCATGAAGGCGGCGTCGGGCCGCCCCGGTTCGGAGTCGGTGAACAGCACGCGGCCTTGCAGACTCTCGCGGCCTCCGGCGCGGTAGGCGTCCTGGATCTCCTTGCCGTCGTTGTCCATGAAGAACGTGACCTGGCCCCGGGTGTCCCTCACCTTGGGCCAGCCGTACCGCAGCACGGACTGCTCCAGCGTGCGGCCGGGCCGCCGGATGTCGTCCGGGGTGACCGTCTCGTCGTCGGGGAAGACGGAACGGATCTCCTCATCCAGCGCGTCGAGCATCGCCGTGTCCCACGGCGGGCTCTTGGCGCCGCCTTGCTCCTCCAGCCGCGGATCGGTCTGCTTGAGCTCCAGCAGGATCGGTACGGCCACATGTCCTGGCCGGCTGTCGGACCACTTCTTGACCTGCCGCAGACAGCCGCGCAGGGTCACACAGGTCGAGCGGTAGTCGAAGTCCGCCCAGTGCAGCACTTTGAAGCCCGGCGTCCGCAGCCCGGGTTCGTCGAGCGGGGGCAGCCCGGCGCGCTTGCGGATCAGCGGGTCCGCGTACAGCCCGCCCTGGGGATCGGGGAAGACGTCGAGCTCGATACCGCGGGCCCGCTGGCGCTCGAACTGGACGGGAAGCGAGGAGTGACTGTAGAGCAGCGTCTGCCAGTTGGGGTCGTACCGGGACATCAGATTCTGCTCGGCGAGCGAGGTGGTCTCGCGGTGGTAGCTGTTGTGCGTGGCCATCGCCTGGAGCTGGGTCAGCCGGAGGTTCCCGGCCGGATCACCGTGCCCGCCCCGCTCCGCTGCGGTGCCGGACTGGGCGGTGGCGGCGGTGGACGACAGCGCCGCGACCGCGGCGACGGCGGTCACGGCGGTCACCCAACGGCGGATCAGGGATCTGGCTCTGCTGCTGCCGGTACTGCTGCTCGTACGCACTTGGCCCCCTGTCGAGTACGGGACGAACGCGGCTCGCGCGAGTCACACAGGACACTGCCGGGCCCGTACGGCCTTACGGTTCCCGGCAGTTGACGCACGCCTGAACATCCCGCCCCGCCCGACGGCCGTCAACACCGCCCGCCAGGTTGCCGACCCGGTTGCCGAGCTCACCCCACGCTGGAGTACGCCACCACGCCCCGCAGCATGCCGTCTATCGCCCGGCGCGCGTTCCTCGGCACCGTGCCGCCGTCGGGCGCGGCCGCGGCCAACTGGCCGAGGACGTCGATGACCTGCTTGCACCAGCGCACGAAGTCACCGGCCGGCATATCGGCCTCGCGCAGCACCTCGTCCAGGCCGTGCCCGTCCGCCCAGCGGTAGGCGGCCCAGGCGAAGCCCAGGTCGGGCTCGCGCTGGCCGACGCCCTCGGTCGCGGTGATCCGGTGCTCCTCCTCCAGCGCGTCCAGCCGGCCCCAGATCCGCACCATCTCGCCGAGCGCGGCCCTCGCCCTGCCGCCGGGCAGCTTGGGCGGCAGGGCCTCGTCGTTGCTGCGGGCCTCGAACACCAACGCGGACACGCAGGCGGCCAGTTCGGCAGGGGGCAGCCCCTCCCACACGCCCTCGCGCAGGCACTCCGAGGCCAGCAGGTCCAGCTCGCCGTAGAGCCTGGCCAGCACCCGGCCGTCGTCGGTGACATGGTCGCCCGAGAGATAGCCCAGCTCCGACAGCAGCGCGTAGACCCGGTCGAAGGTACGGGCGATGGTGTTCGTACGGCCCTCGATGCGCCGCTCCAGCTGGCGGGTGTCCCGCTTGAGCCGGTGGTAGCGCTCGGCCCAGCGGGCGTGGTCCTCGCGCTCGTCGCAGCCGTGGCAGGGGTGCTGCCGGATGGCCTTGCGCAGTCGCTCGATCTCGGGGTCGTCCGCGGCGGCCGAGCGCTGCCTGCGGTGCCGCTCGGGAACGTAGTGGCCCGCCTTGCTGCGCAGCGCCGAGGCCAGATCACGGCGCGACTGCGGGCTGCGCGCGTTGAACGACTTGGGGATGCGCATCCGCTCCAGCGGCTCGACGGGCACCGGGAAGTCGATCGGGCCCAGCCGCTTGACCTGCCGCTGCGCCGTCAGCACCAGCGGGCGCGGGCCCTCGTTCCCCGTCGTACCGTCGTAGCCCCGGTGCGAGGCGGAACCGCGTCCGCCGCTCACGCCCGGGTCCAGCACCAGGGCCAGGCCCGCGTACTTGCCGGTGGGCACATGGATGACATCGCCCGGCTTCAGCCGCTCCAGCGCTGCCGCGGCCTGTGCCCTGCGCTGGTTGGCACCCTGCTTGGCCAGCTCCGTCTCGCGCTCCTTGAGCTGCCTGCGCAGCCGCGCGTACTCCTCGAAGTCCCCGAGGTGGCAGGTCATGGAGGCTTGGTAGCCCGCCAGGCCCTCCTCGTTCTTCTGCACCTGCCGGGAGATGCCGACCACCGAGCGGTCGGCCTGGAACTGCGCGAACGACGTCTCCAGCAGCTCGCGCGAGCGGTGCCTGCCGAACTGCGAGACGAGGTTGACCGCCATGTTGTACGACGGCTTGAACGAGGAGCGCAGCGGATACGTACGCGCACCGGCCAGCCCCGCGAGCGCGCCCGGGTCCATGCCGCGCTGCCACAGCACCACGGCGTGTCCCTCGATGTCGATGCCGCGCCGCCCCGCGCGCCCGGTGAGCTGCGTGAACTCACCCGGGGTGATGTCGGCGTGCTGCTCGCCGTTCCACTTGACCAGCTTCTCCAGCACCACGGAGCGGGCCGGCATGTTGATGCCCAGGGCCAGCGTCTCGGTGGCGAAGACGGCCTTGACCAGTCCGCGGACGAACAGCTCCTCGACCACCTCCTTGAAGGTGGGCAGCATCCCCGCGTGGTGCGCGGCGATGCCCCGCTCCAACCCCTCCAGCCACTCGAAGTAGCCGAGGACGTGCAGGTCCTTGTCGGGGATGTCGGCGGTGCGCTCCTCGACGAGCTCCCGGACCCGGGCGCGGGCCGCGTTGTCGTTGAGCCGCAGGCCCGAGTAGAGGCACTGCTGGACGGCGGCCTCACAGCCGGCGCGGCTGAAGATGAACGTGATGGCCGGAAGCAGCCCCTCCGAGTCCAGCCGGTCGATCACCTCGGGGCGGCTGGGCGTCCAGATGCGGGCGCGCTGGCGGCGTTCCCGCTCGCGGTCGGCCTCCCGCTGCGGGCGGCCCCTGCGCCGGTCGCGTCCGTTGCCGACCCGGCTGTTCTCCATCCGGGCCATCCGCACCAGATCGGGGTTGACCTCGCGCTTGTCGCGGGACTCCTCGAACAGGTCGTACATCCGGCGCCCGGCCAGCACGTGCTGCCACAGCGGCACCGGACGGTCCTCGGAGACGATCACCTGGGTGTCGCCACGCACCGTGTCCAGCCAGTCGCCGAACTCCTCCGCATTGGAGACCGTTGCCGAGAGCGAGACGATGGTGACCGACTCGGGAAGGTGGATGATCACCTCTTCCCAGACGGCGCCCCGGAACCGGTCCGAGAGGTAGTGCACCTCGTCCATGACGACGTAGCCCAGGCCCAGCAGGGACTTCGAGCCCGCGTAGAGCATGTTCCGCAGCACCTCGGTCGTCATCACGACGATGGGTGCCTCGGAGTTCACGCTGTTGTCGCCGGTCAGCAGCCCGACCTTGGCAGAGCCGTACCGCTTGACCAGATCGCTGAACTTCTGGTTCGACAGCGCCTTGATGGGCGTCGTGTAGAAGCACTTGCGGCCCTGCGTGAGGGCCAGGTGGACGGCGAACTCGCCCACGATGGTCTTGCCTGAGCCGGTCGGCGCCGCGACCAGCACACCCTTTCCTGCTTCGAGGGCTTGGCACGCCTCGATCTGGAAGGGGTCCAGATCGAAGTCGTACAGGTCACGGAAGGGCGCGAGAGCGGTGGCCTGCTCGGCGGCACGCTTGCGCGCCGCCGAGTACCGCTCCGCGGGGGACAGATCCTCGGTCATCGTGTCTACGAGCCTACCGGCCACCTCTGACAGAACTCACGATCTTTACCGGCCCCCGCAGCGAACCCGGTGGTCAGCGAGGTGCCGACTGCTCGTACCCGGGCGGGCCGCCCGTCCTGGCGCTGCTCAGGTGGCGTCGTCGTAGCCGTCCGGCCGCTGCGGGCCGCCCGCACCGCCGTCGTCCTGCGGGCCGCCCTCGGCGTCGGAGCGCGGCGCCGGCAGCGACTCGGTGGCACCCACGGCCTCGGGCGTGTGCTCGAGCGGCGCCGCCTCGTCGTCGTCCAGCCCTGCGTAGGGGTCCGAACGGTTGCGGCGGCGGTCGTTGAAGAGGCAAATACCGACGGCGCCGAAGTACAGCAGCACGATCGGCGCCGCCAGCGCGCACATCGTCAGCGGGTCACCGGTGGGGGTGGCGACAGCGGCGAAGACGGTGATGCCGATGACCATCCCGCGCCACCAGCCCAGCAGCCGCTTGCCGGTCAGCACCCCGCCGAAGTTGAGCAGCACGAGCAGCAGCGGCAGCTCGAAGGCGAGACCGAAGACGATCACCAGCCGGGTGACGATGTCGAGGAAGTCGTCCAGCGGGATGAGGTTGCCCGCGCCGTCCGGGGAGAAGTCCAACAGCGTCTTGGCGGCCTTCGGCAGCAGCACGTAGGCCAGGAAGGCACCCGCGAGGAACAGCGGAACGCCGGCGCCGACGAACGAGCGCGCATACCGCTTCTCGTGCTTGTGCAGGCCGGGGGCGAGGAAGCCCCACAGCTGGTACAGCCAGATCGGGGAGGCGACGACGACGCCGGTGGTCAGCGCCACCTTCAGCATGATCGTGAACGGTGCGATCAGCCCGTTGATGGTGATCTCGGCGCAGGTCTCGCCCTCCGAGGCGGCCTCACCGAAGCCCTTGGAGCAGCCGACCGACTCCCGCACCGGGTGCATCAGGAAGTCGGCGATCTGCTTGTAGTAGATCATCGCCACGATGGTGACGACGAGGATCGCCAGCACCGACTTCATCAAGCGGTTGCGCAACTCCCGCAGATGGTCCGCGAGAGGCATCCGCCCCTCGGGGTCCTTCTGCTGTTTACCCTGCTTCCGGGCGGACTTGAGCAACCCTCGTCCTCAGTCTCGAAGTGTCGGATACGGCTGGCTCCACCACCCCGCGGCCGTGCCACGGAGCGGACGGCGGGCGCGGCCGGCGCACGTGGCCGGGCCGTCGCTCAGCTCTGCTTGGGCTGGTCCGCCGGCTCGGTGACGGGACGCGAGGTCGAGACGTCACCGGGAGCGGCCTGAATCGTCTTCGGCGCGGACTGCTGTGCCTCACCGGACTTGTCCGCCTCGGTGTCGGAGCCGCTCTCCTTCTTCATCTGCTTGGCTTCGCTCTTGAGGATGCGGGCCGACTTGCCGAGCGAACGGGCCATGTCCGGGAGCTTCTTGGCGCCGAACAGCAGCAGGATGACGAGGAGAATCAGAACGATCTCCATGGGCCTCAAACCTGCGATCATGTGCCACTACCTTCTCGCCGGGGCGGCGTGTTCCGTGCCTGCCGGATGAATCGGACTGGCTGCATCGTGCTGACGTGCCGACATCGATCGTAACCCTGTGGAGTGAACACCGGGCAATCCCCGTGCATCCCCCCGATGGCATGCTCCGGCGCGCCTCGACGCGGCACCTGGCAGCCTACCGCTCCCGGCTCCGCAGCTGGAGACCGGCCGTGGGTCGGTTATGTCTCGTTCGGGCCTTGCGTTCCCCCGGAATCCGTCGCCCCGCCGGTACGCGCGGCCAGCGGCACCGCCGCCCGCTCCAGGTTCTCGGCGGCCCGGGTGATCCGCTCGGAGCTGTCGCCGACCGCCCGCGAGAAGCGGCGGACTTCCAGTCCGACGCGTACGGCGAGCACTCCGAGTACGGTGAGTCCGCAGAAGGCGAGCGCCAGGAAGAACATCGGCCAGAGCATGCGGGCAGCCTAGTGCGGGCCTCTTCTCTGCGCCGGTAACGGGGTGCCCCTTGTTGTTGTTTGCGGACTGCGGGTCGTCTGTGACTGGTCGCGCAGTTCCCCGCGCCCCTGAATTGCTACCCGCAAGCTTGGGCAGTCTGCTCCCCCAGACTCCGTCCGGGAGGTGCCCCCAGGGCGCAGGGTGGGCAAGCGCAGCCCCCCATGCCGGGTGCCCCTACGCTTCGTACGCCGCCAAAGCCTTCCGCGCCGCATCCCGTGCACTCTCGGCGAGCTCCTTCGGCGCAGTGATGCGGCCGTCAGGGCCGAGCCGGAGTGCCAGCCGGCGTAGCGAGGCCGGGTCCGGGGTACGCAGCGTGATGCGCAGGCCACCGTCGGGCAGCTCCTCGGCGCTGTCGTGCGGGTAGTACTCGGCGACCCAGCGCCCGCCAGGGCCGACCTCGACCACGACCTCCGGATCGGTGGCCGCGGGCTGCACCAGCCCGGCGCTCAGATCGCGCGGCTCTATCGGCGGCGGGTCGGAGCGCTCGTCCAGCAGCTTGATCTCGGCCACCCGGTCCAGCCGGAAGGTGCGCCGCGCCTCCGAGAGCCGGCACCACGCCTCGACGTAGGTGTGGCCGACCGCGAACAGCCGGATCGGGTCCACCTCGCGCTCGGTCAGCTCGTCCCTGGCCGGTGAGTAGTAGCGGATCCACAGCCGGCGGCGCTCCGCGATGGCCCGGTCCACATCGGCGAACACACCGCCCTCCGACTCGAAGGTGACCGACAGCCGCGAGCTGGCGCCCGCGCTCTCGCCCGCCGCCGTCTCCAGCTTGGCCACGGCGCGCTGCAGCGCGTCCCGGTCGCTCTCCCGCAGCCCCGGCAGGGTGGCCACCGCGCGGGCCGCGACCAGCAGCGCCGTCGCCTCGTCGGCGGCCAGCCGCAGCGGCTGTGCCGTATCGCTGCCCAGGGCCTCGGAGTTGCGCCACCAGATGCGTTCACCGTCGGTGTCGATCTCCAGCAGATCGCCGCCGCGGAAGCTGGTGCCGCACATCGGCAGCACGTTCAGATCGGAGATCAGCTCGTCGTCGGAGATCCCGAAGGCGCGCGCGACCTCCTCGACCCTGGCCCCCGGCCGGTCCTTGAGATAGGTGACCAGCGAGAGCATCCTGCGGGTCTGGTCGATGGCGTTCACCGCCATGTGCCGCTCCTCCCTCAGCCCTTTGCCACGGCACGCAGCCGGTCGATCACATCGGCGCGCAGCTCGGCGGGCTCCAGCACGACGACGTCGGGCCCGAACTCCACCAGCCAGGCGTCCAGACCGTGCCCGTACGGAATCTCCAACTCGTCCCACCCCTCGTCGAGTTCCCGGGTGCGCAGCGCCCGCGCCCGCAGCGGATAGCCCGCACCGGCGCGCAGCCTGATCCGCGCCGTCTCGGTGGCGCCCTCGCCGGCCCAGCGCTCCACGGTCTCGCGTACCGTCACCTGATCGGGTACGGGCGCGGTGAAGGCGGCGGCACGGGAGCGGACCGGACCGGTGATCCGGGAGAGCCGGAAGACCCGTTCGGCCTGCCGCTCCCGGTCCCAGCCCGCCAGATACCAGTGCCCGCGCCAGCACTCCAGCGTCCACGGCTCGACATGGCGCCGCTCGGAGCGGGCCGCGTTGGACTTGCGGTAGTCGAAGACGACGGGGCGGCGGTCGCGGCAGGCCAGCATCAGAGGCTCGAACGCGGCCTCCCGCGCCGGGATATGCGGCTCCAATGTGCTGAGCTGCCGCTCCCCGCTCTGTTCCGGAATCGCCCCCGGCGGCATACCGCCGGCCGCGTGCAGCTTCTGCAGCGCACCACTGGCCGCCGCGGCGAGCCGGGCCTGCTGCCAGACCCTGGCCGCGAGCCCGAGGGCTGTGGCCTCGGCGGCGTCCAGCGTGATGGGCGGGAGGCGGTTGCTGTCGCGGCGGGCGACGTAGCCGGTCTCCCCGTCCAGATTGTCGACGGTGTCGATGACGAGCCCCAGCTCACGCAGATCGTCCTTGTCGCGCTCGAACATCCGGCTGAAGGACTCCTCGGTCCCCGCCGGCCCGGCCCCCCGGCC
>NZ_JADKMA010000159.1 GCF_017676365.1 Streptomyces oryzae
AGCGTTACGCATGCGAGCGGAGAGCCTTCCATGAGGGGGGACGTTCCGGCCGCGTACCGGGGGCGCAGGGGGGTTTGCGTCCCGGTCTCGTCGCGACCTGGCACCCACCCTGGGAACCGGCTCCCCATCCCGGCAAATATGTGACGTACGATCCAGAATCGGGGCAATCCAGACAGCGCCCCCGCCTCGCGCCTCTCCGCCCAGGTCAGGTCAGGGCAGCGCGCTGCTACGAAGTCCGCTCGTAAGTGATCTGGCTCCTATGGGCGCCCTCACATCCCACCCACATCAGCACCCCGCCCCGTACACCCTCAGCGAGATCATCTGTACACACTGTGTCCGGAATTGGGGGGCTCCGGCGTCCGCCTCCGGTCGCATCCTCGCGTCGCTGCCTCGGCTGCGCGGCGGAGCAGGTTCGGTCCGGAGGGCGATCCGCTGCGCCCGACTTGCCGCGATCGTCGGGACCGAACGGGCTGCCCGAGCCCACCGGAACCGAGGACCGCACATGCAGCTGCCCGTACCCGTCGGAGAGACCACCCCTGGCCCCCTTGGACGGCTCCGCGCCGCATGGCGGGTGGCCCACGAGCCCGTCGCAGGGGTTTCCCGGCGGACACGGCTCGCCGCCTGCGCCGTGCCGTTGGCTGTTCTGCCCTCCAGCCTGTGGCGGCTCCCGGCCGCGTTCGACCGCGGGATCGGGGCGGGAGAGCGGGCGTACGTCGTCTTCCTGTCGGTGCTGTCCGAGGTGCTCGCCTTCACCGCGTACGGTCTGATCGCCCGCTGGGGCGAGGTGTTCCCGGGCTGGATCCCGTTGCTGCGCGGCCGCCGGGTCCCGGTGAAGGCGGCGGTCGTCCCGGCCGCGACGGGGGCCGCCCTCCTCACGTTCCTGTTCACTCTCCTGGCTCCCGTCGCCGAGGCCATGGGGACGACGGTCAGAGGCGACGACCTTCCCGGCGATTCCCCGACCGAGGTCGGCGGCTGGGCGACGGCTTCGTTCTATGTCTGCTATACGCCGCTGATCCTGTGGGGGCCGCTACTGGCCGTGCTGACCGTCGCGTACGTAAAACGTCGTCGCGCAGTCGGGCAGGTGTCCATCGGTGCCTGATCCGGAAAAGGGGCAGGGGGAGGGCTCCGGCGGGCCGCGTCCAGCTCCGTCAGCCCGGCCAGGGGAGGGTCGCGTACAGCCGGAAGTCGGGGCCGTCCCAGCCGTGTTCGAGGGTGCCGCCCGCCAGGAGGGTGCGCTCTGTCAGCCCGATGAGGCCCTGCCCGGCGCCGGGGATTGCGGAGGGGGCGCTCACCCTGCCCCACTGCGCGCCTTCCCGTTGTGCGCCGTCGCGTTGTGCGCCCTCCCGTTGTGCGGGGTTGCGGATCTCGACCGTCAGGCCCTGGCCGGAAGCGCCCCGCACGGTGACGAGGACCGGGGTGTCGGGGCCCGCGCCGTGCTTGCGGGCGTTCGTCAGGCCCTCCTGGACGATGCGGTACGCCGTACGGCCGGTTATCGCGGGCGACCCCTCGGGACCACCCGTCACCTCCATGTCGAGGGTGACGCGGGCGCCGGCCTGCCGGGACTCGGCGGCCAGCTGTTCGACGTCGGCGAGCACCGGCTGCGGGCGATTGCCGTCCTCCGGTGCGCGCAGTACGCCGATGACCTCCCGCAGGTCGTCCAGCGCCTGGTGCGCGCTCTCCCGGATGACGGCCGCCGCCCGTCCCACCTGGTCCGGGGCGCCACCCGGGTTGAACTCCAGCGCGCCCGCATGGACGCTCAGCAGCGAGAGCCGGTGTGCCAGTACGTCGTGCATCTCGCGCGCGATGTCCTCCCGCGCCTCCCGCCGCGCCTCGGCCGCTGCGCGTACGGCCCGCTCGCGCAGCGAGGCGACGAGCTGACGCCGTGAGCGTACGTACAGGCCCCAGCCGATCGCCCCGGCGAGGAGCGCGAAGTAGGTGAGGGCCGACGAGGTGCGCGGATCGTCGGCCGCCGGTCCGCCCGCCAGGAAGACCGGCACCGGCGCGAACGCCAGGGCCGACACATACGCCGTCGCCCGCGGTGGCCTGTCCACCGCGACGGTGAACAGCGCGACCAGGATCGGGCCGGTGATGAAGTGCGAGAACGGTTCCGCGAGCAGCAGTACGACGGCGAGCGGCACCGGCAGCCGTCGCCGCGCGAACAGCGCCGCACACGCCAGACCGCCCGCCAACTGGTCCAGGAACAGGGCTGTCTGAGACGTACCCGGGTCGATCACCACCGAGTCGGCACTGAGCACCAGGAAGGACCCGGCGAACAGGAAGGCGCCGATGTCCACCGCCCACTCCCGCGCCCCGCGCCGCCTCCCCCGCCCCGCTCTTACGTCCACGTTCCCCGCGCGCTGTCCAGCTCGCCGCAGCCACCGCACCGCGCGGCCGGCCGCCCCGCCCGCACGGCCGAACGGCCACTTTCCGCGGGTGATTCCGCGTCCCGTCCCACGGCCGGACCGGACACGTCCCGTCCCACGGCCGGACCGAAGCAGCACCATCAGCCCCATGCGGCGAATCTACGGCGCGCGGTCGGCTGTCGGGGCCGCCGGCCGGGAGGCAGCTACTTCGGTATGACAGCGGCGCGCGAATCGCAGACTTCCGTCGCCCCGGCCGAGGCCGAAGCCCGATCCCCGGGCGGCCCCGGGCCGGTCAGCCTGCTGCCATGAAGAACTTTCTCGGCTTCGTTTCCTTCCTCCTCATCGCGCAGGGCGTCGGCGGCATCCTGCACGAACTGACCGGCGGACGCTTCCACTTGTGGACGCTGGTCCATCGCCTCGGCTTTCTCGACGGCTACGAGATATACGCCTGCATCCTGCTGATCGTCCTCGGCGCAGCGGTCGGCGCGGCTTCCGACGCGGTGAAACGGCGCGGCTGACTACTGCTGACCGCGGCTGACGAGGGCGGATGCGGGCCCCGGCCCGGCTCGGAGCGCGTCCGGACCGGCATACCCTGGGGCGGAGGCGCCCGGCCGCGCCTACCCCCTGTACGTATCCGATGTACGCATTCGATGTACGTATCCGACCAGGAGCAGAACCGTGTACTTCACCGACCGTGGGATCGAAGAGCTGGAGCAGCGGCGCGGCGAGGAAGAGGTCTCTCTCGCGTGGCTGTCCGAGCAGCTGCGGACCTTCGTCGATCTGAACCCGGACTTCGAGGTGCCGGTGGAGCGGCTTGCGACCTGGCTGGCGCGCCTGGACGACGAGGACGAGGACTGAGCGACCAGGCGTAATGGGCGAGAAATGAGGCGGCGAGGAGCGGGGCGGCGCCGTTGGGCGGGAAACACAAGGCTTGCGCATATCGCGATACGCGACATATCGTGTCTGCATCGAGACGCGATATGTCGTTGCGTGTCCGGGTGCTGTAGCGCCGTATGCCGGTGTGGCCTTGTGGTCTTGTGGCCTAACGCCGTCGTGCCGCGGTGCTGCTGTGTGCCCGTACGCCGCAGCGCCCGAGCCTGGGAGGCGTGGTGCCAGCACCCGAGGACCGCTCGTGGCAGATCACCGAGCCGCGGCGGATCGAGTTCGACGACCCGGTGACCGAACTGGACGTCCGGGTGGTGAACGGGACCGTCAACGTCGTCGGCACCGCCGATACGACCACCCGGGTCGAGATCGGCGAGGTGAAGGGCCCGCCGCTCGAGGTGAAGCACCAGGACGGCAGACTCGTCGTCGCCTACGAGGACCTTCCCTGGCGCGGCTTCCTCAAGTGGCTGGACCGCAAGGGCTGGCGGCGCGAGGTGGAGGTGTCGGTGCGGGTCCCTGCGGCTGTCGCGCTGTCGGTCGGCGTGGTGGGGGCCAGCGCCGTCGTCTCCGGGGTGCGCGGCCGTGCCCGGGTGGCCGGAGTCTCGGGCGGCACCACGCTGGTCGGGCTCACCGGACCCGTCCATGCCGAGACCGTCTCGGGCGATGTGGAGACCCAACGGCTCTCCGGATCACTGCACTTCTCCACCGTCTCCGGCGATCTGACGTGCATCGACGCTTCGGCCTCCAAGATCAAGGCCGACTCGGTCAGTGGCGCGATGATCCTCGATCTGCGGTCGCCCCGCGCGGGGGAGCGCGCGAACATCCGGCTCTCCAGCGTCTCGGGCGAGCTGGCGCTGAGGCTGCCCGAGGACGCGGATCTGACGGTGCACGCCTCCACCGCGGGCGGCGCCGTCTCCAGCGCCTTCGACGAGCTGTCGACCGGCGGTGACTGGGGCGCCCACCAGGTGACCGGAATCCTCGGGAAGGGCCGCGGCGCCCTGCACGCCGTCAACGTCTCCGGCGGCGTCGCCGTCCTCCGCCGCCCACCGGATGACGACCCGGCGGACGACCTGGGCCGCGGGGACGATGTGGGCCCCTGGGATGACGTGGACGACCTGCCCGATGCCGGCGACGGCTCCCCGTCCACGGCGGATCCAGACGGCCCCGCCCGGGACGCCGCGCCGACGAGCGGCCCGCATCCGCCCGAGCCCCCCGGCAACCTCGGCAACCCCTCTCCGGCGAAGGACCTGTGACATGCCTCCCGTCTTCGCACACGGCCGTCTGCGCCTCTACCTGCTGGCGCTGCTCGACGAGGCACCGCGCCACGGCTACGAAGTGATGCGTCTTCTGGAGGAGCGCTTCCAGGGGCTGTACGCGCCGTCCGCCGGCACCGTCTATCCCCGGCTGGCCAAACTGGAGGCCGAGGGCCTGGTCAGCCACACCACCGAGGGCGGCCGCAAGGTCTACTCGATCACCGAGGCCGGCCGCGCCGAACTGGCCGGCCGGCAGGCCGAACTGGCCGAGCTGGAGGTCGAGATCCGCGACTCCGTGGCCGCGCTCGCCGCCGACATCCGGGAGGACGTCAGCGGTACCGCCAGCGACCTGCGCCGCGAGATGCAGGAGCAGGCGCGGAACGCCCGCCGCCGGGCCAAGGGCGGCCGCGCTCGTCCCGGCGCAGGCGCGGCCTCCGGCACCGGCGAACCCTCCGGCTGGGATGACGGCTTCGGGGCCGGCTGGGACGGCGTCTGGGGGGACAAGGAGGCGTGGCGGCGTGCCAAGGAGGAGATGCGGCGCGCCAAGGACGAGTGGAAGGAGCAGGCCCGCAAGGCCAAGGAAGAGGCCCAGCAGGCCAAGCGCCAGGCGAAGAAGGAGCGCGAGGCACACACCGAGGCGCTGGCCGAGGTGCGGCGGATCGCCCGCCAGGTGCAGGACCAGGTGCAGCAACGAATGCGCACGGGGGACTGGCCGGGCGCGGTCCGCGACGGCATGTCCGAACTGGCCCGCGAGATGGGCGACCTGGGCCGGCTCACCGGCGATCTCACCGGCCGGACACCGCCCTGGTCCGCGGAGGGCGGCCCGCACCGGTCCGCGGAGGACGGCACGCACCCGGCCGGCGCCGAGCCCCACGCCGAGTCCGAAGCGCCGCTGCCCGACTCCACGGGTGACCCGGCGCGCGACCTGGAACGCCTGCTGGACCGCTTCCGCGACGATGTGCGCGACGCGGCCCGCGACCATGGCGTCAGCGAGGCCCAACTGCGCGAGGTGCGCCGCCATCTGTCCACCGCGGCGGCCCATATCGGCGTCGTACTGCGCGGCCGGCATGGCGGTACGGAGCAGCCCGGCAGAGAGGGGACGCAGAACTCCGGCACGGGCGACGGCTGACTCCTGCCCGCCCCCGCTCCCTGGCAGCGTACTCTTCCGGGCTTCCGGGTTTCTGTGCGGTCGCGCCGCCGCCCCGCGCGGGGTTCAATATGTCTCCGCGCAGGGCACGTTGGGATGGCGGGGCGGGAGTTGGGGCGAGAGCAGGGCCGAGCGGGAAGCGAGGGGCATATGGAGCAGGAGATCCGGGAGATCACGCTGCCGGGCGGGGAGACGGTGCTGGCCCGGGTGCATGTACTGGACGGGGACGAAGTCCCTCAGGGCGCCGATGAGTTCGATTACGACGACGTCGGCATCCGCGACCAGCTCCTGGCGCGGGCCCAGCAGCTGAACGAGGTGATCGGCGGCGTGGGCTCCGCCGTACTGGACGCGGCCAGGCACGCACAGCCGGATGAGATAAGCGCGACGTTCGGCGTCGAGCTGGCCGTCAAGTCCGGCAAGGCACTCGCCGCCGTCCTCGCCGAGGGAGAGGCCAAGGGGTCGATCTCCGTCACCCTCACCTGGCGCAAGCCGGACGCCACGACGAACGGCCCCGCCACCAACGGCCCGGCGTCGGCGAACGGCCCAGCGGCGAGTGCCCCGAGCACGCAAAGTTCAGGAGGCGAGTGACCCGCGCGCACAGCGCACACCGCACCGCCGGGTCGGGTGAGCGCCCAAGTCCCGTGCTGCCGCATCGCGTTGAGGGACCCTGCTCTCCCGTCCGTCACACCAGGCGACTAGCCTGCTACCTCATACACCTCACACAGGGAAGCCACGGGGGAGCGGGGCGTAGAGGGGGAGCGCTGTGACAGGAGTGCGGGCCGCGCGACGCGGGGGGCCACGATTCGGCGTGCTGCAGTGCGCGCTCTGTGCCGTATGAACGCCCCCGCGAACCTCGCCGACTCCGTTCGCGCATCCGTCGTGCGCATCGGTGCACCTCCCGAGGGGTACGACGCAAGCAGCGGGACAAGCGACGACAGCCGTCGCAGCGACAGGAACCGGCGAGCGTTCTGGGGGAGCGGTTTCTTCGTCGCGCCCGGATGGGTCCTCACGTGCGCCCATGTCGTCGGCAAGGGTGCCGCACCCGTGTGGAGGGGGGAGCGCGCCATCGGCATCACGATCGGGGACACCGCGGACAACGCCGCCACGACCGGTGCGGCAGCTGCCGTCGGCGCGGCGGACCTGACCGGTGCCGACCTCGGCAGCCCCGGCTGGCCGGAGAGCGTCGACGGCGGGCCCGGCGGGCCCGGCGGGCCCGGCGGCACCGTCCTCCTCGGCGAGCTGGCGTTCGGGCTGCCGCTGCCCGACGACCCTCAGGCGCCGCCGTCCCCCTGGCCCTTCCCGGACCTGGCGCTGGTACGCGTCCCAGGGGCGGAGGACGCCGACTGCCTCTGGCTGAGCGACCGTTCGGTGCTGACGCCCGCCGACATCGGGCTCTACGGCTGGGCGCCCGCCGAGGTCAGGGGCGAGCAGATGTTCTTCACCGGCCTGGGGAAGGCCACCGGGGTCGTCGGCCGCCCGCTCATGCTCAGCGGTGACCAGCTGACCGAGGGCTGCTCGGGCGGGCCCGTGCTCGACCAGCGGCGCGGCACGGTGCTCGGCGTCAGCAAGGGCGCGGGCCGCAGGCCGGGCTCGGGGCTGGCCACCCCCATCACGGCACTCCGCAAGCTGTGCGACGCGGGGCCGCGCGGCGCCCGCGTACTGCACGAGGTGCTGGCCGCGCACGACAGGCACCATCTGAAGCGCTACAGCGGATTCGGCCACAGCTGGCACCGGCAGCACGCCCGGCTGGGCCCCTCCGGCGGGGAGCCCGCCTACGGGTTCACCGTGGACCGGCGGGCCGAGCTGTACGCACTGTTCGCCGAGGTGGAGCCGCCCACCGGCGCCGGCCAGGTGCTGCAACTGGCCAACGAGGCCCGGAACATGGTGCTCCGCTGGCCCTACACGCTGCGCGACCACGACCCGCGCTCCTGGCGGGAGGGCGCCGGGCTGCTCTACGACCCGCGGGACGACAGCACGACGGACGAGGAGCCGTCCCCCGACCTCGCGCTGGAGGCGGTGGTGCTGTACGCCGCGAAGGTGACCGCAGCGCTCACCCGGTCGGGCAGGGCACGTACGCCCCGGGCGGTCCGCGCGCTGGCCGATCTGCGCGAGTGGGTGGAGCGCACGGCGCGGACGCTGCTCAACGATGTGATCCGCTCCCGCGTCCCCGGCGTACTGGACGGCCATCGCCCGGCGTCGGCGGCGCGTGCGGATGTGCTGGTGGAGATCGAGCCGGACATCTACGGCTCGGGGCGGCACGGCTGGCGGGTGGCGCTGGTCCGTTCGGCCGACCGGGAAGACCCGCTGGGCGGGGAAGCCGCGGATCCGGGGGACGTAACGGGTACGGCCCTCGGGGACGCCGGGAGCGGTGCCCCGGCCGAGGACGGCGAGCGCGAGGAGGTCACCATCGAGCAGAGCCGGGAGGACGTGCCACGCTCGCGGCTGGAGGAGGCCGTGCGCGGGGCGCTGTCGCAGGCGCTGGACCAGGGCGACGTGGACGACCATCTGGCCGCGGTGGAGTTCCTGCTGCCGCGTGCGCTGTTCGACGAGCCGGTGGACGCCTGGCGGGCCCGGCCCTACGACCCGTCCGACCCGTTCAACCCGCACACTCTGCCGCTGGGCCAGCGCAGGCTGGTGGTGGTGCGCGACCGGACCCGCAAGGACCAGGGCTTCACTCCCGAGTACCGCAGCCGCGCCGCCGCCGTGCTGGACGGCCCCCTGGACGCGGTGCCGCTGCGCCGCGAAGTGCCGGGTTCGGGGCACGCGGCGCCGGCGCCCGAGGGCGGTCAGGCCGCCTACGGGCGGCTGCTGGCGGCGCCGCTGGGCGCGGTGCCGGTGTACTGCGCGCGGACCGGCAGCGGCCCGGGAGCCCGCGCCATGGCGGCGGCGCTCGGCGCGGGCCACGCCGTGGCACTGTGGCGGCACTCCTACAGCGACGAGCACGACCACGACGACTGCGCCGAGTTCCACGAGCGCGCCGCCGAACTGCTGCGCGAGGCACAATCGGTGCGGCGGCTGCCGCTGCACATCCGGACACTGCGCAACAGGAACGCCGACCTGACCGACGACACGGCCGAGTCAAGTGGCATCAATACGGCGCCAATTGATCCCTCGTCGGCCTGGGCACGGCATATCGTCCTGCTTTACGATCCGCCCCACAGAACCTCGGGGGACGGACCGCTGCGCGAACCACCGCTCATACCCAGGCCGCCGACACCGTAGAGGAGCTCACCGTGAGCGATTGGCGCATCTACCGCGGTGCGGGCGTGCCGCACGAGGGTGTGCGCGAGCTGCCCGAACCGCCGCCGTGGCGTGACTTCACCGGCGCCGGCACCGGACCCGACTCCCCGGGCGGGGCGAGCGGCGACGATCCCGAAGGCGCCGACACCGCCCGGCGGCTGGGCGCCAGGCGCCGTCTGGTGGAGAGCCTGCATCCGCGCCCCGAGGAGGTCGAGGCCGTCAACGCGGCGCTGTATCTGCGCCGTCCGCTGCTGGTCACCGGCAACCCGGGCACCGGCAAGTCCACCCTCGCGCACGCGGTCGCGCACGAGCTGGGCCTGGGCCGGGTGCTGCGCTGGCCCATCGTCAGCCGCACGACGCTGCACGACGGGCTCTACCACTACGACGCCATCGGCCGGCTCCAGGACGTCCAGCTGGACCGCGCCGTGGCCGCGGACAGCAGCGCTCCGCCGGCCCGTCCCCCGATCGGGTCGTATCTGCGCCTCGGCCCGCTCGGTACGGCACTACTGCCCGCGCGGCCGGCCGGTCCTGACGGTGTGGCGCTGCCCCGGGTGCTGCTCGTCGACGAGCTGGACAAGAGCGACATAGACCTGCCCAGCGACCTGCTGAACGTACTGGAGGACGGCGAGTTCACCATCCCCGAGCTGGAGCGCATCGCCGACCGCGAGCCGGTCACCGAGGTGCTGACGGCGGACGGCGACAAGGTCAGGATCGAGGGCGGCAAGGTGCGCTGTACGGTCTTCCCGTTCATCGTGCTGACCTCCAACGGGGAGCGCGACTTCCCGGCCGCGCTGCTGCGCCGATGTATCCAGCTCGACCTCAAACCACCGGGTGACGAACAGCTCGCCGCGATGGTCTCGGCACATCTGGGGGAGGAGGCCCTGGAAGAGGGCGCCGAACTGGTCCAGCGGTTCCTGCGCCGCGAGCCGGGACAGGTGATCGCCACCGACCAGCTGCTCAACGCCCTGTTCCTCACACAGCGCGCCTCGGGCGTCGAGCGGGTCACCCGCGACCGGCTCGCCGAGATGCTGCTACGCCCCCTCGACCGCCCGAGGTGACAGTCACATGAGTGCGGCGTCGACCCCGCCGCGGCAACCCCCGGACCACGCGCGGTCCACGGCCGGCTCGTGGCCGCCGCAGCGGTCCGTGCGGGACGTGGCGGAGCTGGTGGCCCGGCTGCGGGCGGCGGGCTGGGACCCGTCGTCCGAGGAGATCGCCGAGGCGCTGTGGCTGGCCCGCTTCAAGGTGGGGCGCGCTGGAGGAGGACCCGACGCGGGCTCCACCGGCCCCGGCTATCAAGGCAACCGGACGCCGCAGCCGGAGCCTCCCATGCCACCAGCCGAGGACCACGACGCCACCGAGCCGGGAGCAGCCCATCCGGCCCCGGAAAGGACAGCTCCGGTCTCCCTGTTCGCCCCGCGCAGACACGGCGGGTCACCCCCGGCGGGCTTCCCGGTGCGGGCACCGGCGGCGGGGGCGCTGTCCGGACTGCTCGAACTCCAGCACGCGCTGCGCCCGTTGCATGGCTACCGCCCGCCGCTGCCGCCCGCCCTCGGCGGACTGGACGAGGATGCCACCGCCGACCTGAGCGCCCGCTCCACCGCGGTACGCCCCGTCTTCGGCACCGAGGTCCGCCGCTACAGCGAGATCCAGCTCATCATGGACGCCTCGCCCACCGCGTCCGTATGGCAGCCCACCCTGGAGCGGCTGCGGCAGACCTTCGAACAGCTCGGCGCCTTCCGCGACGTCCAGGTGCGCTATCTGCACCGCGCCAGGGACGGCGCCCCGCTCATCGGCACAGGACCCGTCGAAGGGCCCGCCCGGCTGCGCCCCGCCGACGAGTACCGCGACACCACAGGACGCCGCCTCACCCTCGTGGTCAGCGACTGCGTGGGCGCGCTGTGGCAGGACGGCCGGGCCCAGCGGCTGCTGCACCACTGGTCGGGCCGCTCCCCGCTGGCCGTCGTCCAGCCGCTGCCGCCCCGGCTGTGGCCGCGTACGGCGCTGCCCGCCGAACCAGGACTGCTGCTGCGCGACCGGGGCGCGGGCGGGCGCGTCACCTTCGAGCCGGACAGCTACGGCCCGCCTCCGCCGGCGGACGCGGTGCCGGTGCCGGTGCTGCTGCCCACGCCCGAGGCGCTGGGCAACTGGGCGCGGCTGCTGGGCACCGACAGCGAGCGCGCGGTCGCCGGCGCCGCCGCCTGGGTGCTGCGCCGGCACCCGGCGATGCCCCCGCCCCGCACCCCGGCGGGCGGCGTGCCGGCCCGCACTCTGCTGCGCGATTTCCGCAACACCGCCTCACCCGGCGCCCTCGATCTGGCCGTGCACCTGTCCGTGGTGCCGCTGCTGCTGCCGGTCATCCATCTGGTGCAGGAGGCGATGCTGCCGGACACCGGCCCGATGGAGCTGGCCGAGGTGCTGCTGTCCGGGCTGCTGACCAGGCTGCCCGAGGAGGAGGACGAGCCGGACCCGGCGGGCTGCCGCAGGGGGCGGCTGCACGGCCCCCGCTATACGTTCGCGCCCGGCGTCCGCGAGCTGCTGCTGCAGTCCCTGGACCAGGGCGCCGCCGTGCTCATCCTCAAACACCTGTCCGGCTATGTGGCGCAGCGCTTCGGCAGGGGCACCCGCAACTTCGCCGCCATGGCCGTCGCCCAGCTCACCGGCCGCGCCGAGGCGGAGCAGCGTCCGGGCCGCGAACCCGGCAGCACCGTCGGGGACGGCGCTGAACCGGACGAGGCGGAGGACGGCGACGAGATGTTCGCGACCATCCCCGCCGAAGTCGTCCGCTTCTATCTGCCCGAGCAGACCGCGGCCGACCAGGTGGCCGAGACCGAGCGGCTGCTGCGCCAGTGGCGCTCCCAGGGCGACGCCCAACTGCTGCACCGCGCCCGCTCGGTCGGCGAGGCGGCACGCGCCGCTGACCGCGACAGCTCCCGGGCCCGGCTGGTGCTGGGCCAGGTGCTGCACGCACTCGCCGGTACGGCGGCCGTACGGCGCAGCCCGCAGGGCCCCGAGCCCCTGCTGCGGGACGCCGCCGAACTGCTGACGGACAACGAACCCGGCTCGCTGCTGGAGCGCGCCGGCGTCGAACACTCGCTGTGGCAGGTGCGCGGCGGCACCCGGCATCTGCTGCGCGCCGAAGGACTGCTGCGCTCACTGGCGGGCCGCACCACCCCCGCGGCGGGGGACACGGCGGACCCGTCACTGCCGCCGGACGCCGAACGCACCCGTAAACTCCGGCTGGGCCGGGTGCTGCTGGCGCTGGCCCTGACCGCACCCGAACACCGCCAAAGGGCGGCCACCGAGGCCGTCGGCGAACTCCGCGAAGCGAGCGACATGCTGGCAGACCGCGCCCCCGGGTCCCCAGAGCCCTCCAGCGCCCCCGCCGCCGCCCAGGCCCAGCCGGCCGCACCGGGCCGGCCCCCTGCACAGGCCCAGTCCCCCGCACCGTCCGGGAGCGCGCCGCCGGCCGGTGCGGCACCCGACGCAGGTCCCGGCGACGAGGCCAGGGCACAGCGCTGCGGCGCCCTACTGGACCTGGCGTCCGCACTGCGGCTGAGCGGTGCCCCGCCGCAGGAGCGTCTCGATGTACTGGCACAGGCCGGGCCCCTCGCTGGCGAGCGCTCCGGGCTGCGGCTGCGCTGCGCCAGAGAGCGCGCCCGCGTGCTGCGCGAAGCCGGCGACTGGGAGGCGGCGGCCGAGGCGTACAGGGAGGCCGAACAGCTGTCGGAGCGCGACAGCGCACAGCGTGGCGAACTGCTCATCGAATGGGGCGAGATGCTGCTCACCGAAGCGGGCGACCTGGGCCGTGCCGAGGGCCTGCTGCGCGAGGCCCTCACCCGCGCACCGTCCGGCAGCCCGACGGTGGCCAGAGCCGCGCTGCTGCTCGGCCGTGTCCTGCTGTTGCGCTACGAACGTGAGAGCTTCCTGCCCGACCTGTACGAGGGCTGCCATCTGCTGGAACAGGCAGCACGCCAGGGCGCCGACGCGGAGGCGCGCGCCCAGGCGTGGCTGCGGCTGGGGCGGGCCAGGGAGCTCTTCCCCGCGGCTGCACCGGAGTCCCAGCAGGCCGTGGCCGAGTTCTCCAAGGCGCTGGACGAGCTGGCCGGCGCGCGCGAGCACGGCTCCGTCACCGCCGCCAGAGCCCTGCACGGCCGGGCCGAATTCCACCGCTCCCAGGGGCGTACACAGGACGCGCTGGCCGACTACCGCGCGGCGGAGGCCGAATGGCAGCTGCTGGTCGGCCGGCTCGCGGACGTCCCCTGGGCCGAGGTACGGGACACCAGGGACCGGGTTGCCGAACTGACGGGCTGAGCAGGGCGGACCACGCGGTGAACGGGGGGAGGCACCGATGCCGTGGGCAAAGGAAGGTGAGGACCGGCCGAATGCGGGCGCATCGCCATTCGCTCGTGTTTCCGGATACCTGCCCCGGGAAAGAGACATCATCCGTGTTACCGCCCCCTGGTGGGGTCCTAGGGAGGAGAAGAGCGTGCCGAAGCGGACCGAGGGCGCGTCCCGCAGCCCGGGCCGTGGGCCCGACGCCGCACCGCCGCCGCCTCTGCCCGATCTGACGGGTGTGACCCTGCGCGCGCTCAGGACCTGCGACGATCCCGCCGTCACTGCCGCCGTGGAGAGTGCGCTGCAAACCCCGGAGGAGCTGTCCCGGGTGTGGCGCTCGTCGGGCACCAACAGCGGCGGCGGCAGGCTGCGGCGCTCCGGCGTCGCGCAGCCGAACACCGCCCGGGCGGCCGGGAAACGGGGCGTGATCCGGTCAACCTTCGGCTCGATCCACGGCACCTCCGGCCCGCCTCCTGGTCCGGGAGACAGCGTGGGCCGCCATGAACCCCTTTGAGCTACCGGGTCCTCAGCTGCGCCGCTTGGGGGAGACACGGCCGGTGCCGGGGGAGGCCGCCGCGCTGGACGGATGGTTGCACAGCAGGCGCCTCGTCCTGCTCAAAACGCTGCTGACCCGCGCCGAGCGCGCCCGGCTGCCCGCCGCGGCATCCCGTGCCTTCCGCGACCACTGGGCGCTGCTCGAGGACGCCGAGCACCACGACTCCGCAGCGGCCCGCCACGCCCTCGGCTACCCCGCCGCGGGCAACTGGCTGGCGGGCGCGCTCGCGGCGCCGCCCGGCGACGGCTTCGTGGCGGCGCTGGCCGGTCTGGGCACGCTCGCCGCCGCCGTCGCCACAGCTGCGGGCTGCGACTTCCGCACCGTCCTGACCACCCATGACGAACGCCTCACCCTCCCGGGCCTGGGCTCGCTGGCGACTCCGGCCTCCCGGGTGCGGATGGAGGCGAGGGGCGACACGGTCACCTTCGTCCCGGAGGAGGGACGGCCGACCTCTCTGCCCCGCGAGGGCTTACGGGGCCCGCAGACACCGCCACCTTGGCACCCGCTCAACCCGCTCAACCCACTCGGCCCGCTCCCGGGCGCCCCCGCCCTCCTCGACGACCAGGACCCGCACCTCGCCCAGGAGACGGGCCGCGCCGGACTGGCAGGGCTGCTGCCCGCCAGGGTGACGGCTCCGGAGGAGGCGTACGAGTGGCGGGAGCTGTGGACGCGGGCGCTGGACCTGCTCCGCGAAGCCGACCCCGAGCGGGCCACCGAGGTGGCGACGCTGGTCCGCGCGGTCGTGCCCGTCCTGTGGAAGCCCGACGGCCGCGCCAGCGCCACCCGGCTGGCCGCGCCCTGGGCGGTGCTGACGACCCTTCCGCAGACGCCGGAGGAGATGGCCGAGGTCCTCGTCCACGAGGTGCAGCACAGCAAGCTGGCCGTGCTGGGCGGTGTCGTGCAGCTCAACAGCGAGTCCGCTGAGGCCGTCTACCGCGTCGGCTGGCGCAGCGACCCGCGGCCGCTGGGCGCCGTCGTGCAGGGCACCTACGCGCATCTGGCCCTCGCCGACCTGTGGGGCAGGCTGGCCCGCCGTGCCTCCGCCACGCCCGCCGAGCGCGCTGCTGCCAGGCGCCGCGCCGCCGATTACGGGGCCCAGGTCGACCACGCTCTTTTCCTCCTTCTGGGCTCTGGCCAACTCACCCGCCAGGGCACAGAGTTCGTGGAGGGCATGCGCCACCGGTACCAGCGGCTGCGCTCACCGGCCGGGCTGGCCGCCGCCGGAGACGCAGCAGCCTCCGCCGGCGCACAGCACACGGAAGCAGCCGGCGCACACCACACAGAAGGCGCAGTCGGCAGGCTCACCAACCGTCACTTTGGGTAATCTCGCCGTACACGCCGTCCAGCGGGCGGCGGCGGCTGCTGGACGAGGGAGAACGCAAGCATGGTCGCTCAGCGGGAACCGGCTCGGGGCGGGGCGCCCGGAGGGGAGTCCGAGCACTTCGTGGTGGTCTTTCCCGGCTATCACCGCAGCTGGGGCAACTGGATCTCACACAAGCTGGAGAGCCACGGACATCGCACCACGCTGCAGCGCTGGGACCCGGACCGCGAGCAGCCGCTGGATGAGGCGCTGGGCGACCTCCAGCTCGCCTCCGGACGCGTACTGCTGGTCATCAGCGACGTCTTCCTCCAGCTCGGCCCGCGCACCGAGTCCGACTGGAACGCCGTGCTGCGCGGCTATGTCGCCGAGCACGCGGAGCGGTTCGCCGCTGTCAACCTCACCAACCGCGAACTGCTGCCCGCCACCGCCGTGCTGGAGCCCGTCAACCTGTGGGGCGTCGGCGAGGAGGAAGCCGAGCGGCGGCTGCTGAACAGGCTCGGACTGCGCCCCCGCCGCGTCCCCGTCCCACAGCCGGGCCACGCCAGCCGCTACCCCAACGACCCGCCCGCGGTCTGGGGCGAGGTGCCGCGCCGCAACGCCCGCTTCACCGGGCGCGATGTCATCCTCGGCGATCTCCAGCAGCGGCTGATGGACGCCGAGCACGGCGCCGCCGTCTGCACCCTGGTCGGTACGGCGGGCATCGGCAAGACGCAGATCGCTGCGGAGTACGCGCACCGCTTCGCGCCCGACTACGACGTGGTCTGGTGGGTCAACTGCGACCAGCGCAACACCCAGCGGGACACCTTCAGTTCGCTCGCAGCCCACATCGGACTCGACAGCTCCGGCGAGGTCGGCGAGCGGGTGCGTGCCGTACGAGAGGCGCTGCGCAGGAACGAACCGTCCGGGCGGTGGCTGCTGATCTTCGACGGCTGGGAGGAGCCCGAGGACGCCGCCGCCTACCTCCCGCAGGGCGGCAGCGGACATGTGCTGATCACCTCGCGCAACAAGAGCTGGCGGACCATCACCGACATCAAGCAGATCAGCGCCTTCCGCCGCGCGGAGTCCACCGGCTATCTGATGCGCCGCGCCCCGCACATCACCGTCGAGCAGGCCGACCAGGTGGCAGGCGAGTTCCAGGACCTGCCGCTCCAGCTGGCACAGGCCGCGTCCTGGCTCGGCGAGGAAGGCATGGAGGTCCCCGAGTATCTGCGCATGGTGCGCGGCGTGGGCCTCACCCGGCTGGAGACGAACACCATGCCGGACGACTACCCGTACTCGTCCCTGACCTCCTGGTCGATGCTGCTCAACAAGCTGCGCAAGTCCGAGCCGCGCGCCGTGGAACTGCTCTCGCTGTGCGCGGTCTTCGCACCCGGCCGCATCCCCCTGGGCCTCGCCCGGGGCATCCCCGCCGCCGAGCTGCCCGACAACCTGCGCTGGCTCAGCAGCGACCGCTCCGGCTGGACCCGCGCGCTGGACTCCCTGGTCAACTACTCGGTGCTCACCCGCGAGGCCCGCACCCCCTCGGTCGGTGACGGCGACCAGAGTGACTCCGTACACATGCACCAGGTCGTCCACAGCGTCATCGGCGAGCTGACGCAGGGCCGGCAGAACGATGTCTACCGCGACACGGTGCACCGGCTGCTGGTCGAGGCCGATCCGGGCACTCCCAACGACAGCCGCCAGTGGGGCCGGTACGCGGAGATGCTGCCCCATCTGCTCGCCTCGTCCGCGCCCGCCAGCAAGGACCGCCGCGTCCAGGAGATGCTGCTCAACTGCCTGCGCTACTGCTACTCCAGCGGGGAGTACACCCTCGGCGCCGAGCTCGCCGACAGCATCCGGACCGGCTGGGAGACCTTCCTGGACGCCACGGCGGAACAGCTGCTGGTTCTCACCACCCTCCAGGGCAACCTGCTGCGGGGCGGCGGGCGCTTCCGCGAGGCGCAGGCCCTCGACAGCGTCAGGCTGGAGCGGCTGCGCGACATGCCGCAGGCCGACGGTGCCCACGAGGAGGCCGTCATGGAGGCCACCAGCAGCCTCGCCTCCGATCTGCGGTTGCTCGGCCAGTACGACGAAGCGCTGCACCTGCAGGAGCAGGTCGTCGAGGTCTCCCGTCGGCTGTACGGCCCCGAGGAGTGGACGAGCCTGCTCGCCCAGCACAATCTCGCCGTCGGCCTGCGGCTGCTGGGACGTTACGAGGAGGCGTACGAAACAGACCTGGACACCCTCCGCAAACGCGAGCAGGTGCTGCGCGCCCGGCACCCCAACACCCTCGCCTCCGGCAACGCCTGCGCCCGCGACCTGCGGCTGATGGGCCGCTACCAGGAGGCGCTGGC
The DNA here is from genome assembly GCF_017676365.1 of Streptomyces oryzae. Classification (GTDB taxonomy): domain Bacteria; phylum Actinomycetota; class Actinomycetes; order Streptomycetales; family Streptomycetaceae; genus Streptomyces; species Streptomyces oryzae. Next base: position 17,437 of record NZ_JADKMA010000159.1, read on the forward strand.
CCGCCAGGAACTCGGCATGCGGCTGCACCTCCAGGTGCTGGGCGCCCAGCATCCGCAGACCCTGATGGCCCGGCACAATCTGCTGCTGTGCCAGCGCAGGGCGGGCGCCCCGCGACAGGATCTCGCCACCGCGATGGCCATCCTGCTGGAACAGCACGAGCAAGTGCACGGCCGCACCCACTACTCCACGCTGTCGCTCCTGACCGACTACGGCAACTTCCTGCGCGAGCACGGCGATCTGGACCGCTCCCGCGAGCTGCTGACCGAAGCGGAGAACGCCTTCCGCGCACTGCTGGGCCCGGCGCACCCGGTGCCCACCGCCATGCAGTCCAACGCCGGACTGGTGCTCCAGGCGGAGGGCGAACGCGACGGCGCGCTCAACATGTTCGAGCAGGCGCTGGCCGGTCTCACCACCCTGCTGGGCGCCGACCACCCCGCAACGCTCGGCTGCGCCCTCAACACCAGCGGCGGGCGCAACTTCAGCGAGGCCCTGGAGGACGCCTACGAGCTGAGCCGCGACACCCTGGAGCGCTCCCGCCGGGTGCTGGGCGAGGACCACCCCCTCACCCTCTCGTGCATGGTCGCCCACTCCGGCGACCTGCGCTCCCTGCGGCGCCGCGAGGAGGCCCGCGCGCTGGAGAGCGACGCCCTGGAGCGGTTCACCCGCTCGCTGGGCGCCCAGCACCACCACACCCTCTCGGCCCGCCAGCGGACCCGCCCGTACTGGGACTACGAGCCGTATCTGGGCTGACCCCGCGCACCCGGCAGAACGCCCGCACAACGGCCGAGGGCCCCCACCGCGCGATGCGGTGGGGGCC
>NZ_JADKMA010000015.1 GCF_017676365.1 Streptomyces oryzae
GGGCGGACGGGGCACCTGGCTGCCCCGGCGGCGGGGCCTCGGCCCCGGTTCCCTGGGGTGCGGCTCCGGCTTTCTGCGGTACGGCCCCGGCCCCGGTTCCCTGCGGTACGCCCTCGGCCCCCTGCGGTCCTGCCTCTACGGCGCTCATCGCCGCCTCCCCACGTCCTCGACGGTCAGCGGACCGCTGCGTTCGGCACGGATGGTGCGGCCGGTGTGGTGCAGGAACACATCGTCGAGCGAGGGCGGGGTCACGGTCGCCGAGACCACCGGAATGCCCGCCTCCGCACAGAACTTCGGGACGAACGCCGCGCCGTCCGCGACGCTCAGCCGCACCCCCTCCGGACCGGATGACGCCTCGATACCGAAGCGCTCCCCCACGACACGCGCCGCCGCCACGTCGTCGCGGGTGCGCAGCAGCACCGTGTCGCCGGCCACCTCCGCCTTCAGCTCGGCGGGGGTGCCCTCCACCTCGACCTGGCCGTTGTCCATGATGGCCAGCAGGTCGCAGTGCTCGGCCTCCTCCAGGTGGTGCGTGGTCAGGAAGAGGGTGATGCCGCGCTCCTGGCGCAGCCGGTGCAGATGTTCCCAGATGACGGTGCGCGTCTGCGGGTCAAGACCGGTGGTCGGCTCGTCCAGGAAGAGCACCTGCGGGGCCGTCAGCAGCCCCCTCGCGATTTCCAGCCGCCGCCGCATGCCGCCGGAGAACTCCCGCACCGGGCGGCTCCGGCACTCGGTCAGGCCCACCAGTTCGAGCAGTGCCGCCACCGTGCGGCGGCTCTGCCGCCAGGGAACGCCGAACAGCTCCGCGTGGAAGCGCAGCGCCTCCTGCGCCGTGAGGTCCATGTCGAGCGTCGTCTCCTGGAAGACGAGCCCGAGGCGTTCGCGTACCGCGTGCGGCTCGGCCACCACGTCGTGCCCGGCCACGAAGGCCCGCCCCGCGGTGGGCCGCAGCAGTGTGCACAGCATGTTGATGGTCGTCGTCTTGCCCGCGCCGTTCGGCCCGAGAAAGCCGAACGTCACCCCGCGGGGCACGGCCAGGTCGAGCCCGACGACCGCGGGGGTGTCGCCGTACGTCTTGCCCAGGTCCTCGGTGCGGACGGCCAGTTCGTCAGTCGTGGCCATGGCGAGCTCCCTTCGGCGTGCGGGACGTCCTGGCCGCGCGGGGCGGCTTCCCGGCGCGGGGTGACTCCCCGGTGCGGGGCGGTATCCCGGCGCGGGGCGACTCCCTGGTGCGCAGCGGCGGCTTCCCGGCGCGGGGTGGCTTGGTTCCACGCGCGGGCCGGGCGCGTACGGCGATCATCGTGCGGAAGGCGTCGATCGCCTCCCCCTCCCCGACCGGCTCGCCGTCTGCCTCGATCCAGGCGTGCGCTCCGAACGGCCTGGTACGAAACCCCGAGCACCAGTCCGGCCACTCCCCGTGCAGGCGGCACAACAGCGCTGCGGCGACCGTACGTTGCAGACACCCGAGCCCGGCGCAGCGCGCGCTCACCGAGACGGCCGCCTGCCGTGCGTACAGCGCGCGCTCCCGTCCGGCGGGCCGGGCGCCACGGCTGAGCACCGTCAGCACCCGGCGCAGTCGGCCGGGCTTCAGCTTCACCAGCAGCCGGGCCACTCCGACCGCCGCCCGCGCCTCCAGCTGCCGGTGCGGCGCCAGCCGCACCGCTCGCTCTCCCACCCCTGGCAAGCTCATCGCGTCACCAGCAGTCCTGCGGTCCTGAGTGCGTCGATCAGTCCGCGCACATCGGCGGTGGCCCGCTCCAGGAACTCGGGGGCGGCCGAGCTCAGCCGCTCGGCCGTCTGCTGCGGTGTGCTGCCCTCCAGCAGCATGCGCAGCGCGGTGGCGCCCGAGCCGTTCAGCCGCCAGAAACGGCCGTCCTTCTCGTTGAGCAGCACCACTCCGGATTCGGTCTCGGTCAGGATGACCTCGCGGGGCAGGGCGAGCGTCATGATGCCTCCTTCAGCGGGGTCGTGGTCGGCGGCAGCGGCGGGGTGTGCGGCGACGGCCCGGAGCGGGGCTGCGGCGGCTCGGGGCGGAGTTGCGGCAACCCGGGGCTGGTGCAGGCAGAGCGCAGCCATGCCTCGACGGCGACGGTGTTCTCCAAGTGCGCCGCGTAGCGCCCCTCCTCGGGCGGGCTCAGCAGCGCCGCACGCAGTACGTCGGCGTCGGCGAGGCCACGCGCGCCCAGCCGCAGCCCGGCGCACATGGCGACGGCCCCCTCCTTGCCGCGCGCCAGGCCCTCGTACAGCTCGGCGCTGAACTCGCCCTTGTCGGTACGGTCGAGGACGTCCTGCGGGACGATGCCCCGCATGGCCGCCACCAGCAGCGGCTTGAAGCTGCCGGAGCGCATCCGCTGGGAAAGCCGTACCGACAGCGCCGCCTCGATCACCCGGTCGTCGAGGAACGGCGCCTCCCAGGCGATGCCGTACGGCGCCATGGCCCGCGCGGTCTGCCGGATGGTGGTGCCCTCGAACGCGAGGTACTCCAGCACCTGGTGCCCGAACCGGTCGCCGTCCAGCGGCGGTGTGCCCGCACGGGCCTCGGCCAGCAGCGCCCCGCGGACCAGGTCGACGGCCTCAGGCGTGCTCCATGCGGGCATCCGCAGCTCCCCCGTCCAGCCGAAGCCGACCTGCCAGCGCTGCGGCGGCGGGCCGGTCAGCCGCCCGGCCAGGGAGCGCAGGGCCTCGGGGAAGCCGGAGCGGTCGGCCAGCCCGCGCACAGTGGCCGACAGCGGCCAACGGTTGAGAAGTTGGCGGCGGCGGATCTGCACTAGGGCGGCGCGCGGCTCGGTGCGGAGCATGGCCCACAGGCCATTGGGCAGCGGCCCGAACAGTTCGTCGCCGCCGAGCCCCATCAGATGCAGCCTGGAGCCCTCCTCGTACGCCGTACGGGAAAGCGCCCGCAGATGCGGTCCGCCCCAGCGCCAGTTGAGCGGGCCCTCACCGCCGTCGGGTTCGTCCGTCCCGCCCTCGCCGTCGCCGGCGAGGCCGAAGAGCCGCGCCGAGTGGTCGTGCGCCAGCTCGGTGTGGTGCACAGTGAGGCCGAAGTGGGTGGCGGCCAGCCGGGACCAGCGGTGATCGGGGTTGCGCGGGTCGAGCGGAACCGCGTGGTACGTGCGGGTGGGTGCGGCCACATCGTCCGCGACGAAGCAGAGCGAGGTGGAGTCCAGCCCACCGGACAGATCCGCGCTGAGCGTCCCAGCCGACTCGGCCCGCACCCGTACCGCCTCCCGCAGCGCCTCCCGCACAGCTGCGGCGGCCTGCGGCAGCGGAGCCTCCGGTGCGGGCCGCTGCCACCAGCGCCGCTCCCGCGCGGAGCCGTCCGGCGCGAGCTCCAGCCAGTGGCCCGGGGTGACGGCCTCGACCCCGCTCCATACCGACCTGCGGCACAGCGGCCAGGGCACATACGGCGTCAGCAGCCGGGCCGCCAGCGCGGCTTCGTCGCAGGGCGCCTCGGCGAGCGCTGCCAGCGGCGCGGGGCCGCTGGCCGCGAGCGTGACCCCGGCGACCCGGGCAGTGAAGATCTGCCGCGCGGTCGAGAGCGCCCCCTGCGCCCGCACCCGCCCCTCGAAACTGGCCACCAGATGGCAGCAGCCCGCCATCGAGCGGGCCGCCGCGTCGAGCCCGGACAGCGACCCGGCCCGCTCCAGCGCACGCTGCATCCGGTCGGCCGCGGGCCGGGCATTGCCGACCACCGCCAGCCGCCGCGCCCCCGAGGCGAACACCCGCACCGCGCCTCCGCCCCACCAGCCGAGCAGCCACGGCCGACCGGAGGCATGCGGGACCACGCTCGCGGCCCCGAGCGCAGGCGTACGGGCAACGAGTTCCTGGGCAGCCGGATGGTCGGGAAGGATGAGGAAGTCCATGTCCAGCGCGTCTCCTGGTGCGTGGCGGCAGACGAATTTGCGGCAGGCGGGTGGATGGCGGCAGGTGGATGGCGGCGACGTATGGGAGCGGGCGTATGGCGGCGGCGGATGGCGATCGGCACCATGCGCGGGGCTCGCGGCCGGCGTACGCGTGGGGGCCCCGTGGTCGGCGTAGGCGTGGCGTCCGGCGGCTGGTGGAGGAGTGCCGCCTGAGGCGATCTGCGGAAGCGTGTCGCCTGAGGCGCCCGGCGCAAGCAAGTGACCTGAGGTCCCCTCGCAGGCAGGGTGCGTGTGACGTATGACGTGTGAATTACCGGTACAGGAAGTAGGCGGCCGGGTCTCGCAGTCGTGCGCGCAAGGGTCTCCGGACCCCGTGTCATAAGACGTGCGTCGTACGACGTCGGCGTATGGCCGGGGACCACGACCGGCGTGCGGCGCGGCCCTCGGCCCGGTCGCTGGAGGGCGATGGCCGGGAACGGCAGTGGCCGGGAAGGTCGCTCCCCGGCCACTCACTTAGGCCGGCACTTGCTTACGCCGGCTCTGGCGTGCGGCTGTGTGGCGTCAGATGCACCACAGCGCGCGGCCGCAGCCGAGGAAGTCGGGGCAGTCGCCCGACGGCAGGCACTGCGTCAGTTCCTCGAAGTCGCCGAGCTCGGTCAGGGCCGGGGGCTCGTAGGTGTGCTCCATGGGATCCTCCGTGAGAGTCATCGGTCGGTCGGGCGATGTCGGCCGATGCACCGCCGTAACCCGTGAACACCTCCGAAGGTAAAGGCCTTTGTGTCCCTGCGACTTGGGACAATGGTCCCGAATGTGTCCCGTTGTTCCCCAGCCCCGGCTCCTCCCGTGGCTCCCCGTCTCAACAACCCCGTTGCACCCATTACGCGAGCCCTCACACCTCGCGAGCCCTCACACCTCGCGAGCCCTCACACCTCGCGAGCCCTCACACCTCCCTGCGCCGGAAGGAGAGCCAGCCGATGAGCAGGGCCAGCGCCGTCCAGCCCGCGACGACGAGTATGCCGCCCCAGGGGCCGAGGGACGGGTCCGCGTCGGCGCCCACCTTCAGCGCCTGGATACCCGCCTTGTCGGGCAGATAGCGCGCCGCGTCCTTCAGCCCGGGAACGGCCTGGCTGAGGGGTGAGACGGCGAACAGGAAGACATACATCGCCCCCAGCGCGAAGGCCGTCGAGCGCACCGCTGTCGCCACGCCGAACGCCAGCAGCGCGAGCAGGGTCAGATACACCGCGCCCAGCGCCATTCCGCGCAGCACGCCCGGCTCGTCCAGCGGGACGCCGTACTCACCGAGACCCTCCTGGTCCAGCAGCCAGGACAGCGCCACGGTGACGGCCGCGAGGGGAAGCGTCACGGCCGTGCACACGGCGGCCTTCGCCAGATACAGCCGACCGCGCCGGGGCACCGCCGCGAGAGACACCCGGATCATCCCGCTGCCGAACTCGCCGGTGATCAGCAGCACTCCGAAGGCGACGAGCCCCAACTGCGTGTACCAGACGATGTTGAAGCCGGAATCCACCGGGTTGAAGTCCGGCCGTACCCTGCCGTTGTCGGCCTCCAGCGCATTGCCGACCGAGATGCCGGAGATCAGTGCCAGGCCGATACTGACCGCGAAGGTGGCCACCAGCACGGCGAGGGTGGAGCGCAGCGTACGGACCTTCGTCCACTCCGCGCGGATCGCCGCAGGCGTTGCGCGGCCGCGCACGGCCGGGAGGGCGGAGCCTCCGGCCGAGCGTACTGCTCCGGACGCCTGGGAGGGCTCGGAAGAGCCTGAGGAGTCTGAGCGGTCCGAGGAGTCCGACGGGCCGGAGGACGCCGCGGCGGTGGTCTCAGAGGGCACCATGACCGGCACCTCCCCGCGGGCCGGCGCCACTGCCGGCCGTGAACTGCGTCTCGCGTGCGGTCATCTCCAAGAACGCCTCCTCCAGCGAGGTGGACTCTCCCGCCAGTTCGTCGAATCCGATGTCGTGGGCGCGGGCAAGCTTCGCCACCTCGCGGCTCTCCATCCCGGTCACACGCAGCGTGCCGTCCGGCTCGGGCCCGGCCTCGGCGCCGGCTTCGCGCAGCAGCCCGCGCAGCCGCTCGGGCTCATGGCAGCGGATGCGGACCACGCTGCGGCAGTGCTCGGCGGTGAAGTCGGCCAGACTGGTGTCGGCCAGCAGCCTGCCGCGCCCGATGATGACCAGGTGATCCGCGGTGACGGCCATCTCGTTCATCAGATGGCTGGAGAGCAGCACCGTGTGCCCGGCGGCCGCGCGCTCCTTGAGCAGGTTGCGGAGCCAGTGCACACCCTCCGGGTCAAGCCCGTTGACCGGTTCGTCCAGCAACAGCACCTCCGGGTCGCCCAGCAGCGCGGCAGCTATGCCCAGCCGCTGGGACATGCCCAGCGAGAAGCCGCCCGAGCTGCGTTCGGCCACGTCGGAGAGGCCGACCATGCCGAGCACTTCACGCACGCGGGAGCGTGGGATGCGGTGGGTGCGGGCCAGCCACAGCAGGTGGTGGTAGGCACTGCGGGTGCGCTGCGTCGACTTGGCCTCCAGCAGCCCCCCGACCCGCAGCAGCGGGTCGGCCAGCTCCCGGTAGGGCTTGCCGAACAGCAGGGCCCGGCCCGCGTCCGGCTCGCCGAGGCCGAGCAGCAGCCGGAGCGTGGTGGACTTGCCCGCGCCGTTGGGGCCGAGGAAGCCGGTGACCCGTCCCGGCCGCACCGCGAAGCTCAGATCGTCGACGGCCCGCGCCGGGCCGTAGGACTTGGTCAGATGCTGCACTTCAATCACGTATCGAGCATGGCGCCGGAGCGGCGCCGCAGACATCGGACCGGGCTCCGAACTTTCCGGCCGGACCTGAGGTGGACCCGACCGGCGGCTCGCGGCGCGCTTCCTACCGCGGTCTGACCGACCGTGGTCGGACGTGCGGAAGGGGGTCGGCGGGCTACGGTGTGCGAGTGACCGGTGACGGTGGGCAGAGCAGGGAAGAGCAGCGTCGCAGCTGGGTGCAGGGCAGCCTGACCCGGCGGCAGCTGCTGGCGTGGGACGGTGCCGCGGCGCTGGCCTTCGCCCTGTTCTACGCCGTGCTGTCCCCCGTGCAGCACGGCGCCCCGGCCCCGGCCGCGCTCGGGGTGCCGCTGCTCCTCGCGATGAGCCTGCCGCTGGCCGTGCGCCGGGTGTGGCCGCGTGCCGTGCTGCTGGTCGTCGTCGCGGCCTCGGCGGCGACCTCGGTGCTCGATGTCCTCCTGGAGCCGTTCCTGGCGGTGGCGTTCGCGCTCTACGCGGTCGCCGTGACCAGCGCCAGGGCTGGGCGTGCCGCGCGGTGGGCGGTCGGCGGCGGCAGCGCGCTGATCCTGCTCGTGCTGGTCGCCGGTGGCACACCGTCAGCGGCGGTCAGCGTTGGGCTGCCCGTGTGGCTGTCCGGCCTCATCGTGTGCGGGCTGACCTGGGTGTCCGGGCAGGCCATCCGGGAGCGGCGGGCCTATGCGGAGCGGGCGGCCCGGCAGCTGGCGGTCAACGCGGTGGCGCAGGAGCGACTGCGGATCGCCCGCGAGCTGCACGACGTGGTCGCGCACCACGTCGGAGTGATCGCCGTGAAGGCGGGCGTCGCCCGCCATGTGGCGGAGGTGGCGCCCGAGGAGGCGACCGAGGCGCTGCGGGTCATCGACCAGGAGAGCCGCACGGCGCTCCAGGAAATGCGGGGCATCCTGGGCCTGCTGCGCAACGAGTCCAACGGCGAGGAGGAGCCGCGCCACCCGGACCCGAGCCTGGCCCACAAGGCGGACGTACACGCTCTGCTGCGCCGGGCGGGCGAGGCCGGCGTCGAGGTGGAGCTGAGCACCGAGGGGCTGGGCAGACTGCCGGACGGGGTGGCCAGGACCGGGCATCGGGTGGTGCAGGAGGCGCTGACCAACGTCATCAAGCACGCGGCCCCGTGCTACTGCCGGCTCGTCCTGGTGGCCGGACTCGATCACCTCCAGCTGGAGATCATCGACGACGGCGGGCGCTGGCAGAGCTACACCGGGAAGGGCGCGGCGCGCCGCCCGTCGCCGGAAGCCGCCCGCAGCACGCAGGCGGAGCCGGACCACGACGCGGCACGGCCCGGAGCCGGAAGAGGCGCGGGCCGGACGGCGGAGCAGCCCGTGGGGCACGGGCTGCTCGGCATGCGGGAGCGAGTGGCGATGTACGGCGGTGAGCTGATGGCGGCTCCGGTGCCCGGCGGGGGCTTCGCGGTGCGCGCCCGCATCCCGCTGCGCCCCCGGCAGTCCCCGCCGGAGGACGCCGCACAACAGGCAGCGCAGGACACGAATCAGGAGGCGTCACGGTCGAGATGAGCAATGCCCCCGATGCCGAGATGAGCAATGCCCCCGAGACGGTCAGGGTGCTGATCGCCGACGACCAGGAGCTGTTGCGGGAGAGCTTCCGGGTGCTGGTGAACGCCGAACCCGGCCTCGAGGTCGTCGGACTGGCCGAGGACGGTGAAGCGGCGGTCAAGCTGTCGGTGAGCGAGCGTCCGGACGTGGTCCTGATGGATGTACGGATGCCCGGCCTGGACGGGATCGAGGCGACGCGGCTGATCCGCGCGAACCCGGACGCCGAGGGAGTGCGGGTGCTGGTGCTGACCATGTTCGACATGGACTCGTATGTGTTCGCCGCGCTGCGGTCCGGGGCCAGCGGCTTCCTCCTCAAGGACGTGGCCCCGGCCGAGCTGGTGCGGGCCATCCGTACGGTGGCAGCGGGCCAGGGGCTGTTGGCGCCCAGCGTCACCTCCCGGCTGATCGAGGAGTTCTGCCGCCAGCCGCAGAACGTGCCGGCCGTCTCCGAGAGCCTTGCTCCGCTGACGGCACGCGAGCGCGAGGTGCTGCTGCTGGTGACCAGAGGGCTGTCGAACACGGAGATCGCCGCCGAACTCCATGTGTCCATGGCCACGGTGAAGACTTACATCGGCCGGCTGCTCGACAAGCTCGGCGCCAGGGATCGCGTCCAGCTGGTGATCACGGGATACGAGCACGGCCTCGTCACCCCCTCCAGCCCTCCGCACAGATAGCGGCCCCGGCACGGAAATCGTGACCACCCGTAATTCCGGGGCCTTTGATTCGAAGTCAGCTTTCATCGGAACACATCTCACCGAACGTGAATGCCAGGCACGGGATTCCGATGGATCCGCGGTTCCGATGGGATTCGAGGGTTCCGCGGGAATCGCGGAGCGCCACGGGGCAAGGCCCGCGAGATCCCGCCCTCTGAATTCACACCTCCGCGGCTTTCTGCTCCACCCCTATCCCCGCGGCCCGCGCCCGCATCATGGCGGCGTTCCGGTCGGGGACTTCCAGCTTTCTGAAGAGGCCCGTGATGTGGTTGCGTACGGTCTTCTCCGCGAGAACCAGGCGACGGGCGATGCGCTTGTTCTCCCAGCCGAGCGCCAGCAGTTCCAGGATGTCCCGCTCCCGCTCGGTCAGCGTCGGGAAGGCCAGCCGGCTCGGGAGCTCGGGCAGCATCCCCAGTCCACCGCGCAGCCCCTCGGCCACCCCGGCGCCGAAGGCGGCACCGCCCTCGGCGAGCAGATGCACCGATCTGAGCAGCGTACGGGCGCTCACGCTCTTCATCACATACCCCATGGCACCGGAGCGGATCACCGAGACGACGGCCGCCGTGCTGCCGTCGTCGGAGGCCACCAGCACCCGCGCAGCCGGGCCGGCGCGCTGCCGCGCCGACTGCCCCTCATGCGTGGGCAACCGCTGCCCCTCGCGCGCGGGCAACCGCTGGGCCTCGCACGTCAGCAGCCGTACCGCACCGGCCAGCCGGGCCGGGCTCGGGCCGCCGACGAGGATCACGTCCGCCTGCCCAGCGAATTCCCCGAACTTGGGTGCCGACCATCCGGCGTGCCGTTCCGGGAGGCACTGTTCGGCCACGACTGCGATTGTGCCGTCCGTTTCCGCCGCCGCTCTGACGCCCATGCGATACACCGGGTCGTCGTCAAGGATTATGAGCCGCACACCCATGCAGCACCCCCGTTTCAAGAATCACTGATCCCCGAGCGGAAATCTTATCGGGGCAGGGACCCAGAAAAAAGGGGCATCCAGACGTATGCGAGGGTTCCGCGCAACACCCCGAAAAAGGGGCGCTGCGTTTCGGCCACTTTCTTTGAGAAAGTGCGTCACTCAGAACAATTTCAGCAACGCCTCGGTCGGATCCGGTGCCGCCCTGCCCTCTTCGGGGCGGGGCAGCTGGAACCAGACGGCCTTGCCCGAGGGCACCCGGCGGCTCCCCCAGCCGGTGCTGAGCAGATCCACCAGTTGCAGCCCGCGGCCGCCCTCGTCGGTGTCCCGGGCCCGGCGCCTGCGCGGCTGGACCTGCCCCGCGTCCCACACCTCGCACACCAGCGTGCGCTCCAGCAGCAGCCGCAGCCTGATGTTGCCCTCGCCGTACCGCAGCGCGTTGGTGACCAGCTCGCTCACCAGCAGCTCAGCGGTGTCGCTCAGCGCGTCCAGACCCCAGGCGACGAGCTGTTCGCAGGTCAGTTCGCGGGCACGGGCGACGGAGCGCGGTTCAGGCGGCAGCGTCCAGTCACCGACGTTCCCGGCGTCCAGGCCCTGCACCCGGGCGACGAGCAGCGCGATGTCGTCCTCACCGTGGTGCACGTTGAGGGTGCGCAGCACCCGGTCAGCGGTGTCCTCCAGGGGCTCGGTGGCGTCGGTGAGCGCCGAGCGGAACCGGTCGAGCCCCTCGTCGAGCGGATGGTCGCGGGACTCGACCAGGCCGTCGGTGTAGAGGGCGAGCATCGCGCCCTCCGGCAGCTCGATCTCGACCTCCTCGAACGGCTCGCCGCCCACCCCCAGCGGCACCCCCTTCGGCACCTCCAGCAGCAGCGCGGGCTCGCCCGGCTCGACCATGATGGGCGGCAGGTGCCCGGCGTTGGCGAACGTGCAGCGCCGCGAGACCGGGTCGTAGACGGCGTAGATACAGGTGGCCAGATACACCTCGGACAGATCGGTGTCGCTGCCCCGTTGGCCACGCTGCGGGTGCTGCCTGCGGGGGTCGCCGAGGCCGCGGGCGATCTCGTCCAGCGCGCCGAGCACTTCGGCCGGTTCCATGTCGGTGAGGGCCAGCGTGCGTACGGCGGTGCGCAGTTCGCCCATGGCGACGGCGGCGCGCAGCCCGCGGCCCATCACATCGCCGACGACGATGGCGGTGCGGTGGCCGGGCAGTTCGATGACGTCGAACCAGTCGCCGCCCACCTCGGTGGCCGGGTTGCCCGGCAGATAGCGGCAGGCGATCTCCAGCCCCGCTGCCTCGGGATCGCCCGGCGGCAGCAGGCTGCGCTGCAGGATGAGGGCACGTTCGTGCTCCCTGCGGTAGAGCCGGGCGTTGTCGATGCAGACCGCGGCGCGGGCCGCCAGCTCAGCGGCGAGCGCCCCGTCCCGTTCCCCGAACGGCTCGCTGCCCTTGGCCCGTGAGAACTGCGCGAGCCCCAGCACCCGGTCCCGGGCGACCATGGGCACGGCGAGCGTCGACTGCACGACGGCCCCGAACTGCGCCGGGACGGAACCGTCGTGACTGGTGATGTTCTGCACCCGTCCGGTGCGCAGCGCGATGGCGAACGGGGAGTGCTCCGCGTAGCAGTGCGTGGAGCCGACCTCCGCGGGCTGGCCAGGCTGTACGGCCGCAGCGGCGGCGGCAGCGGACGGGACGCCGTTGACGCGGGCCCGGCCGGCACCGCCCTGCCCAACGGAGGCGCCCTGCCCAACGGAAGCACTCTGCGCGACGGAAACACCCTGCGTGAGGGGGCCACCCTGCGGGCCGGCGCCGCCCTCCCTCGCATCCCGCCGGCCGACCACCGTCCCGTCGGTCCTGGCCTCCTCGTCCGGAAGGCCGTAGTCGTAGGGGGTGTTCGAGACGGCGCTGGCGAAGGCCACCCGGCGCAGTTCGCCGCGCGGCGCGCCGATCGGACCCCGGCGGCGCCGGGGCAGCTCGCCGGGCAGCCGCACCTCGGGCCCCTCACGCCGCACGGTGTCCGCATCGTGGAATCCGGCGCGCTCGGCGTCCGCGGGGGCCATCGGCCCGACAGGGCGGGGCTCGTCCCCGGCCAGCACACTTACGTAGAGGTCGACGGAGGCCAGGTCGCAGAACTGGGGCACCGCCACGTCCAGCAGTTCGCGGGCCGTGGTCTCCAGATCCAGTGAGTTGCCGATCCGCGCGCCCGCGGCGTTCAGCAGGGCCAGGGCACGACGCACGTCGTCCTGCTTACCGGCCGCCTCCACTGGGATGTCGCTCAATGCCGCCCCTTCCACTGCCGGTGCTCGCCTCCGGTCCGAGCAGTGTGGCAGCCCGGAGAGCCATCCGGAGCCCGCTCTTCCCGATCGCCACAAGTCTTCCTCGTCACGACGAGCCAACATGCGCGTACCCCCGCTGTTCACGGGGGTCACCCCTGACTCCTAACCAGGTAATGCCGCGTCGAACCCCATGAGTGTGCACCGGCCCCCAGGCCGGACCGCTCCTTCAACAGCACGCCACCCCACGCCACCTGAGCAACTGCTTCGAGCAGCTTTGAGCCGGGCTTCAGGTCCCCTTGAGGCTCGCTTCATCTCCGGTCAGGGCAGCGGGAGTTCGAACCACACCGTCTTGCCCTCCGGTCCGTGCCTGGTGCCCCAGCGGCGGGCTTCACTCGCCACCATCTGGATGCCCCGGCCACCTTCCTGTTCCTCGGTCACGACGCGTTCGCGCGGCGGTTCGGGCAACGGGTCCGAGACTTCCACGATCAGCACACCGCCGTGCCCCGCGGGGTCCCGGCCGGTGTCGCGTACCATCCGCACGCCGATGGGCCCGTGCGCGTACCGCAGCGCGTTGGTGACCAGTTCGCTCACCAGCAGCACACCGGTCTCCTCCAGCTCTCTCAGCCCCCACTCGCGCAGCGTCTGGCGCACCGCCTCCCGCGCCCGGCGCACGGCGTAGCTCCCGGTGGTGAACGACCAGGAGGCGGCGGTGTGTCCGGGCAGTCCGCCGAGCCGCGCCATCAGCAGCGCCACATCGTCCCCGGTGCTCAGATGGCCGTTGACGCTGCTGCCGTGCCGGCGCAGTGAGTCGATCAGTACGTCGCACGCGCTCTCGATGCCGCCGCACCCCGTCTCCCCCACCGGGCCCGGCGAAACGTACGCGCCCGCGCCGTTCCAGGTGAACCCCTCCTGAGCCGTGGCGCGGTGGCAGTCGGGGCCGGCGAGCAGCGCGCACACCCGGTCGATCCCCTCGGTGATGTCCTCGCCTCTGCTCTCCACGAGCCCGTCGGTGTAGAGGACGAGCACGCTGCCCTGTTCGACCTCCACCTCGGCCAGCTGATACGCCTCGTCCGGTGCGGGGCCGACGACGCCCAGCGGGGTGCCCGAGGGGACGTCGACGGGCTGGGCGCGGCATCCGCCGTCGTCCTCGTGCGTGACGATCAGCGGCGGCACATGCCCGGCGCTCGCCATGGTGAGCACCCCGCACCGCTTGCCCGCCGAGGTCGGCGCCGGCTCGTAGACGGCGTACAGGCAGGTGGCCATCAGCGGGTCGTCTGGGCCGTGCGACAGGTCGTCGCCGACGGTACTGACCCGGGCGAGCAACTGGTCCGGAGGCAGATCGAGCCCGGCCAGCGTACGGACGGCGGTGCGCAGCCGTCCCATGGTGACGGCGGAGTGCAGCCCGTGGCCCATCACGTCGCCGACCACGAAGGCGACCCGGCCGCCGGGCAGCGGGATGACGTCGAACCAGTCGCCGCCCACTTCCGTGCCGCTGCTGCCGGGCACATAGCGGTAGGCGATGCTGACCCCGGTCGGCTCCGGGATGTGCTGCGGCAGCAGACTGCGCTGGAGCATCAGCGCGCCCTCGCGCTCCCGCGCGTACAACCGGGCGTTGTCGAGAAAGGTGCCGGCGCGGTCGGCCAGTTCCATGGCGAGCGCCCGGTCCTCGCCCACGTACGGCTCGTCCCCGTGCGACCGGCTCACCAGCAGCAGCCCGAGCACCGTGCCGCGCGCCCGCAGCGGCACCGCCATCAGCGAGTGCACCCCCAGCTCGAACGTGGCCTCGACCTTGGGGTCGCCCGGCCGGGTCGCGCGCAGGATCTCCTCGGGGGTGGTGGCGACTTGGGGCGCCCCGGTGTCCAGCGCCCGGCCGAGCAGCGACTCGCGCTCGTAGATGATCTCGCCGCCGAGCCGCAGCAGCCGCTCCACCCGCTCACCGCCCTCCCGCGCCGCGAAGCCGAACAGATGCAGCGGCGTACCGACCGGGATGACGGGCTCGGGCAGATCGCCCCCGACGGCGACCTCGCCGCGCAGCATGACCCCCGCGTAGTCGGCGAACCTCGGTACCAGCACATCGGCGAGCGCCTGGGAGATGGCGCGGACATCGAGCAGGTTGCCCAGCGCCACCCCGACATCGTCCAGCAGCGCGAGCCGTTGCCGCGCGGCCTCCGCCTTGTTGAGCGCCTCCAGCCGCTCGGTGATGTCCATGACGGTGCAGCTGACGCCGAGCACTCTGCCGCTGCGGTCGGCGATCCGGGAGTACGAGACGGAGCGCGCGCCCCGGGCACCTGGTGCGGTGGTCACCACGTCCACGACGGAGCGCCCCGTCTCCAGCACCCTGGACTGGATCTTCATCACCTCCTCGGCCATCTCCGCGGGGAGGAGTTCGGCGACCGTGTGGCCGAGCAGATCGGTGCGGGTGGCGTTGTTCAGCCGGACGAGCGCTTCGTTGAAGCGGACGAAGCGCTTCTCGGTGTCGAAGACCGCGATACCCAGCGGCGAGGAGGCGAACAGCGCGTCCAGCGCGGCCAGATCGTGTTCGACGGCGCGGAGCCTGCTGGTCTCCATGATGTTCGCCAGCACGAACGGGCGCTGGTCGGTGTCCCGCAGCAGCGAGCCGCGCCCTTCGACCTCGACGGTGCGTCCGGCCCGGTGGCGGATGTGCAGGATGCCGCGCCAGCTGCCGGTCCGGCCGAGGCTGTTACGGCGTGCGCGGCGCTCGGCCGCGTCCCCCTCCAGGAAATCCTCGATCGAACGCCCCACGACGTCATCGGCGGGCCAGCCCAGGATCTCCTCGGTCGTCGGGCTCCACACCAGGACGGTGCCGTTGCCGTCCAGCATGACGATCCCGACGCGGAGCGTGTCCAGGAGCGAGGTCGCCTCGTCGGCGGGTTCGGTGCTCACACGGCCCACGCCCCTGGTCGGGATCTGGATACGTCCAAGATGGACCAATTATCCACATATCCGACACTGTGCGCGATCGGGCACACACGGAGCGTCGGGCTCACACGAGGCGTCGCCGCGCGCGGGGGATGGCCGCGTCAGACGTGACCGTCCTCCGCGTGCTCCCCGTGTGGCGCACGGCCCTGCCGCTCCCCGTGCACCGCCAGCCGGTCGCAGTGCTCCACCAGATACCCCTCGCCCTGTTCGCCCAGCCTTTCGGCGAGACGCTGCGCCTCGGCCCGGGTCGGATAGCTGCCGACGCGGTAGCGGTTGCCGTGGCAGTCCTGGCGGATGAGCTGCCAGGGCAGCACCGCGTCACTGTCGCCGCTCGCACTTCGCATATGCCGGAGCTTACGCCCGGCCTTCACTCACCGCATTCGGCTTTGCACATGGGGCGAATTTTTTCGGCCAGATGTTCGCCCCTCTCTGACGGTGAGCCGACGCCGCGGTGCCGCGGTCGCTACTTCACCGGAAGGTGGTACGCCAGCTTGAAGCGGTCGGCGGGCACCACCACGTCTGCCGTCTCCACAGGCCGCTTGCCCGCGAAGTACGTACGCGCGATGACCAGCACCGCGTGGCCCGGGACGCCGCCCAGCGCCGTCATCTCCTCGGCACGGCCGGGGCGGCTGCCGACCTCCTCGGCGACGTTGTCCACCACCAGGTCGATCGCCGCCATGCGCTCGACCACCCCCCGGCCGCCCAGCGGGCCCTCCTCCGGGAGCATCACCGGCGTCCGTCCCGTCACCGCGAGCGGTTCCCAGGACGTGGAGAGCATCACCGGAGCGCCGTCGGCGTGGAAGACATAGCGGGTCCGCATCACCCGGTCCCCCCGCTCGATGAACAGCCGCTCCGCGATGTCGGCCGAGGCGTCCTCCTGCTCGCTGTGCGACTCCCAGGTGCCGCGCACCCGCTCATCGGACTGCTCCTGGCGGAAAGGGGTGCACTCGCCGAGCGAGCGGTAGCCCGTACGCGAGACCCGGCGCGCGGCCGGCAGCTCGCGCACATACGTACCGGAACCGGAGCGGCCCTCCACCAGCCCCTCCGCCATCAGCACCTTGCGCGCCTCCAGGGCGACCGTGTCGGAGACTCCGTACTCCTCACGGATGCGGGCCTGCGAGGGGAGGCGGGCGTGCGGCGGCAGGGAGCCGTCCGCGATCTTCTTGCGGAGATCCGAGGCCACACGCAGATACGCGGGCTGCTCACCGAATGGCACGTGTGCCCTCCCCGTTTCGGCCAGCTGCTGAGGGAAGCCGACTGGTGCTGAATGATGCTGACGGTCAGCAACAGCTTGGCAACAGAGTGTTGTTGACCGCAACAATCGGCCAAAGTTTCACCCGATGTGATGAGCACCTGCTCAGGCGCTGCACGCCCGGCCCATCCACCCGCGTGCGGGCGGGCCGCTAAAGTTCCGCCCCATAAGCCACTTGGAACACATGCACACCACGATCCGCGTCCCCGATGTCCAGCCACCACAGCCCCCGGAGAGCGCTCGATGACGTTCCGGCAGCACTTGAGGCAGATGACGGCGAGCGCCCTGGCGGAATTTCCCCGTCGGCCGGAATCCACCGTCTACGCGGTCACGTTCCGAATCGACAGCGTCATTGATGACTGCCGGTTCCACTATCTCGCCCTCGGCTACAACACGGAGGAGGAAGTGGCCCGGCTGCTCGCGGGGCCGAGCGCGCCGGAGCCCTGGGAGGCCCGCTGGAACTACGCCTACTTCCCGCCCTCGGGGCTGGAGGGCGTCCGCGTCATCGGGGACCACGAGGAACACGACCCGCGCGGTACCGAGTTGCACCGGCAGGAACTGCGCGCGGAGGGCCTCTGGTACGAGGACGACGACCCCGAGCACGTACAGGACGAGCGGGAGGAGCTCCTCTGCACCCGTTTCCACGAGCTGTGCGTCGACACGGCGCGGCACCTCCATGCCGAAGGCCACCTCGTACGCGCCCTGGGACGGCCCGTGCCCGTGCTGCTCTACAACATGTTCGACCCGGACGCGATGTTCTCCCTCACCGAGGCGGCCAACCCGCCTGAGCTGGTTGCCGAGTTCCTCAGCGAGGATCCCGACCGGTAGGTATGCCGGCGAGCGGCCTACCCCTCTCGCGGCCCGGCCGGGCGCCGGCTCAGCCCTCCGCCGCCCGCATCGCGAACAGCACCATGGTGGCGCTCACCCGCACGGCACCCTCCGTGCCCGGCGGGAGGGCGTGCCGGTGCAGGTCCTCGCCCAACTCCTTGGCGCGCTCGCGGACGCGGGCCCACACCTCGGGGTCCAGCCACACCTCGGCGTCCGTCATCTCGCCCCGTACGGCGGTGTCCCGCTGCGCCGTACGCCGCCGCAGCTCCTCGCCCAGCGCGCCGGCGAGAGCGAGGTAGGCGTCGACGCCCTGCGGAACGCCTCGCCCCAGGAGTTCGCCGCTGTCCGGATCGTGACGGTACCGCTTGGCCGTACCGCCGCGTACGGTCACCTCGCCGACCGCCTCGACCAGTCCGGCCGAGTGCAGTCTGCGCAGGTGATAGCTGACGTTGGCCTGCGACTGGCCGAGCACCCGCGCCGCCTCGGCCGCGCTGTACGCCTGCCCGGTCAGCAGCGAGAGCAGCTGCAGCCGCAGCGGATGCGCGAGCACCCGCAGATCCGCGACGGAGGCGGCGGAGGTGTGGGAGGAGCCGGAAGGATTGGCGGAGCTGGAGGGGCTGGCGGAGCTGGAGGGATTGGTGGAGTCGGAAGCCGCGGAGGGGCCGGGGCCGGGGCGACCGGACGAGCCGGTGGAGCGGGGTGCGGGCACCCGGCCAGTCTGCCTCAAGCGCCGGCGCCTTCCGGAGTTCCCCTGCCCCGCACCGGCTCCCCCGTCGTCAGCCCCCGCACCTGACTGCTGTACAGGGCACCAACCGTCACCAGCGCGACGAGCACGACCCCGCACAGCAGCGTCGGGCGCAGCCCGAAGCGTTCCGCCAGCGGCCCGGCGGCCATCTCGCCCAGCGGGAGGGCGAGGGTGGAGCCGAGCGCGTCGTAGGAGTAGACGCGGGCCAGTTTGTCCTGCGGAACGTTCTCCTGGAGGGAGAGATCCCAGGCGACGCTGAACTGTTCGATGGCGATGCCGTTCACGAACATCGCCGCCAGCAGGAGCGCTAGATCGGCCGACTGCGCCAGGGCGAGCAGCGGCAGCGCGTCCAGCGCCACGACGGCGACACCGATCCGCAGCGCGTGCCGCGAACGGGAGCGTGCCACCAGCAGGCCACCGATCAGCGCCCCGGCCATCTGGGTACCCAGGACGAAGCCCCAGGCGGTACGGCCGAACGTCGCGTCGGCGACCGTCGGCCCCAGCACCTGGATGCCGCCTGCCGAGACGGCGTTCACCACGAAGAACTGGAGCACCACCACCCACACCCAGGTGCGGGACACGAACTCCCTCCAGCCCTCGCGCAGTTCCCGCCAGGGGCGCACCGGCCGGGCGGGGGCGCCGGGCTCCGCGCCGGCGTCCCGTCGCAGAAGCTCACGCCCGGCGAGGCGGTAGGCGAGCGCGGCGCCCAGGAACGCCGCTCCGTCGAGCACCATCCCCCACCCGGGCCCGGCGACGGCGGCGAGCAGCCCGCCCAGCGAAGTCCCCGCGATCATCCCGGTGTTGACGCCCATCCGGGACAGCGCGTTGGCAGGACGCAGCTCGCCGGGCGGCACGGTGAGCGGTACCAGCGCCGCTGAGGCCGGTATGGAGACGGCCGCCCCGGCGCCCTGCACCACGCTGAGCACCAGCAGTACGCCCAGCGGCGCGCGGTCCAGCAGCACCGCGAGCCCGACGCCGCTCTGCACCAGCGCGGCGGAGAGGGCGGCACCTTGGAGCACCAGCGCCCGGGGCAGCCGGTCGGCCAGCAATCCGCCGAACAGCAGCAGCACCACGTTGCTGACCGACCTGGCCCCGACGACGAGCCCCACATCAACCGCGGAGCCACCCAGGTCGAGCACGGCGAACGCGAGGACCACCGGCGCCATGGAGTTGCCGAAGAACGTCAGCGCCCGGCCCAGCGCGAGCTCCCGGAAGCCGCGGCGGCGCAGGATGCCGCGGAGTTCGGCACGGCCGACGCCGTCGGGAGAGGGGGAGGCAGGAGGAGTCACGGGGCGAGTGTGCGGTACGGATAACCCCACCGTCAAACATTTCTTTGAGGGTCAGCGGCGGTCCTGGTCTGGAAGTCGGAGACGTCCTCCGCCGTACGCCTGAGGATCAGCACCCCTCACCCGTGCCACCGTGGCCCCATGAGCAGCCCGATGAGCGGCCCCAGGAGATGAGCAGCCCGATGAGCAGCAGCCCACTCCCCCACCACTGGCCGGAACACCTGTCCGTCGGCGCGGTCCGCTTCGCCCGCCCGACCGCGCGCTTCGAGGCCGTACGCGCGTTCTACCGCGACGACCTGGGCCTGCCCGTACTCGCCGAGTGGCGCGACCACGCGGGCTACGACGGGATCGTCCTCGGCCTGCCCGGCACACCCGTCCACATGGAGCTCACCCAGCACGGCGACCCGCCCCGCATCCCGGCCCCGCACCCGGAGAACCAACTGGTCCTCTACCTGACGGACCGGGCCGCGCACGACCGCGCGGTTACTCACCTCAGCTCCTGCGGCCACCGCCCCGTCCCCGCGGCCAACCCCTACTGGCCCGACCACGGGGCGACCCTCTTCGAGGACCCCGACGGCTGGCTGGTCGTCCTGGCCCCGTGGGTCTTCGGCCAGACCGCCGCGCCGCAGCACCCGTGATCACCGACCGCCGTCCCCGGCCGCCGACCGTCGTCGGACCTGGCCCGATCCCCGCGACGTCACCGCCGTCGCGGCTCGGCGGGGGCGTCTTCCCTCAGCTGTTCCGCCTGCGCGTCGTAGTCGGCAAGGACCTTCCGCAGGCCGTCCAGCGCCTCGGCCGGAATGCCCGGCGGAGCGGACTCGGCCACATGGCGGGCGGCGGCCACCAGCGCCGAGAACTCGTAAATGTGCGCGGTCGCGCGCAGCACTCCGGGGCGAGCCCACTCCAGCTGCATCAGGTCAGCCCTTCGCCGACAGGTAGTCCTTGACCTCGCTCATCTCGCGCGCGAAGTCGTCGTAGTCCTCGCGCATGCCGTTCAGGTATGCGCTCCAGCCCAGGCTGGACTTCGCGTAGTGCACCGCCTCCTGGATCTCCTCGTCAGTTGCCCCGAAGAGCTTCGCCGCCTCGGTGTGGAAGAGGGTGCAGTAACGGCACTTCGTCTCGGAGTGCAGCGCGATCCCGATCAGCTCCTTGTACTTGTTCGGGATCAGCGTCTCGCCGAGTTCCAGCTTCTTGAAGACCTCCCACTCGGCGTCCAGGAGATCATCGGGAATGGCCCCGAAGAAATGCGGAACGAGACCCAGGGTTTCCTTGATCTCAGCCTCCACTTCGGCGCGGCTACGGCCGGCCATCGTCACCACTTCCTCCCGGTTTTGGCCGGATTTGCCCTATTAGCAGGCTAGACGCGCCGCCTCACCCCCTGCAAGACGGAACCACTGCGGCACAGCGGGGGCTTCCGCTACACGCCGCAGCGAAATTCCGACCGTGGGCTGCCGCCTGTGGTCCTCCTCGTCAGCGAACCCGGGCAACCGCCCCGACCACGGGCGCCGACGGCGTATCGTCGTGGTCCACAATTTCAGTGGTGCCAATTCGGGGGACGTCGATGAGCACTGGACAGGGTCCGTGGGGACCGTACGGCGGTGGTCGGCAGCCGGGTTGGGGGCCGCCGCCCGGGCCACCGCAGCCGGGCTGGGGGCCGCGACCTGGGCCACCGCAGCCGGGTTGGGGGCCGCCGCCTGGACCTCCGCAGCCGGGCTGGGGGCCGCAGCCCCGGCCACCGCGGCCGCCGTCGCGGATGCGGCGGGCGCTCCGGCTGCTCAATCCGATCGCGGTCGGACGCCAGGTGTGCAAGCCGTCGCGGCCGGACCGGGTGGAGGATCCGGCGGTGCTCAAGATCCAGGTCCTGCGCATGGTGGTCGGTCTCGCCGCGATGGTGTGGATCCTGGTGTCGTACCAAATCGCCTCGGACGCCAAATCGTTGGCCATGCAGCGGGCCGACCAGGTCGTGATGTCGGCGACCCTGCTGGCCGCCACGTTCCCGGTCGTCGTCGGCGTGTTCATCGTCGGAAGCCGCCCGCATACCCGGCGCCTGTATCTGCGCCGGGCGCTGAAGCCGCTCGGGGCGCTGCTGGCTCTGTGCGGCACGCTTCTGTACTTCGTTCTGGCCACCTCCGGCGTCCTGACCGGCGGCCCCTTCGGGCAGATGCCCGAGGATCCGTCCAGGGCCGACTACATGCGGCTCATGTACGAAGTCTTCCTCGCCCTCGTGATGGTGTGGGGTCTCGTCTTCGTGTTCTACGGTGCCGCCTTGGCTCTGGTGCATGTGTTCCGCACCGCCGACATTCACGAGGTCCTGCCCCCGATCATCGCGATCGTCCTGGTCTGGGAACTCGCGATCTCCGACCTGGTTTCGAACACCTACGACGGCGTCCCCGCGTCGGTGCGTATCGCGGCGGTCTTCGGCGGTCCGCTGTCGGTCACAGCGGTGAGCCTGTGGGAACTACGGCGCCTCAAAACCCGGCACGGTCTCACCCTGCGGCAAGCGCTCGGCCGTTGAGGCGCTGCTCGTCGGCGGGGTGGTTCCAACGCGCTGCGACGATCAGGCACCTTCCTTGCCGTCCGACGGCTGCGCTCCCGGGGTTGGCAGGCCGGCCATGAGGGCGCGGCGGCTGGCCCGGACGTGTTCCCGCATCACCTGTTCCGCGCTGTCGCCGTCCTTCTCGGTGATCAGCTCGACGACCAAGTGGTGCTCCCGGTCGGACTGCAGAGGCCGGCCGGGCCGGCTCAGCGAGGTCTTCACCAGCCGGGAGTAGGCCAGTTGGTTCATCAGCATCCGGTAGTGCGCTTCGAGTTTGTTGTTGTCGGCGCCGGTGATCAGCAGATCGTGGAACTCCCCGACCAGCTCCGCATAGCGTTCGCGGTCGTCGCGAGCCACGGCCGCGTCGGCCTCCTTGAGGTTCTCCTGCAGGCGGTCGATTTCGGGCACCCGGCCGCGCTGGGCCAGCAGCCGGGCGGCGGCTCCCTCGAGCAGCTCCTTCATCTCGAAGAGTTCCGTGAGCTCGCGCCGCGAGGGAGTGGTGACGAAGGTGCCCACCCGGGGCCTGATCTCGACCAGCCCCTCGGTCTGCAGCTGTTTGAGCGCTTCGCGGACCGGTGTGCGGCTGACGCCGAACTCCTCGGCCAGGGCGAGCTCCGAGAGAGGGCGGCCCGGTTCGATCTCACCGCTGATGATGCGCCCGCGCATCTCGGCGATGACCGTGGCCTGGATGGAGCTGCTGGCCGATCCGCCCGTTGCTTCAGTCACTGAGCCGGCTCCTTGGTATCTCATCCGGTGGCTGATCCTCCCAGAGGCGGAAGCGCCCCGCCGTCGAAGAACTTACCGGCGGTGTAGACCAGGGGGTCGCTGTCCGTGACGGAGGCGTGCACCACCCGGCAGATGAAGACCGTGTGTGTGCTGGCCTGGAGACGTTCCCGGATCTCGGTCTCCATCTGCGCGCTGCTGCGCGCGAGCAGCGGACTTCCGAAGGGGCCGGCGGTCCAGTCGATGCCTTGGAACTTGTCGTCGGACTTGGACGCGAAGCCGGTGACCACGTCGAGTTGCTCGGTCGACAGGACGTTGATCGCGAGGTGATCCGTCCTGAACAGGCAGTCGTGGGTGACGGAGGTGCGCTGGACGCACACCATGACCGTCGGCGGGTCCAGCGAGATGCTGGAGAAGGCGTTGACCGCCAGCCCCCGCGGAGTGTCGCCGTCCAGTGCGGTCACCACGGTGACGCCGGTGACGAACTGCCGGTTGACCTGCTTCATCAGGCCGGTGTCGGGCTTCGCCGGAAGCACGGGCATCAGAGTGCTCCTTGTCGCTGTGCTGGGTCACTGGTCATGGCGGCTTGCTGGTCAGTCCTGCCCGACGCTGATGATGCCGAGCGCCGACAGCAGGGCCCGGGGGTCCCACGTCACGAATTCCTCGACGATGCAGTCCCCGTCGAACCGCGCGAAGGTCGCGCCGCCGACCTCCACGCGCCGCTTCGTGGCGGGGACGCCCATGAGGGTGCCTTCGTGGCTGCCCGTGCTGTGCCAGCGGACGGCGGCCCGGTCGCCCTCGATGACGACGTCGTCCAGCACGGTGGACAGATCGGGGAAGGCGGAACGGGTGGTGAGGATCGACGCCTTGAACGTGCGCAGGTCCTGCGGGTGCGGCTCGCCGCCGTGGCGGAGGTAGTCGCTGCTGAGGAGGTGGTCGAGGGCATCGACGTCGCCCTGGTTCCAGGTGGCTTCCCAGACGTTCTTGATAAGTGTGCGTCGGGACTCAGCGTGCGGCATCGGCCTTCTCCTTCGGGTCGGGAGTCCTGTCTCGCTCGGCGGAGGCTGGGGCTCCGTGTCGCCAGTCCGATGCCAGCTCCTTCCAGAAGGACACCGCGAGGCAGGCGATGATGAGCAAGAAGGGCAGCGAGGTGACGATCACGGTGTTCTGAAGGGCGCTGAGACCGCCGGCGAGCATCAGTGCGACCGCGGTGACGCCGGTGAGGATCCCCCAGAGGACGAGCACCGAACGGCGCGGTGTGAGTGAGCCGTTGGATGTCATCGACCCCAGCACATAGGTGTTGGAGTCCGCGCTTGTCACAAAGAAGATCACGGCGAGCAGGACGGCCATCACCGATGTGACCCCGGACAGCGGGAAGTGCTCAAGGGTGGCGAAGAAGGCGTTGCCGAAGTCCGCCGCCGTCTGCTTGGCGATGTCCCCGCCCTGGAACATGTCCACATGGATGGCCGCGCCGCCGAACACCGCGAACCAGGTGAAGAAGGCCAGGCTCGGAACCAGCAGAACCCCCAGGACGAATCCGCGGATGGTGCGGCCGCGGGAGATACGGGCGAGGAAGATTCCGACGAAAGCGCCCCACGAGACCCACCACGCCAGCATGAAGTAGGTCCACAGCTGCATCCACTCCAGCCCGCCGAAAGCTGTCCCTTGCAGGCTCATCCGGAAGAAATCACTGGCCCATACGCCGATTGACTCGACGTAGAGGTTGATGAGGAAGACCGTGGGGCCGACGATCACCATGAAGACGAACATCGCGATCGACAGGGCGCTGCTGGTGTAGCTCAGCAGCTTGATGCCCTTGCTGATGCCGGTGACGGCCGACAGGGTGAAGACGGCGGTGATGGCCGCGATGATCAGCACCTGGACGACGGAGTTGACGGGCACGCCGAAGAGCCGTCCCACTCCGTTGTTGATCTGAAGCGCCCCCAGACCCAGAGACGTTGCCGTGCCGAAGAGCGTCGCGAAGACGGCGAGGATGTCGATCGCCTTGCCGATCGGCCCGTTGACCTTGTCGCCGAGGAACGGCGTGAACAGCTGACTCACCAGAGGGCGGCGGCCCTTGCGGTACGTCGAGTAGGCGATTGCGAGCCCGAAGACGGCGAAGACGGCCCAGGCGTGCAGGCCCCAGTCGAAGTAGGAGTACTGGAGCGCGCGGACCGCGGCCTCATGGGTGTTCGGTTCGGCGAGGCCGTGCGGTGGCGTGGCCAAGTGCGAGATGGGCTCGGCGACGCCGTAGGAGACCAGGCCGATGCCCATTACGGCGCCGAGGAGCATCGCCAGCCAGGCCGGGGTGGAGAACTCCGGCCTGTCGGTGTCCTTGCCGAGCCGGAGTCTGCCCGCGGGGCTGAACGCCAGGAACACCAGGAAGATCAGAATGCCCAGGGTGACAACCAGATAGCTCCAGCCGAACGACGAGGTGACCCAGTTCAGCGAGGCCGCCGTGACACGGTTGAGGTTCTTGGTGAAGAGGGCCGCCCAGGCGACGAAGACCGCGGCAACACCGACCGATGTCCAGAAGACGGAGCCGAGTTCACCGACTCCCCGGGGGCGCTCACCGACTCTCCGGGGGCGTTGAAGTTGTCCGGACATAGCACTCCTCGAATCGGATGCCGCTCAGGCCGGGCCCGCACTGGCATACAAGCTGGCTCTCATCGGGCCGCTGGCATGCAAGAGACCGTAAGTCAGGCCACAGCAGCCATGTCAAGGGTCGCGCATGGAATCCGGCCGTCCACTCACTCACAGCACCGGCAAATACACAGGTCAGCCAAGTAATGTCAGACCGCCTCAGGAGTCAGGTCTCCGCTGTGCGGAGCGGTAAGCCCGCACCTCCCTTGACCCCAGCAACATGGATACCTACGGTCTCTGCCATGCAAGAAACTCCTGCCGATCCCTCCGCTGAGCGGATCGGACTACGCAAGCTGGTGACGTACCGGGACGTCGTCGTCACCGAGGCCGGCATGGCTCCGGCCCGGCCGGCCCAACGCGCCAGCGTGGCCGCCGTCATCCGGAATCCGTGGAGCGGCGCAGCGCCACTCGCCGATCTCTCCGCAGGCCAGGAGCGGATCGGGCCCGTACTGGCGAAGCTGCTCTGTGACCGGCTTGCGAAGGTGCTCGGCGGGGTGGACCGGATCGAGGCTTTCGGAAAGGCCGCGGTCGTCGGCACCGCCGGGGAGATCGAGCACGCGGGAGCGCTCATCCACACGCCGTTCTTCGGCAATCTGGTCCGCGAGCTGCTGGACGGTGAGTCGATCATCTGCTTCGCCGACGCACGGGGCGAGGCAGGTGACTCGTTGACCGTGCCGCTCTGGCACAAGACACACGCCGCGACGCGCAGCCACTACCAGACCGTCAGCGCTCGAGTCCCCGACGCGCCACGGGCCGACGAGATCGTCGTCATCGCCGCAGCGTCCACAGGACCCCGCCCGCACTCCCGCATCGGAGACCGCAGGACCGACCCGGTCGTCACCAGCCGGACCCTGGAGGAATCACCGTCATGAACGTCCGCAAGATGGTCACCGTCATCGAGGAGATCCGGGCCGAGGGCGGCCGCGCGGTCAGCCCGCCGGCCACCGTCGCCGTCGTCGCGGCGGTGATCGAGAACCCGTGGGCGGGCCAGGGCTTCGTCGAAGACCTCGCCCCGGGGATCGAAGCGAACGCCTCGGACCTCGGCGCGCTGCTCGCGCCGGCGGTGCTCGAAGCGCTGGGAGCCCCCGCCGAGGCGTACGGCAAGGCCGCGATCGTCGGCCTCGACGGCGAGATCGAGCACGGCTCCGCGCTCATCCACACCCTCAGGTTCGGTGACCACTTCCGCAAGGCCGCGCAGGCCGGCACGCTGCTGCCCGCCGTCGAGAAGCGGGGCCCGGCCGGTGTCGTGTTCGACATCCCGCTCAAGCACATCACCGACGCGACGATCCGCTCCCACCACCAGTCCGTCGAGGTCCGGATCGCCGACGCGCCGCACCCTGACGAGATCGTCATCGGGCTGGCCGCCGCCGCGCAGGGGCGGCCCCAGCAGCGGCTGGCGGACCTCTCGACCGAGCGGTAGCGCACATGAGGAAGCCGACTCTCGTGCTGCTGCACGGCGTCGGGCTCGACCACACGATGTGGGAGCCCGTCGTCGAACTCCTGGCCGACCGCTGCCATCTGGTGACGCCCGACCTCCCCGGACACGGCCGGAACCAGCCGGCTCGGGCGGGCACCACTCTCGAGGACCTGGCGCACGGCGTCGCGGCCGAGATCCCTGAGCGGTCCCACCTCGTCGGCTTCTCCCTCGGCGCCCTCGTGGCCCAGCACCTGGCACTCCACCGGCCGGACCTCGTCTCGACGCTGACCTCGGTCAGCTCGGTGTGCCGGCGTACGCCGGCGGAGCGGGAGAAAGTCCTCGAACGCCTCGATGCCGCACGGGCCGACTTCGGGACCGCAACCGCCGCGTCGCTGCGGCGGTGGTACGCGGACACCGACGTCCCGGCGGAGTGGGTACGCCGCACGGAGGCGACTCTGCGCGCCAACGACGTGGAGTCCTTCCTCACCTGCTACCGCGTGTTCGCGACCGCAGACGCCGCTCTCGGCCCCGAGCTGCACCGGATCACCGCACCCGCCGTGGCGGTCACCGGTGAGAACGACCCGGGGTCGACACCCGCGATGAGCCGGCGGCTCGCCGCCACACTGCCGAACTGCCGGGCCGTGATCGTCCCCGGGGCGCGTCACATGCTCCCCGTCCAGAGCCCCGAACCCCTCGTCGACTGCGTCACCACCCTCATCAGGGACAACACCCATGGCTGATCTCAAGAAGCTGAACCACTTCATCGGCGGCGAGCAGGTCGAGCCCGCCTCCGGGGACTATTTCGAGAGCACGAACCCGGCAACGCGCCGGCCGCTCTACCGGGCAGCGCGCGGTGATGCCGCCGACATCGGGCGAGCGGTGGCCGCGGCGAAGAAGACGTTCGAAGACCCGCGATGGCGCGATCTGAGCCAGTCCGGACGCGGACGCCTCCTGCGCCGGCTCGGTGATCTGATCGCGGAGAACGCGGCGGACCTCGCGCGCATGGAGACGCAGGACAACGGCAAGCTGCTGCGCGAGATGCGAGGGCAGTTGGCCGCCCTGCCCGAGTACTACTATTACTACGCCGGGCTGGCCGACAAGATCCACGGTGAGGTCGTTCCGACCTCGGACCGGAGCGTGCTGAACTACACGAGCCGCGAGCCGCTCGGCGTGGTGGGCGCCATCACCCCGTGGAACTCTCCGATGACGCTGACCAGCAGCAAGCTGGCTCCCGCGCTGTGCGCGGGGAACACCGTGGTGGTCAAGCCCTCCGAGCACACCTCGGCCGCGCTGCTGCGGCTCGCCGAACTCGCGCTGGAGGCGGGCTTTCCGCCGGGCGCGGTCAACGTCGTCACCGGCTTCGGGGGCGAGGCGGGGCAAGCCCTCGTCGGCCACCGTCACCTCGCGAAGATCTCGTTCACCGGAAGCACCGCCACCGGATCCCGTATCGCCGCTGCCGCGGCCGGGCGGTTCATCGGGGCGACGCTCGAGCTGGGCGGCAAGTCGCCCAACATCGTGTTCGAGGACGCGAACATCGCCAACGCCGCCATGGGAGTGGTCGCCGGTATCTTCGCCGCCGCGGGCCAGACCTGTATCGCCGGCAGCCGGATGTTCGCCCACCGCTCCGTCTACGACGAGCTTCTCCAGCGCGTGTCCGAGCGGGCCGAACGCATCCGTATGGGCGACCCGATGGAGGAGAGCACCGAGCTCGGCCCCCTGGCCTTCGAGGGCCAGCGGGACAAGGTCGCCGGATACGTCGAACTGGGGCGCAGCGAGGGCGCCCGCGTTCTGACAGGTGGCCGCCCCTCGGACGGCGGCCTCGGCGGCTACTTCTACGAGCCCACCATCCTGGTCGACGTGGACAACGGCATGCGCGTCGTCCGGGAGGAGATCTTCGGCCCGGTCCTCACGGTCATGCCGTTCGAGACCGAGGAGGAAGTCATCCGCCTCGCGAACGACACCGACTACGGCCTCGCGGCAGGGGTGTGGACCTCGAACCTGGCCCGCGCCCACCGGATGGCCGCGCGCCTCGACGCGGGGACCGTGTGGGTCAACACCTACCGGGCCATGTCGCCGATGTCCCCACGTCAGGGCTTCAAGTCCAGCGGCGTCGGGGTCGAGCACGGCACCGAGACGATGAAGGAGTACACCCGGCTCAAGAGCGTCTGGATCAACACCAGCGAAGAGCCCGTGGCCGACCCCTTCGTGATGCGGGGCTGACCGGCATGCCACAGGCCGACATCACCCCCGCCGAGACCGACGCGGCGCATGCCATGAGCGAAGCCGCCCCCACCACCGGACAGCGGGACGGCCGCACCGCCGCCCGGCCGGCCCCCAACACCGCACCTGAGGAGCAACCGTGAGATTTTCCTTGTTCGTGCACATGGAACGCTGGGACGAGAGCGTGCGCCCCGCCCAGCAGTTCGAGAACCTCACCGAACTCACGCAGATCGCCGAAGCGGGCGGCTTCGGAACCGTGTGGATCGGTGAGCACCACTCCATGGAGTACGTGGCCTCCCCCAGCCCCATGCCACAGCTCGCCTACCTGGCAGCGCGCACCTCGACCATCCGGCTCGGCGCCGGCACGATCGTCGCACCCTTCTGGCACCCGGTCCGTGCTGCCGGCGAGACCGCACTGCTGGATGTGATCAGCGGTGGCCGGGCAGAGATCGGGCTGGCACGCGGCGCCCACCAATTCGAGTTCGACCGGATGGCCGGTGGTCTGCGTGCGGCCGACGGAGGCAAGCACCTGCGCGAGTTGGTGCCGGCAGTCCGTGCCCTCTGGCAGGGCGACTACGCCCACAACGGGGACATCTGGCAGTTCCCCACGTCCACCAGTGTGCCCAAGCCCGTGCAGCAGCCGACCCCGCCGATGTGGATCGCCGCGCGTGACCCCGACTCCCACGACTTCGCCGTCGCCAACGGGTGCAACGTCATGGTCACTCCCCTGATGAAGGGCATCGAGGAGGTCGAGAACCTCGTCGGCAAGTTCGAGACCGCGGTCCGCAACCACCCCGAGGTGCCCAGGCCCGAGCTCATGGTGCTGCGGCACACCCACGTGCACAGCCCGGAGGACCCGGACGGCTGGCGCCCGGCAGCCGAGGCGATCCAGCGCTACTACCGCACCTTCGACGCCTGGTTCGGCAACGACCGCACTCCCGAGAACGGCTTCCTCGACCCGAGCCCGGCCGCAAAGTTCGAGGGCCGTCCGGAGTTCGAGCCGGAGTCACTGCACCAGACCGCGATGATCGGCACCCCGGACGAACTCATCGAGCGGCTGCGCCGCTACGAAGCGCTGGGCATCGACGAGTACAGCTTCTGGATCGACAACAGCCTGCCGCACGAGGAGAAGCGCAAGTCCCTCGAACTGTTCACCAAGGAGGTGGTGCCGGCCTTCCACTGAACGGCTCAGCTGAACGGCACCCTCCGCCGAACGTCCACCCGCTGCCTGTTGCCCCGGCCGCTCCTGCCGAAGAGCGCGGCCAGGCGTCTGCCGACGAAGAGGACGGCGGCGCGGCTGCGGTGGCGACGGTGCTGTGGCTGCGATGGCGACGGTCTGTGGCTGCGATGGCGACGGTCTGTGGCTGGCGGGGAAGGCGTGATCGTGCCCGGGCGGACACGCTTCGGTCAGGAAGTCGTGTGGCAGGGCCCGGCAGAGCCTCGGGCACCGGCCCGTCTGGCGCTGGACTGGCTCCTGGAAGAACTTGCGGTCACCCGAACGGCACCGTGAACTCTCGCTCCCGCCGGATCACGCATAGCGTCGGCACGACAGCCGGACCTGTGCCCCGGGAGGAACAATGCCCCGTACAGCAGTACGCCCTCGCAGGCTGTCCCGGGTTTCCCTGGCGCTGGTCGTCGCACTGGCGGCGAGCGCGTGCGCCGACAGCGACGACCAGCACGGCAGCGGCAGCGGGAACGGGAACGGGCGCGCGGCTCCCGTCGGGAAGCCCGCGAAGGTGGACCCTGCCGACTTCGTCAAGAAGATCGACAACCCCTACCTTCCGCTCGTGCCGGGCACGAAGCTCCACTACAAGGGTCTGACCAAGGACGGCCCGCAGGAAGACCTGGTCGAGGTGACCCACCGGACCCGGAAGATCCTCGGCGTCCGAGCCGTCGTCGTCCGGGACACCGCCACCGAGCTGGGCAAGGTCGTCGAGGTCACCTCCGACTGGTACGCCCAGGACCGCGCGGGCAACGTCTGGTACTTCGGTGAGGATTCCAGGACCGTCAAGAACGGCAAGGTCATCAGCACCGAAGGGTCCTGGGAAGCGGGAAAGAAGGGCGCCAGTCCGGGGATCGTCATGGAGGCCCACCCGAAGCCGGGCGACAAGTACCGCCAAGAACACGCCAAGGGCGTCGCCGAGGACCGCGCCGAGGTCCTGAGCACGAATGCCAGGGTGTCGGTCCCCTACGGCACCTTCCACAACGTACTCAAGACCAGGGACGACTCCCCGCTCGAACCCAATCTGGTGGAGCACAAGTTCTACGCCAAGGGCGTCGGTTCCGTCCGCGAGGCCACAGTCAAGGGTGAGAAGGACGAACTCGAACTCGTGAAGGTCGACAAACCCTGAACCAGCCCCCATCCCTCGTTGCGGCCTCACCCTCCCCACTGGTTTTGCTGAATCCGGGCTCACAAGGGCCCCCGAATCGGCGATGGCCTGCGCCACTGTCGCGGTCCTCTCGATACGGGAAACACCTCGCGGCCCGCCACGAGCGACACGGTTCGCTCGTCATCGTGGTGGCCATCGCCGCCGTCAGCGCCCTCCTGCTCGGCCTGGTCGGCGCTGGAGGGGGCTGTGGACCCGCCCTCCCCGGCCCACGGACGGCGAGCCCTCGGTAACGCCTTCCCGGCGATCCCGCAGCTCAGGTCCTCCAGAGACCGGGTCGTCCCAAGCTGTGGTGACAGCAGAGGAGTTGGAGAAGCAGCTGGACCGTGGACCGTTGCCTGACCGATAAGGTCGCTCAGCCGGATCGGCTGGTACCGGCCACGCCTGGTGAGGGAGTGGGAAGGCTCATGGTGCCCACAGCAGCGGCCGTCGGGGGAGGGGCGTGAATGGCAGTGTTCGAGGATCTGGAGCCGGCAGACCCGCGCCGGGTGGGGCGCTACCTGATCCTGGCCCGGCTCGGCGCGGGTGGCATGGGCCAGGTGTACCTGGCGCGCTCGCCCAGCGGACGTCCGGTCGCCGTGAAAACGGTGCACCCCGGGCTGGCCCGGGACGGTGAGTTCAGGCGCCGCTTCGCCCGCGAGGTGACCGCGGCCCGACGGGTCAGCGGGGCCTTCACCGCCGGGGTGGTGGACGCTGACGCGGACGGCTCCCCGCCATGGCTGGCCACTGTGTACGTCCCCGGCGCCTCCCTCGGTCAGGCGATCACCGGCCACGGGCCCTGGCCGCCCCGGCCGGTGCTCGTCCTGGGCGCAGGGCTGGCCGAAGCTCTGGATGCCGTTCATGCCGCCGGGGTGGTCCATCGCGACTTGAAGCCCTCCAACATCCTGCTGGCCACTGACGGTCCGAGGTGATCGACTTCGGTATCTCGACGGCCGGCGATGCCAGCGCCATGAACCGCACCGGCATGGCGATCGGCACTCCCGGCTTCATGTCCCCCGAGCAGCTCACCGACCAGGACGCCGGCCCGGCGAGTGACGTCTTCGCCCTCAGCGCCGTTTTGGTGTACACCGCCACAGGTACCGCCCCGTTCGGCACCGGCACCGCGCACGCCCTGCATTACCGCACTGTGCACGAACCGCCCCGCCTTGACGCCCTCCCACCCGAACTGCGTGAAGTCGTCTCCGCCTGTCTGGCCAAAGCCCCTGACCAGCGCCCCAAGGTCGCCGATCTCCTCGACCGGCTCACCTCGGCGGAGAACAGTGCGACGGCCGCCGCCGCGCTGCCGGCCGAGCCCGGCTGGATGCCCGACCCGGTTGCCGGACTGGTCCAGGCACGCACACCTGTTACGGCGTGGGGGTGTTCGGGCGTAGGGCTTGGTGCATGACGGTCCGGCAGCGGTCCCAGGAGGCGGGGATGAGGTGGCCGTAGACGTCGACGGTGGTTTTGATGGTTTTGTGGCCGCGCCAGTGGGAGACCTCGTGGATGGGGATGCCGGCGGCCAGGGCGGTGGCAGCGAAGAAGCGGCGGAGGCTGTGCGGGGCGTACTTCGGCTTCCCGTCGGGGCAGGTGATGCCTGCGGCTTTGACGGCCTTGCGGAAGTGGTAGCCGTAGGTGTTCGCGGTGGGCATGGCGCCCTTGCCGCGCTCGCGGGGCGCGAAGAGGACCTCGATGCCGGACGGGATAGAGGTGGGTGCCCCATTGGTTGAGGTGGTGGTCGATCTCTTCGACGAGAAAGAGCGGGGTGAGGATGTCGCGGTGGTCGCCTTCGGCGCGGTGTATCAACTTCCACCGGGAAGGCACGGCCCGGAGAACTGCGGGCCCCGGTGGCCCAGGTGCTGGCCGACGATTCCCAACGGCACTTCACCGTAGGGGAGGTGTTCCGGACGTTGGGCAGCTCCGTGCGGTGCCAACCGAGACCACGTCTCCCGCTCGACCTCCAGCCGTACCGTCAACTCCGCGATGTGGGACTCAAGCTCCTCCACCCGCACCCGGGCAGCCGCCTCCCGCGCCTCCAACTCCTCGATCAACGACACCATCGACACCGCCTCCTCCACCGTCATGGCAGGAGATCAGGGACAGGCAGCTGTTCGAACATCACCGTTGGACTCCTCGAAGTAGGCAGCGCTCTCCGCGTCCGCCGGGTAGTAGGACTCGATCGCGACCTCGTCCAGGGTGATGTCCACCGGGGTACCGAATGTGGTGATGGTCGAGAACAGCCGCAGCTCTCGTCCGTCGAAGCGAAGGATCATCGGGATCACGACATCGGATTCGACCGATCGGCTCGACATGTCCTCCGAATTGGGCTCCAGCAGTTCCTCATAGAGCGCGGTGAGCTCAGCGTCGGGAGCAACGGCGAGCTGACGCCTGATTCGGGAGCGGAACATCACACGCACATCGGCCAGGTTGACGACCAGAGGAGCGAACCCGCGCGGGTCCAGTCCCAGCCGCACCAGGTTGATCGGCGGCCGTAGCAGGTCGGGATCGACCTCCGCGAAGAACGGCTCGACCGCGCAGTTGGTCATCACGATGTTCCACCGGCGATCGAAGGCCACCGCCGGGTACGGCTCATGCGCGCGCAGCACCCTCTCGACCGCGTCCCGGGCCGCCGACAGCGCGTCATCATCAAGTGGCCGCTCGGCGTACCGGGGTGCGAAGCCGGCCGCGAGCAGCATCCGGTTGCGCTCACGCAACGGCACATCGAGCTGCTCCGCGAGCCGCTGGACCATGTCGGCGCTCGGATTGGACTTGCCCGTCTCGACCAGGCTGACGTGACGAGCCGAGACGTCGGCCGCGATCGCAAGATCGAGTTGGCTGAGTCGTCGGCGATGCCGCCACTGCCGCAACAGCTCCCCAACCGTATGCATGGTCATCGAGAGTACTCATCGAGAAGCCGCACGCCATGAAATCCGACTTCATCGACAACCGTTGCGACCGCGGAAACACTGCGTCCATGACCACAGACAACAAGAGCATCGTTCAACGGGCGCTGGCGGAACTGATCCAGACGGGCGACGTCGACGCACTCGAACCGTTGCTGAGCGATGACTTCGTCCATCACAGGCCCGACTCAACCTCCTCGAACAAAGCGGAATGGCTCGCCGCCATACAGACGGCGCTCATCCCGCTCGCCGATATGCGGGTCGACGTCCACCACCTGCTGGCCGACGGCGATCACGTCGTGATGCACTCGCGGCGACGGCTCCCCGATGACGGGCCGGAGATCGCGGTCGTCGATATCTGGCGGATCGACAATGCGCTGATCGCCGAAGGATGGGAGATCATCGAGCCGGTGGCCCAGGCAGCCGCCAATCTGGTGTGGTGGGAGCCTGCTGAGCGCTGACCGGTCCTGTCGCTTCCGCCGACGAACGACAAGCGAATGGGTGCAACTCCTTCTCCAGGATGAAGGTATCCGCCCAGCCCACCGGGCTCCTCCAGAAGAGCCGCATCCATTGGACTTCCCGTAGTCCCGGGTTTCGACCGCGTCCTCATCGCCCCTGCGAGGAGTACCAACGCGACGCCCGGGTGTGGCTCACCACCAAGCCACCAAAAGGTGCGTTGGAACGCTCGCCGACTGCGGCGTGACCAGGTAACCAGTCTCTTCACTGGTGAGCGTACGGGGGCCTCAACTCCCCGCCGCGGACAGCTCGGCGGGCTCGGTGAGTGCCGCGTGGCATTCCCCGGCGCGGGCGAACCTCGGTCCGTACAGGCCCTCGGTGCGCGCGAACTCCTGGTCGTACAGGGTGAGTCCGAAGTCGGCGACGGCGGCCGACCCGTAGGCGTCGAGCAGTGCCTGCCGCGCCTGCTCCTCGGTGCCCACGCCGTACAGCCGATAGCCGCGCTCGCCCGGAGTCTCCGCTCCGCCCAGCCGACGGGCCTCCTGCACCATGCCGGGATCCCCGTGCATCTCGGCGGAGGCGAGTGCGTTACGCGCGAACTCCTCCTCGGCGCCCAGGTCCGCGAGCAGTGAGCCGATCCGCAATCCCGCGCGCGCGTGCAGCAGTTCGGCGGCCCCGTACGGGCCGTTGGCCATCTCGGGATGGCCCATGTCCCGTACAAGGTCGGCGATGCCCAGCGTGTCGCGCCCCCGAATCCGCTCCCCGGTGCACTCCAGAGCGTGCCGGTATCTGAAGACCGCGTCCATGGAGTCGCCGCCCCGCGCGGCCAACAGATCGAGCTCGAACAGCAGCGCCCTCGCCTCGCTCTCCAGGTCGGGCGCCACCGCGAAAGCCCGCTCGTACGCCTCGGCGGCGAGGTCCGCCGCGCCGCTCGCGCACGTAGCCCAGCAGCAGGGCCGCCTCGTACGCCCGTCGGCCCGCGCCGTCGGCCCGTTGGGCGTAGCGGGCTTCGGCATCCTCCGCCGAGGCATCGACGGTCCACGCCGGGGATTCCATGGAGGTGCCCCAGTTCTGGCCGCGGCGGAGGGAAGTAAGCCAGCGCGCGTCGGTGACGCGTATCTCGTAATCGCCCCGGGCAGTTCGTCCTCGTCCTGCCAGCAGTCGCGGGCGGGGATGGAAATCGCTGCATCGACGAAGGAATCCTCGTCGAGCGGATGCCGGTGGGTGGTCAGTCGCGCGTACTCCGCGACGAACAACGGGGTGTGGGCGGCCACCCACGCGTCGTCATGCACCAGGTCGGCGCCGATCAGGTCCGCCAATGGACCGTGGTGACTATGCACCCCGCTTGCGCTCTCCCACAGTACGCGCAGGAAGAAGCCGGCGTCGTCTGGCAGTACCTCCGCACCCGGATCCAGGTCGTTGTCGCCGACGAAGAACACTCGGAAACAAGCGCGCTGTTCGGTCGGGTCGACACCCAGTACGCGGACGCCGAAGTGGTCGGTGGGCATCTGCGGATTCCTCCCTGTCAATGGATGGCACGTACCCCTCGGTTGTCGCCGGAAGCTGGCAGGGACAGGCATCGGTGGGCCAACGAATCTGGAAACGTCCCCGTTCAACCGCGCCGGGCCGACGCGCATGCCGCTATCGGTGACCAACTGCAGGGGAGCGTAGGGCGCCACTCGACAGTGCCCCCAGTGCGCCAGCGCGCCTCGCCCTCCGCCGAAGGGCCGCGCCGGCCCGGCAGTGGCTCGGATGTGCTCGCTGACACCCGCGAAATCCGTCTGTATCAGCACGGTGAGTTGGCCTGGAAACAGGATGTCTATCCGCAGACGACGGTGAAGATCCCCGGCTTCACCGAATTCCGTTTCGACAATCAGGGGCGCAAGCTTGGCGGTCTCCCCGAGCCGCGAAGCGGCTACAAGCACGTCTCCAAGCCCGACCTTGAGGGAGCCGTGCTCCCCGAGCTGGTGAATAAGGGGCCTGTCGGCCAGGCGACGCCAGCGGATCATGCCCGAAGCCGAGTTCCTGCGGCAGGTGTTCCCAGGAGATCGCGGTGTGCAGCACGAACAGGATGCCCTGGAACACCAGCCGGTCCGGATACCGCTGCGCCCCGGATCCCGCACCCGACGCTCGACATTGGGCAGCAGCGGTTCGATCACCATCCACAGCTCGTCATCGACTTCCCACGGCTTCGGCTGCGCCACCCCGCACCCTCAGATCACCAATTCTGGAGTGATCCAACCCCCTCGAAGATCATTGCGTCGGGAGTTCCATGAGCCCGTCACGCGTCATCATCGTCCTCCTCCAAGGCATCCCGGATGTCGTTCGCCTCAGGGGCGTTGGGGGGCCAGGTAGCCACCAGGCATTCGAGGAGGGGGCGATGCGTGTCGAGATGGGCGGTGAGGACAAGAGCGCCGGCCATCTGGAGCTCGAGTTCCGCGAGGCCGGTCAGCAGTACCGCGAGTTCGGCGGCCTGGTCAGACTCCGCCGAGGCCAGCGCCCTTGCGCACGACGCGCGGACTCGCAGAGGGCGGTCCTCGTCCAGGGCCATCGCGCCGAGCTGGGCCACAAGTTCGGGATCCTCAGGGACATCGCAGGCGTAGAGGCACTGTCCGGCGGCGGACACGGCGCCATCGACAACGTCGCCGTCCACAGTGCGCAGCGCGGCGGTGATCAGCGGGGCGTCCGCAGCCTCGGCGTGATTCTGGATCGCCCACAGCGCGCTGGCCCGGTCCTCCCCTCGCGCTTCCGGCAGCGGTGTCCCGCGCAGTACCCACCGGGCGTGGTCCAACACCTCCGCGGCGTACTCGTCCAGTGGGTTGCCGAAGCCCCACCGAGCTTGCCGGTCCTGGTAGTGGAAGTACTCCAGCGCCGTGCATACCGCGTCCCGCCGCCCGGAGCGCAGCAGCCTGAGGAAGGCGGCGCACGGGTCCGGGTTCT
This sequence comes from Streptomyces oryzae, assembly GCF_017676365.1. GTDB lineage: Bacteria > Actinomycetota > Actinomycetes > Streptomycetales > Streptomycetaceae > Streptomyces > Streptomyces oryzae. The sequence goes on from NZ_JADKMA010000015.1 coordinate 37,379, forward strand.
GGTCCGCCGACTTGAGCAGTTCGTCCCGGTCGGCCGCCACCGCCGGGTCATCGAAACGGTGCCGTTCCCAGTACGCGAGCGTCATGACGGGAGCTTACTGAAGAGTGGGGAAAGCGGCCGGTGCCGGGGCCGCCGGAGCCTGGTGATCCCCCCAGCCGTGCGCTCAGCGCGGAGAACCGCGTTGTGCCGTTCACGGGGCGTGAGTCCGAGCTGGCAGCTGCGGGAAGGGCGCGATGGCGGCAAGCACAGACTGGCGGTGCGCTGGCTGTATGGGCCGGGAGGTCAGGGGAAGTCCCGGCTCGCGGTCGAGTTCGCCGACGCCGCGCCACTGCCGGATGGAAGGTCGCCACCGCCTCCCACGGTGACACGATGGTTCCCCCGCCCGGCAGCCTGGATCTCCGGCCGGACGGCGCACCCGGGGTGTTGCTTGTCGTGGACTACGCGGACCGCTGGCCCGTCACCCACCTCGGCTGCCGATCAGCAGCCAGTTCCGGACCACGCCGTTCAGGTCATATCACTGCTCCAAGCAGTGCCACCTGTGCGGGGCAAGCGCCGGCCCCGGCGCCGCCCCGACGTCGTGCTCGGTGACCGCGGTTACGACCACGGCAAGTACCGCCGCCTCGGATGGGCGCTCGGAGTGGAGCCGGTGATCGCCCGACGGGGCACCGCGCACGGCTTCGAACCGACACCCAACGCTGGGTCGTGAAGCACACGTCCGCTCACCTGCACTGGTTCCCCCGTGTGCGGATCCGCTGGGAGGTCCACGGCGACATCCACGAAGCTTTCCTCACCTCGCATGTGCACTGATCTGCTGCCGCCGCCCGAACACGCCCCGCCGTGTTCCAGCCGAGGCTGCTGTTGCAGGATCTTGAGGTCGGATCCGGCTCCGGGAGGCACCCATCACGATCACCACGCACGAGGCCCCAATCGGCCGTCATGTCTCACAGATGGTGTACGCCGACGCTGCCCGGTGTGTATATCCAGTGCCAGTTGATCGGCCCGAGGGCCTTCTTGAGCCGGGACCGCTCCCGTGAGTACGTCCGCAGTGCCACCTCGAGAGAGCTTGCCAACTCCCCGACGGTGTCCGGCACAGGGACGCGCAGCAGTAGATGCTGCTTGCGGTGGGCGAACACCAACTCCCCGGCAGGTGAGCAGCCGAGCAGTGCGAAGTTGGTCAGCACCTTGAACGGCTTGTCCTCCGTGGGCACCTTTGCGAGCAGCGTGCCTTCGGCGTTCCACGCGTACAGGCCGTATTGGTTGGCGTGGAAGGCAAGCTGCCGGTCCTGGTCGGTCACGACGGTGAAGTTCCTGCCGGTGAAGGGGCTGTCCTTCCAGTAGTCGAGCCCTCCGAGGCGACCGACGAGCTCACCGCTGTCGTTGATCAGGATGAAGACGAAGGGCTGTCCCCGGCTGCCACTGCGCCATTCGTGGCCGATCAGGGGAACGACGAAGAGCTCGTCGCTGAGTGGCTCCGGGGAGAATCCCAGCGTCGCCGGGTAGTGGTTCCAGTCCACGTCGGACCAACGTCGCTCCGCCAGCTCGGCGAGGTCAGGGGTGGGGCGGTGGTCGTAGCCGACGCGACGGCCCTGGTGGAAGGCGAACGGCCGGACATGCTCCGTCGTTTGATGCAGCGGGTGCCCGTCCACTGAGGCGATCACCTCCACGTCGGGCCTGGATGTGGGGGTGAGACCGGCGCCGGTGAGGGCGACCAGGTTGGGGCTGAGTAGTCCGCGCCTGTTGGGCCCGTACTCGTCGAGAGCGCACAGCAGACGACCGCCGGACGTCACCCGTATCCGGCCCGCGAAGGAGTCGCCGAACGGTTCGTCAAATTCGGACTCCTCCATGGTGACGGACGGCCGGGTATAGGCACCGAGCAGCGTCCGCAGCTCTGCGTCCAGCAGATACGTATCGTCTCCTCCCGCGGTGAGCGCGACGGTGCCATCGGGCAGGACACACAGACTGTCCACGCCGCGCCAGGCAATGGCCGAGGGTGTGCCCTCCGGGTCCGGTATCCCCGTGATCGTGGTGGCCAGTGGAGCTCCGTCCGCGCCATAGCGGGTGACCAGATCACAGCTGAAGGTGCGCTCGGCCGGATCCTCGGCGTGGTCACCGCCGGGAACATAGCGCCCCACCTCGGAGAGCACGTACATGTGCCCGTCCGGTGAGAAGGACACATCGCAGTGCCGAAAGGCCCATCCGGTCGAGTAGTTGGCGGTGAGGTCGAGCTGATAGGTATTCACCAGCCAGCCGGGTAGGGCCAGGGGAAGAGTGTCGGCGTGCTTCGTCATGTGGCAAGTGTTCACGATACGACTGACACTCGGCCCCTCCTCCTTGCCTTTGCCCCCATCTCCCGCACGCACCATGCGGTCATCCAGCCCCATCCAGCTCGGTACCGCTCTCGACGCTGTCGAACCAGCAACGACGGCCCCGATCACCCATCCACAGAGCATCACCGATCTCGCTGTTTCCGGGCCCCTGATGGGCTCGGCACTGACGTACGCGTTACAGCGGAAGGCCAACCAGCGTTCCCAGGCGATGGCACGAGCAGATCTGTTCGTGCGTGAGCGGTTGACTTAGTCAGCGTCGTTCCTTGTCGCGCTGATGGACTACCGCAGGGATCTCCTCTTCCGGCGGCATCTTGCCAACGAGGACGCGCCAGAGGAGCGGCGTGCCTAAGAGCGAGCGGAGGACCTCTTCAATCACACCCACTCACAGACAGGGCTTCAAGTGCTCAGGTGTGGTTTCGAGTTGCCTGCTCGTTGGCAGCGCATGATCAAGGTTGAGCAGGTGCGTCGGCTGCACCCTGCCGCAGGAGGTGTGCGGCTGCGGATGGTGACTACGGCCGGTGAGGACCTGGACCTGGACCTGGTGACGTGCCTATGACAGTGGGCCGGGCGGGAGGCATTGACAGCGCAGCGGACCCGGCGGCTCCCCGGACCACAGGAACTGATCAGTGGTGAAGAACGGGCACGTTGGTTCAGGCGATGGCACACCTACGCGCCCGGGGGGCTGCTGACCGACGGCCCGCCGAAGCGCCGCCTCCCCAGGGCAAAACGACCAGGAGGGGCGGCGCCGAGCACGGTACCTGCTTACGCAGGCTCAGCCGTTGTCGTAGGCATCCGAGATGTTGGTCGTGGAGCTGTACCAGTCCCCCTGCTTCTTCGCCCCCACGTTGATGGTCTTCTTCGAACTGCCGTAGATGATGGCGAGCTGCTCCTTGTGACCGCAGCGGTTGCTGTAATAGATCGTGTCGGAGAAGTTGCCGTCGAAGATCTTGATCTTGAAGCACCCGTCGACATAGGCCCGGTCACCGGAGTCACGGGTGCTCCCCTCAGAGGCAGCCACAGCCGGAGCCGCACCGAGACTCAGGACAGCCGCTGCCGCACCCAACGCAATAGCGGACTTCGCACGAAAACGCATCTATTCCCCTCGTTCAACTAACTGAATTGCAACCGCATCCCGATAAAGTGGTTGCTCACCAGGGTGCGCAAATGTCGCCCTGTCCGGCCTCGATTACGAGCACTCGGCACACGGGGTCGGGGAAAGCCTCTCAAGTGCCCAGCCGTCAGCAAAGCCGTGCCTGTCACAACCGTGCAACCGATATGCAAATGGTCCCTCCTCACCCACCGGCCGGCTCAGCCGTCCGCCCATGCACGAGGGCCCGGCTCCTCGTGTGCAGCGGGGGAAGCCCCGGCACGGGGCTCAGGCACCGAGATCTCCGGCTGTCACGTTTGTGGCACGTGGAGTGCACTCACGTCTGACAGAACGCCTTCGGCCAGCTCGCCCGCTGCTAACAGCGACGCGTCACCGTCATCGACGCGTTCTTCGACCTCGACACCATCACCATCCGCCACCTGATCCGACACGCATCGAAGACCCTGCGTGACTTCCAGGGCGTGTCATGCGCGACGCGCAACTCCACCACTGCGCATGGCAGTCATCGGAGCGCCACCGATCCTGCACGTGTGCGGAGGAAAATTAGGCCGTATCCGTTAAGGATGGTCAGTGCACTTCTTCGCAGTAGACGCCCGTCACCAGCGTTGTCGAGGTATTCGTAACTGCTGATGATTTCTTGTCCCGCTCCGAGAACCACAGGTTCACTCTCCGCAGTCACAGGCGCGGACCAGTCAGCACAGCTCGCGCAGGCGAGCTCGACGATGTACACACGGTCAGGTCCATCGCGATAAAGAAAATGGTGGCTCATGACGGCGCACTCCAGGAGTTTCCGTCCCCGGCTCCTGGCTGACGCCCCATCAAAAAATCAACCAGCGCACATCCAGCAGCCGGAAACCCCAACCGGATTCAACTATCCCGCCGCGTAGCGCTGACCTGCACAAACGAAAGCCTCGCGCCCCGAATCATCCCGTTCGACGTTCCGGCAGGACTCCACCACATCCGCACGCGAGAAACCCCCTGACCTGCATCAAAGCAAGTAAAAGGGCGGCTGCTCGAACAACTCACACATGAAGCGGAACGTCGATGAAACCGCAGTCACCTGCGAAAACGGACCGCTGGGGGACAGTAACCAGCGCAGAACCAGCAACGGTGGACGGAGTGTGCGCAAGGCGATGTATCGCAGACCCGACCAGTTGTGCGGCGGGGCGGGCAGCGCCTGCCGACCCAGTCGTTTGCACGCCTTCGGTCGAGCCCTCGAAGACCAGGCAGCGGGCTGGTGCGACGGCGCAGCGGGCCAAGGCGAGAGAGAACAGACCGGGTCCGGTTTGCGCCGAGGGGCGTCATCACGGGTGACGACGTCGGTGAACAGAGGGCGTAGCCCGGTCGCGGCGAGGCCGGCGAAGATGGCAGTCGCCGGGCTCGACACTCTGCTTCGGCCGTCGTGCGGCTGGGTCATCGAAGTCCCGCCAGCGGGTCCCTGGTCCCCAGACGTCCGAAGCGGTTCTGGATCTCGAGCCCTCTCGCAAACGCCGCCCACCCCTCTCTGTCCTTGCCCAGGTCATCTTCGAGCATGATGCCCAGGTCGATCAGGACGCGGGCCAGGCTGGATGCGTAGGCCCGGTTGGCCTGTGCCAGGCGGAGATAGCCGTCGACAGCTGCTCGGCTCGCGACTTCGGCCTCGCTGTAACGCTCCAGTCTTCGCAGGACGACGGACAGGCGGAAGTGGGCCTGGGCTAGGTATGACTCGTCGGCCGACCGGTCGGTGCGCACGCACTGTTGTTCCACGGCAACCGCCTCTTCCGCGACGGTCAGGGCCTCCTCGTAGCAGCCTGCCTCGCAGAGCAACTGCCCCCAGTTGTACAGGGCTGTACCCAGGCCGCGTTCGGCCTCGGCGTTGTCATGTGCCCGTATCAGGCGTCGCTCCAGGACGACGGCCCGCTCGATGACCGTGAGCGCGTCTTCCCTCCGGCCCAAGTCCCTGAGGCGGACGGCCAGTTCGTTGAGTGTCAAGGCGTAGGCGGTGGCGTTGCCCGCGGGGTCCGTTGCGACCGGTTTGCGGTAGGCGGCGGCGAGGCGGTAGTGGAGAAGCAGGTCGAGCGGAGCGAGCGGCTTCGGCGGCGGGTAGGGAAACGCCGCTGTCGCGGCTCTGAGGAAACGCAGACTCGGGGGTGCGCTCTTGAGGGCTGCCTCCAGGGCACCCAGGACGTGCCCCGCTTCGTCGGAGGCGGGCCTACTGCCATCTCCGAGCGTGCCGATGGCGCGGGACAGGACGAGGACGGCGCGCAGACGTTGATCGTCGGTGGCGTCGGGCCACAGGGCCGTCAGCGTGCCGTCGTCGGGGTCGGCAAGGTGGGAGACGGCGTGGTGCTCGGCTACTCGGTCGGGGTGCAGCGAGCCCCAGTAGTGGCCCGGTGGTGGCGGATACAGCGTCCGTAGCCACTCGGCGACGTCCGTGGCCCGGGTGGGCGGCAGACCGGGCACGTTCCGGGTCAGCGTGAGGGCTTCGGTGCGGGTGGTGGCCCCGAACAGCACCGCCCCGGCCACCGCGCGCCGCAGCGTGGTGGCACGCAGATCGTCGAGCCGGAACATCGGCGAGGCGGCTATGCCTTCCCAGTACCGCGTCTCGTGGTCGAGGAGAAGCTCCTCCACCGGTTGGTCGGGGCTCCTGCCCACGGGAGCGGGGCCGCTTTCCAGCAGGGCTACCAGGGCAGCCATCTGCGTTTCCAGAACGGAGTGGGAGCGGGCATGGCCGTGCGACGGCACCTTGGGCGGCCTGACGGTCTCAGCCAGCGCCCGCCAGTCCGTCTGCGGCAACCCGGCGACGTGCCCAAGGAGCTTGGCCAGGTCTCGCGCGGCAGCGGTGAAGGCCACGGCGTGCGCTGTGGGACCGGCCCTCGACGGCAGCAGGGGCTTGAGCGCCAGAGTGGGGGCCGTACGCAGGATGGCCCGGGTGTCGGGCCCGGCACCCAGTGGCTGGGTCTTCCACTCGCCCTCGGCTCTGGAGATCAGCAGCAGACGGACTCGGTGACGGGTTGTGCGTTGGTGCTCGATCAAGCGGCGGATCAGGTGGGGCAGCGTCTCGGCGTAGTCGACGACGAGGAAAAAGGGTGAGGAGGTATCCAGAACGCTCCAGTCCGGCCCGGGGCCGTCGGGGCAGTCGGGAAGGTCCACGCGCAGTTGGGCGGCAACCCAGCCCTCCTGGCGCAAGTTCGTGATCAGTTGGCGGGCCAGGCGGGTCTTGCCCTGGCCTCCCGGGCCGGTGAGCACCCGCACCGCGAAGGCGTCCGGGTCGGTCCGGCACCAGTCGAGGAGCGCACGGAGTTCCTTTTCCCGGCCGTGAAAACGGACGGCTTCGGCGTCGGCGCGCAGCACCATCGCCGGCGAGCACAGGTCGCGGGCGCAGGCGGCGGGTGCGAGGAAGTGATCGGGTTCGACGGGTTCGAGCACCGGGGCCCAGCCGGTGTGCCGGGCGACAAGCTCGCAAAAGACCGGATCGCCGAGCAGGTCGCGGGTCCTCGTGGCCGTCAGTCTGCTGCCCACCTGTGCTCGGCGGTCCTGGGCAACCACGCCGACCAGCAGGTCACCGCACAACAGGGCAGCACCCGAGAATCCGGACCATCCGCTCACCCCTGCCCCGCGAGGCGGCGTGAAGGCCGGGAGGGGCTGGCCGCTCAGCACCTCATAGCGGTGGGCGAGACGACCGCTGCCGGGGTGGATGTCGCCGCTGAGCTGTTCGTCCAGGCGGCAGCCTGCGTCCTTCTGCATTCGGGGGTAACCGCAGATGGTCACGGGATGAGGGCGGACGCCGATAAGTTGGCCCCAGCGTTGTGGCGGGCGAGTACGCAGGTCCCGCATGGATTCGGGGGGCCGCCAAGGGCTGGTGGCCGCTATCTCGATGAGGGAGGCATCGATGGTGGCGTCTCGGCGGTGCCACAGAGGGGTGGCCGGGACGCGCTCACCGCCCGCCTCCGGGCGGCGCACCGTCACCGGGCCGCCGCCCGGCCCGGCGTCTGCCCCGAAGACGTGTCCCGTGGTGAGCACGAGCCGCGGTGCGACCAGGTAGCCGGTGGCGAACGACATGGTGTCGGGTCGCAACGGGGTACGGACCCGGACCTGTACTACACGGTCGAACTCCACGTGGCCCCCGTGACCGTTGCTCGGGCACGTGCCCGGTCCGACTCGCAGCGCACCTGTCGGACTGCGAAGCGCGCGCTACGCATCATCCTCGTCGCTGTCATCATCGCTGACGTCGATGGCGCCGCCATCGGACAGATGCGGTCTCATCGGCACCGTCAGGGTATGGGTGGCGGTACGTGTGCTCTCGCGCTTGCCTCCCATGCCGACCACGCTGAACCGCAAGCCGCCGTCGGCGCCACTGGCCTGCGCGAGCTCCAGACCGAGTTCGAGGGTGATCTCGCCCAGAGTGAAGCGCAGTCCGCCGTCCCCGTTCATGTCGATCCGCTGCTGGGCCTCAGAGATCTGATCCCGCAGCAGCGTGATCGCGTCCGCCAGATCCAGCGCTTGTCCCGCCGCACGCCCGTCACCCGTCATTCCTCGACGCCCCTCCCACCAGTGATCCGCAGTCTTCCACTTACCCGAACTGCCCCACCGGCCACACTTCTTGGGGGTCAGCGGCACGGCAAGGTCGCGCTCGCTCAGAGGTGGAGCGGGGTAGCAACGTCGCGGTGGTCGTCAGACCGGGGTCCGAGCGAAGAGCCTGGCTGTGCAGCAGGCGCCATGGCCGGTTTCCTGGTGGACGTGTACCGCGCCTCAACTCTCCGACTGTCCGTCAGATCGAGTCAGCGCAAATCCAGCAACCGGAAACCCCAACCGGATTCAACTATCCCGCCACATAGCGCTGACCTGCACAAACGAAAGCCCCGCACCCCGAATCGCCCCTGCTTGATGTTCCAGCGGAATTCCACAACATCGCATACGGGAAACCCCCTGACCTGCATCAAAGCCAGTAAAAGAGCCTCTACTCGAACAGCTCACACATTGAACCGGAACGTCGACGAAACAGCAGTCACCTGCGAAAATGCGCCGCTGCGAGACGGCAACCAGCGCAGAACCAGCAACCGTCGACGGTACCGCCCGCAGTCCGGAGGACCGCTGATCACTTGAGCTCACCTGGGCGTTCGATGACGAAGGGTCGATCCAGCGAGGTGAGTACAGCAGACAGTCAGTCCAGCCTATCCACACACAGTTGGACGCGGGACCAGCGCTCAGTCGCCTGATCTGCGCTGCTCAGGGCAGGGAGGACATGCCAGCGATCAGCGACCTGGACCGCGTCAGGCAGAGCACGACGGATGGCCTCGGCGTAGGTGGCGGAGCCGTCGCAGCACACGACCCCGACGTCCGGATGTTCGCGCGGCCACGTCTCCAGGGTGTCGGCCGTGCGGTCGGGCAGCACGTCGATCCGCTCATGGGTCTCGGCGTTGATGATCATGGTGGCGTGGCGGTGCCGCCGGCGCAGAGCGAAGTCGTCGACGCCGATCACATGGGGCACCCGCCCGACGGGCAGCGGGATCTGCAGCAGCGGGCGCAGAGCCGTGTGGTGCGGCAGGCTCACCGCGAGTATCGCCAGTAAACGCGCTCCGGCCCGGCCCGCTAACTCCCTGACCACGGCTTCGACGTGACTGGACAGGCGACCGGTTCGCCGCTGGTATCGGTCCAGCACTCCGGGCACCCGCTCGCGGAAGGTGTGGTGGCAGCCGCGTGTGGGGCACACCAGGCGCCGCACCCGCACACGGACCACCACCCGTCGTTCACCGACCGGCACCTCGGCCACTGTCCGCCAGTGATAGCCGTGCACGCGTTCCGACGAGGCCCCGCACACCGTGCAGACTGCAGTGTCTCGCGGAGTCCGTGCCCGCACCACGATCCGCTCACCTTCATCGACCACATCATCGATGACCAGCGAGGACAGTCCCGAGAACACCGTCTACAAGCTCATTGACATCCTCCACGCGAATATCAACGCCCTGTCACGACGCTCCGTCACCACCGAAGGGAGACAGGGCTCTTGACCGCGCAGACCCCACATTCGCGCCGCTCCGGAAAGGAGCCTGATAGTCCGGTGCGGCCGGGGCGGGGCCGGCGGAATTCCCGGGCGGCGAGGCGGCGTCGGACGGCGGCTTGGAGCCGCATGCGCTGCGTGCGCAGTTCCTGGTTCTTCTGCGCTCTCGACTTGGGTGTCCGGGACCGCTTCCAGATCGGCTCCCAAGGCAGCGGCCCGAACACCTCAGCCCCCTCGGCCAACTCCCTTACCGCCGCACCACGGCCGCAGCTGACCCGAGGCTTCAGGTCAGCGGAGTGTTGGCCAGGACGCGGCGGAGGATGCCCCAGGAGAGATCGGAGTGGGTCTCGAAGAAATCGTGCTTCTTGGTGATCTCGTGGACGTACTTGAAACGGTCACGGGAGTAGCTTTCGTTGTCTTCGCGCTGGACGGCCGTCTCGTCCGGGTTGAGGTAGACGTGAAAGCTGGCGCCGAATTCAGCGGTGGAATTCATGTAGCCAGGACCGGTGATGCCGTCGCCGCCGTCCAGTGGGCAGTACACCCGGTGCACGGCGTAGGTGTCCTTGGACAGCCAGGCGCACTGGCCGGGGGTGAGGGTGAGCAGGCCGAGCTTGGTGGCATCCCACTCGAGGCGGTCGTAGACCATGACGTCGAGCTGGCCGGCGAGGCAGAAGACGATGCCGGTGGTGTGGCCGTGGGAGTGGATGGGCGAGTAGTGCTGGGCCGGCCAGATCTCCAGGACGACGGGGGAGCCGATGTCACCCTTGGGGTGATCGTCGGGGTGAAGGTGGCCGTGCTTGGCTGCCAGGTAGTCGTAGTCGCCCCGCCCGGTGCAGGCGACGCGAATGTAGGGCGGGTGGGAGGCGTCGTTCCCCTTCTTCTCCTGCAGGATCTGACGCAGCAGCCCCACCTTGCGACCGGGTTCTGCGGGGGCGAGATGCTTGCGCATCGCTTCGACTTCCCACGCGGACAAGCGCAGGTCCTCGGCCTTGCGCGCCAGGTCCATGACGGCCGGCGGGATCATCAGCTGGCGGGCGTACTCGTCGAAGGAGGTGGCTTGCCCGATCACCAGCGACGGTACAGCTTCGGCGCCCTTGAGGCGCAGCTTGCGTTCCTCTTCCTTGGTGATGTGGAAGGGGTGTTTGACCTCGCCGGACTCCGCGGTGTCGCCGGACGGCTGAGTGCCGGTCATGCTCATGAGGAACTCCCTGGTGTTGTTGAGCGGGGACATGGTGCATGGAGGCGCCATGTCGCGGTTGCAGCAGTGCGCGACGCCCACCGAACGAACGGGTTTCAGCGCACGTGACGGCGCCTTCCAAGCAACAGATGTGACCGCATTCCCTGAACCGGTGACACCGTTCAGCCAGCAGTCAGTGATCCGGATTGATCTGCCGCGTCTTCGGCTCTGACGGTCAGGTGGCGATGGGAAGGTGAGCGCTGATGTGCCCGAGGCGCATGACTTCGTGGCCGCTGTGGTCGAAGAGGGCGACGGCGGTGACGTCGATGCCAGTGTCGTTGGGCTGCTGCCGGTTGAGGACGGCCTTGCCGCCGTTGTCGAGTGCGAGGGTGGTGTTGGGGGCGGGTGCTGTGGGCTGTTGCTGTCCGTTGATCGTGATCTCGTTGAACTTCAGATGCACGGTGGGAGAGGGCGCCTCGTCGTTGGTGGAGGTGACCGTGACGTCGAGACTCATGGCCGTGAGGGCAGCGACCAGAGGGGCGTTGGTGCCGGCTTGGGCGGTGGCGGCGGTTACGGTCCCGTGCACGGTGCGAACGCCGCCGCTCAGAATGGTGGTGATGCTGCTTTCACCCTGGGAGATCTGGATCGACTGGTTTTCGCCCTTCTTCAGGCTGTCGCTGGTGAGCGAGGTGTGCTGGGAGGCCGGGGCGGCGGAGGGGCGGGCGCCGGAAGCGCCCAGTTCGTTGGGGGCGGTCGCCTGGGGGAGGCCGGCAACCGTCGCTTGCCCGGCCATCATCCGCGGAGGCTGTTTGACCAGCGCCAGGGCACAGGTATCGCCCGCGGTGATGGCGGTGGCCTTCTTGCCCTGAGTCTTGTGTTTCAGCTCGCTGACCACCTCGTGCTCGTTGTCGCCGACGGCGATGACCTGACCCTCCGCGGTGAGTGCCAGGCTGTAGACCTTGCTGGCGGCGATGGCGGTGACGCGCTTGCCCGCGGTCTCCGCGATCAGCTTGGTGATCTCTCCGCAGTACTCCTTGCCGGCACCGATGACCTGGCCGTCGTCAGTCAGCGCCAGGCTGTGCCACTGCCCGGAGGAGACGGCGATGATGCGCTTGCCCTTGGCCTGGGAGAGCAGGCCGGAAAGCGCCCGATACTTGTCATCACCGGCGCCGATGACCTGGCCGTCGTCAGTCAGCGCGAAACTGCGGTACCACGCGTTGGCGACCGCGGTGACGCGCTTGCCCTTGGCCATGTCGGCCAGACTGGGGGCCTGATCCCACAGGCCGGCGCCTGCGCCGATGACCTGGCCGTCGTCAGTCAGCGCCAAGCTGGAAAACCAGGCGGCGGCGATGGCGGTGACGCGTTTGCCCTTGGTCTGGGAGAGCAGCTCGGAGATGCACTTCTTGTAGCTGTCGCCTGCCTCGTGGTACTGCTCGCCCGCAGCGGCGATGATGTGGCCGTCATCAGTCACCGCCAGACTGTGGGAATCTCCGGCGGCGATGGCGGTGATGCGCTTGTCTGCAGCCTGGGTGCTCAGATCGGCGAGCTGCTGCCGGTCCGGACCGGCGCCGATGATGTGGCCGTCGTCCGTCAGCGCCAAGGCGTGATTTTGGCCGGCGGAGATGGCGGTGATGTGTTTACCTGCGGTCTTGTGCCCCAGGTCCGAGGCATGAGTGTTCCCCTCCCCGTCTTTGCCGGCGCCGACGACCCGGGTGACGGGACCATCTGCCGCCGCGACGGCTGCGGTGTGGGACACGGTCAACAGACCAGACTCGGAGGCGGGTTCAGGCATGGACCTATTCCTTCGCCGTACGAATGTCGGATTGACGTAACCGTCTTGCAGGGAGCAGGTCGGTTCTCAGGCCAGGGATGGCCTGCCAGACAAGGGCGCCGGCAATCTCCTCCGGACGCGAGACTGAAGGGACGGCTGGCCTTCTGAGCGTGCCCCTGTGACATGCCCCATGCCCCACCCCTTCCTGCGCCTGCCGTCAGATCCAACCGTGGTCACAATGACGGGCCTGATGGGCACCAAGAGGCCTAAACTCATCCGATTGTGTGCTCTATGGAACGGGGCAGAGCCGCAGGCACCGCATCGCTCGCAAGGGCACCGACACTTCGCAACGACTCGCCGTCACCACTGGACCGTCGAACGGAGCATGGCCTGGCTCGCCAGCTGCCGCCGCCTCCACCGCCGCTACGAGCGCAAGGCGGAGCACTTCCTCGCCTTCACAGCATCACCTGCACCCTCATCTGCTGCCGCAGCAAATACGCAGGTCACCGTAGTGGGCAAGACCAGCCATGTTTGTGGCTCCTGCCGGGGGCGCGAACCTACGGCTACGGGGCCACAGGGGCCCGGGACGGGCAGGGCGCGGAAACCGCGGTCGACAGGGGGCTCATGACGGCGGATTCCGGGGACGACCGCCCGCCCATAACTGACGCCCTGTCAAATTTAACCAGCGCACAACCAGCAGCCGTTGACGGCACGCCCGAAGCCCGGCGGAACGCCGATGACTTGAGCTCGCCTGGACGTTTGATGACCAAGGGCCGACCCAGCGAGGCTCCGGACGAGCCTGTTTGGTCCCCGACCGGGGGTCAGGTCAAGTACGCTCACCGGCCATTCGCCGGCCGCGCTCCGCGGTGCCTCCGGTGGCGAACCGTTCCACGGCGAAGGGGGTCAGTTCGTCGGCGAGTCTGCCGTGCAGTACGAGTGGTGCGAGCGCGGCGGCCGTGGCCGGGGCAAGGGTGAGGCCGAGCGTCCCGTGCCCGGTCGCCACATACACCCCTGCGCGGCCGGGGACAGAGCCGATCAGCGGGAGCCCGTCGGGCGTCGACGGGCGCATTCCCGCCAGTCGGAGACCTGCCTGTTCCGGCTGCCAGTCGTGCAGATACCGGGTAGCGCCGCTCAGGATGCGCCGGATCAGCCGGGGGTTGACCCGGCCGTCACGGGCGCCCAGCTCGAACATCCCAGAGACGCGCAGACCCGCGTCGAAGGGGCTGCACGCGATGTTCGCCTCGATGAGTTTCATCGGGTGCCGCGGTGCCGTACCGGCCCCTGTCGAGGTGATGCTGTAGCCCTTCCCTCCTTGAAGCGGTACGCGGACGCCGAGGCCCCGCAGCAACTCCCGCGACCAGGTGCCTGCCGCGATGACGACGCGGTCGGCGGTCTCGGTGCTCTTGCCTGCCCGTACCGACCAGCCCCGGGAGCCGTCGGAGACGATGCCGTGCACCTCCGCCCGCTCCCGGATCTCGACCCCCTTCGACCTCAGGGCGGCACGCAGCCCGGCGACCAGGGTCTCGGGGCGCACGTGGAGTTCGTCCTGTGCGTGGACAGCGCCGACGATCCCCTCCCCCAGCGCGGGTTCCACGCTGCGGGCTTCCTGGGCGGAATACTGCCGGTAGGAACCGGGGTAGCCGGCCCGTTCGGCGCTCGCGACCAGCTCGGCCGCCTCGTGCAAGCCCTTCTGCGTACGGGCGACGAAGAGCAGGCCGCGGGGGTGGATCTCGAACTCGACTCCGGAGTCCCGAAGTTGGGTGTACTGCTCGCAGCTACGCGCCCCCAGGCCCAGCATCGCCGCCAGGCCCGCACGGTGCGTGGCCGCGTTCGAGCTGCGCAGGAACCCCAGGCACCAGCGCAAAAGAGCGGCCGACGGCCTCGGGCGGACGACGAGCGAGGCACCGGAACCGAGTGCCCGCCGAACCGCCGCACCGGCCACGCCCGGCGCCGCGAGCGGCCCGGACATGACGGGAACGACCCATCCGGCGTTGCACAGCGAGGCTCCGCCGCCCGGCTCTCCGCGGCCGAGAACGGTGACGTCCGCGCCCTCGCGGGACAGGGCGAGCGCGGTGCAGAGGCCGATGACGCCACCTCCGATGACGATGATTCGCACAAAGATTCCTTCCGGCTCACGCGCTGGGGGGGTCAGGACGAACAGGTCAGGACGAGGAGCCGTCGCCTGGGCTCTTGATGACCTCGTCGATGTAGAAGCGGGCTCCGAGGTACCCGATGTAGACCGTCACAACGATCACTACGGCCGGTACGGCGTACATGAGAGCGGTGAAGAGGGCCGACATGGCGTCTCCCTAGTGCTGGCTGGCTTCCGGTGGTGTCTGGTGCTGGCTCGATCCATGGACGGGCGCTAGTTCTCGGCGGTGACGGCGGCGGACGGTACGGGCGGCTCGCCCTCAGGTGTGCGGCGCCCGCCTGTGAGCAGCGAGGTGACGACGAAGGCCAGCAGGTTGGTGGTCACGCCGGCGACCAGCCCGGTGACGCCGTACGGCTCGTCCAGCACCCATGTCCACACCGCCATCACCGTGCCGCCCGCCGCCATGGCCGCCAGCCCCGCGGCCTTGTTGCGCGACTTGAACAGCACGGCGGCCAGCAGCGGGATGATCACCGTCGGGGCCCAGACGCCGTACGCGTACAGCAGCGCGTCCACGATCGACGGAACGCTCACGGCGAAGGCGATGGCCACCACCCCGACCAGGACGCTGAGCGCCCGCTCCAGCCAGACCCGCCGCGCCGCGCTCACCTCGGGATTGATGAACGGCTGGTAGATGTCCTTGACGAAGATCACCGCTATGGAATTCAGATAGGAACTCGCGGTGGACATCACGACCGCGAGCAGCGCGGCGATCACCAGGCCGACCAGACCGGCCGGGATCAGCCGCATCACCACGGTCGGCAGTACCAGGTCGGGACTGATGCCGGGATACAGCACCCGGGCGACGATGCCGATCGAGGCCGTCACGAAGAAGAAAAAGAACGAGAAGATGCCGGCAAGCACCATCCCGCGCCTGGCGTTACGGGCGTCCGGAGTCGAAAACGCGCGCTGTGCGTAGGGCGGCACCAGCGTTTCGCCGAGCAGGAAAGCCAGAAAGAGACCGAGGAAAGCGCCGATCGTCCAGCCGCCGGTGAGCGACAGATGCGCGTCCGGCACCGCCGCGAGCACATGGCCCGGACCTCCCGCCTTGCCGAGCGCCAGAAGCAGTGTGACGGGAATGAAGACGCCCAGGAATACGAACTGGAGCATGTCGGTCTGGACGACCGCCCAGGCTCCGCCGAAGCTGGAGTACAGGACGACGACCGCCATTCCGATGACGATGGACGGCACCGGGGGCAGCCCGAGGGTCGCGTCGACGATCGTTCCGATGGCCAGCGCCTGGGCGCCGAGCACCCCCGCGCACAGGCCCAGCGAAACCAGACCGGTGAGCAGCCTGCTGGCGCGGCCGTAGTGGTGCTCCATGACATCGCCGACGGTGTGGGCACCCATGTAGCGCTTGAGCCGCGGTGCGACGAACAGCCCGACGAGCACGGTCTGCACGCTGAAGGCGAAGAAGGCGAACATATAGGCGTAGCCGTCGCGGAACACGGCTCCGGAGTTGCCGAGTGAAGCGCCGCCACCGAGGAAAGCTGCCGCGAGGCTGCCGAAGAAGACGGGCCAGATGATTCTGTTTCCCGCCACGGCGAAATCGTCGGTCGTCTTGACGCGTCGGATCGTCTGCACACCGATGATGATCAGGAGCGCGAAATATACGGCCAGCATCGCCCAGTCGAGTAGTGACACGAGACCTCCCTTTTCGGGGGTG
Source organism: Streptomyces oryzae (assembly GCF_017676365.1). Taxonomy (GTDB): domain Bacteria; phylum Actinomycetota; class Actinomycetes; order Streptomycetales; family Streptomycetaceae; genus Streptomyces; species Streptomyces oryzae. Next base: position 53,557 of record NZ_JADKMA010000015.1, read on the forward strand.
TGAAGTGCTTCACGCTAGGCGCGGCAAGGCCGAAAAGTCATTGTTTCTTCTGCCCAGCCCGCATAGCCATTTCCGCGCCCCGTCTGTATGTTCCGTACAGGACGCATCCGCGGAGGCAGCCGTGCTCAGTCAACCCCTCGCCCAGGAGATCGCCCGCGAGACAAGCGAGATCATCGGTTTCAACGTCGTGGTGACGGACCAGGACGGCATCATCATCGGCAGCGGTGACCCCACCCGCGTCGGCACGTTCCACGAGGCCTCGATGGACGTCATCCGGACACTCGCCCCCGCCACGCACGGCGCCGAGCAGGCCGGCCGGCTCACGGGCGTCAAACCGGGGGTCACCCTGCCGCTCCTGCTCGACGGGGACGTCATGGGAACCGTCGGCATCACCGGAGCGCCCAGGACCGTCCGTAGGTTCGGCCTGATGGTGCGGCGGCAGACCGAGATCCTCCTGCGCGAGGCACAGGTGCTGCGCTCCCAGATGGTGCGTGAGAAGGCGGTCGCCGACCTGCTGCGCGACCTGGTCCACTACGACCCCGATGTCGTCGAGGCCGAGGTCCTCGTCACGGCCGCCCGCGAGCTCGGCTTCGACCTCACATCCACCCGGGTCGCCGCAGTAGTAGAGGCCGAGCAGCCGTCGGACTGCCCCCACTCGGAGGTCGTCCGGCTGCTGCGCACAGTCTTCCGCGACAGCCAGGACGTCGTCGGCGCCACCGGCCACGCGCGGTTCGTGGTGCTGCACCGTATCCCCCGCAACACACCTGCGCAGGACACGGCAGCCGCCGCCCTCGACCTGGGCGCACGCGCACGCAAGGCCCTCCACGCGCACTACGGCGTCGACGCGCGGATCGGCATCGGCGACCCGGCCTCGTCGGTCGCCGGAATCCACGAGTCGTGCCAGGGCGCTCTCACCGCCGTACGGCTCGGCTCCGGACTGCCGAGCAGGGTCACCGCGCGGTTGCACCAGGGACCCGACGGCCGCGTGCACCATATTTCGCACTTCCGGCTGTACGAACTGCTCTCGGCGGCAGGGCACCGAGCCCGTGACACCCTCCTGGCCACTGTCGCCGGTCCGCTGCGGAGGCAGGACGACTGGCCGGCGCTGCGAGAGACCCTGATCGCCTGGTGCGAGACCGGATTTCGCCTCGTCCAGGCCGCGGAGGCTCTGCGCATCCACCGCAACACGCTGGTCTACCGGCTGGAGAAGATCGCCCGGATCACCGGCCGGCCCACCCGCCACCACCAGTACTACCTGGCCCTGTATCTGGCCTGCCTGATCGACGAGATGGCGCCACCCGCCGACCAGGGCTGACCCCCCGGCCGGCGGCCAACAACGGCGAGCGGGACCGGTCCTGACGGGACCGGCCCTGCTCGACCTGTGCGTTCCGCTGCCGACAGCAGAGTGCCGCCGACCACGCCCTGGGTGACGGCCCATCAAAATCAACCAGCGCAAATCCACCAACCGGAATCCCCGACCGGATTCAACCATCCCGCCGCACAGCGCTGACCTGCACAAACGCAAGTCGCACGCCCCGAACCACCCTTGTTTTGATGTCCCGGAGGAACTCCAACCACATCCGCAGGCGAGAAACCGCCCGACCTGCATCAAAGCAAGTAAAAGGGCGCCCGCCCCAACAACTCACACGTTGAAGCGGAACGTCGACCGCAGCACTGTCACCTGCGGAAACGGTGTATCTCGACCTCACATCCTGCACGGATCCAGCACACTGGCGGTTCATGTAGCGCGCCCCGCATGACCAGCTCCGTTGCATACGCATGAGCCACTCGGTCAAGTGTCGATGTTCCTGCCCCCACGTTGCTCTCCACTTCAAGTGCCGGATCTTCGCCTCTGGCGGGCACCATCCCCGATGTGCAATGCGATCACCAGGATGAAGGTCGATCGACGTGCAGCAGGTCCAGCGACAACCTCCACACAGAACTGATCGTGCTCTTCGTCGCGGGCACGTGAGGGGCTGCGCGCTCTGGGCGGAACGGATGGGGCTTCGTGGCCCAACTCGCTGTCATTCAGCGACGTTTCTCATGTATAGTCCAGCCCCAACTGGCAAACATCGGACTTCTACTCCTGTAGACACGTCCTCAACAGCCATCGGAGCTTTTCCATGCCTTTCCGCGCGTTCCGCTGTCGCCAAGCAGCGACGGACTCCCCCGTGCCGCACCGCACAGCACGCTGGGACTGGGCAGTCTCCACGGCGTCGTCGGCCAGTTCCGACCGCACGGTCTAACGCTCAGACCGCCCACTGATGGGCTGCGACGAGCCTGGCCACGCGCCTAGTCTGGGTTCGGCGCAGCGCCGAAAGGACTGCCTTGCTCTCCGACCCCCTTTTCATTGCTGCCTCCATCACCGCCCTCACGCTGGTCACTTGCTGCGTGGCCATCTGTGTCACCACGTGCCGGATCGTCAATGCGGCTCTTCGGGGCAGCCGCTCCGCCGACCGCCCCGAGATCATCCGAGAACTCGCCAGGATCTTCCGCCACCTCCTGACATCGTGGTGGCGACGAAAGTAAATCGCTGTACCCAGTCTCACCCTGGCTGCCGAAGCACGCTGTGCATACGGCCTCCCGGCGAGCAAAGTGGAAGCACTTACGGAGATAAGGTTGAGCAGGTCTTCTGACAGCTTCATCCGGACGCACTCCCCCCGAAGTGGAAGCTCAGAAGTCCCTCCGAACTCGCCCACGACCCTGAACGCCGCCTGGGGGCACTCCTTGCTGTTCCATGCACCTGCACACGAAGTGGCCGCCAATGCCCGCGACGGTTCGCTGCTATTTCTCTTGCATGAGCGATTCGTCCACGCGTACGGCTACGAGCCCGGCGTATCTGAGACACGCTTCTGGGAGCGGGGCATCCCGGTTCTTTCCAGCGTGCTGCTGCATGCCGGGCTCGGGAAGGTCGACATGATGATCGAGTATGGGCTGCCGCGCACTTCCAAGCGAGCCGATGTGATACTTGCCGGGGTGCATCCGGAGAGCGGACAGCCCTCATACGTCGTCATTGAGTTGAAGCAATGGAGCAGCGCGGAGCCGGAGGACGAGGAATCACTGCTGTGCCGGGTCGATTCGTTCCCCCGACCCGTGCTCAACCCGATCGAGCAGGTCCGCCGCTATTGCGACTACCTGGTGTCTTTCAACGAGGCGCTCGCTGAACACCCAGATCGGGTATCGGGTGCAGCCTATCTGTACAACGCAACCGAGTTCGGCATCGCCGGCTTGTACAGACGGAGGCAGAGCACGCACGGAAGACTGTTCAGCGCGGAGCGCAGCAGAGACTTCATAGCCTTCCTGACGGACTACCTGGCGCCCGAGGCGGGGGCAGCGGCGGCCGACGAGTTGCTCACCGGGAAGATCCGCCCCTCGAAGCAGCTCATGGCGGTCGCCGCCGATGAGGTCCGCCAGCGAGAACAATTCGTGCTCCTCGACGAGCAGCGCATCGCCTACCAGCAAGTACTACATGCGGTCCGAAGAACACAGCGTTCGGGCCAGAAAGAGGTAGTGATCGTCACAGGGGGCCCGGGGACCGGCAAGAGCGCTATCGCGCTGGCTCTTCTCGGCGAGTTCCACCGGCGTGGCCTCGCTGCGCTGCATGCCACAGGCTCGGCTTCGTTTACGAGAGCCATGCGTAAGCTGGCTGGCGCACGCAGCCGCGAAGTGCAGGGCCTCTTCACTTTCTTCAACAGCTTCATCAACGCCGAGCGGAACAGTGTTGATGTCTTGATCTGCGATGAAGCACACCGCATCCGCGAAACATCCGCGAATCGCTACACCCCGGCTTCTCAGCGCACCGGAAGACCGCAGGTGGAGGAGCTCATCGATACGGCGCGGGTTTCCGTCTTCCTGCTCGACGAGCTCCAGGCTGTACGTCCTGGTGAGCTAGGAACCATCGAGATGATCCGGACAGTTACCGAGGCCAAGGGGATCAATTGCCGGGTCGTGCCTCTGGACGGCAACTTCCGGAGCGGTGGCAGTGACGCATATCTACGTTGGGTGACGCAACTACTCGACCCGCCGAAATACGGACCAGCACCATGGGAACGTGACGGGCTCATGGAACTCCGAACCGCCGACTCTCCCCAGGAGTTGGAAGTGTTCCTCAACAAACAGCGTTCCCACGGCTTCAGCGCGCGCATAACGGCTGGCTTCTGCTGGCCGTGGTCGAACGCCAAGCCGGGAGAGCCCCTGCCAAAGGATGTAGTGATCGGCGACTGGGCTCGTCCCTGGAGCGTCAAGGGCGACCGGTCCGTAATGGGCGCTCCGCCCGCCGCGCTATGGGCTACCGACCCAGCCGGTTTCGGTCAGGTCGGCTGCATCTACACTGCGCAGGGCTTCGAGTACGACTGGAGCGGCGTAATCCTAGGGCCAGACCTGGTGTGGCGCGACGGTGCATGGATCATCAACCGTACGGCGTCAAGGGACCCTTCCCTCAGGAAGGTCACCTCGGACTCTGACGTACGGCAGCTGATCCTCAACACTTACAAGGTGCTTATGACCCGCGGCAGTGTCGGCACCGTTGTCTATTCCGTCGACCCCGGTACCCGGGTCAAGCTGCGCGAACTCATCGGGGCGCCGGTCGTTGAAGCCGTTTAGCCCCTCCCTCGCCTCGCTGCATCAGGCTGCGGTGCGTTCATCGCTGGAGGTGTAGGTCCGCTGAAGTAGACCCACTCGTCGAGGGGGTGCGGTGGGAAACGTTCGGCCTTGCCGTTGGCCGGCGGGCGGTCGGGCCAGATGCGCTTGGGGACGATGCCCTTCGCGGCTGCCGTCCGGGTGAAGAGCTTGGCTGTGCAGCAGACGCCTTGGCCGGTTTCTTGGCGAACGTGCGCCGACCGATTTCCTGATTGGGCGTCAGGTCGAGTCAGCGCAAATCCAGCAACCGGAAACCCCGACCAGATTCAACTATCCCGCCACATAGCGCTGACCTGCACAAACGCAAGCTCCCCGCCCGGAACCACCCCCATTGGATGTTCTGGCGGAACTCCACCACATCCGCAGGCGAGAAACCGCCTGACCTGCATCAAAGCAAGTAAAAGGGCGCCCGCTCGAACAACTCACACGTTGAACCGGAACTCCACCACAAGGCCGTGACCTGCGGAAATGCAGGCGCATCCCAGCACCATCCCAGCACGGGATGCGCGACAAAGTACAAGAACACCGAAGATCGCCAACGCTACCCGGAAGCGCCCGCACACGCCTGAAGTCTGCGGAACTTCTACGAGCGCCACATCAGGCTCGTGCCACCGCACCGAACCTCGCAGAGCAGCACAGCGCTCGCGCTCACTCGCGGTCTCCCCGGACGTCAGCGGCCAGCTCCGACGCCTGGCCGCCGCCCAGAATGCACGTCCAGACCTCGAGGCCGGCGCGAGCGTCCACAGATCCCGTATACCCCCGGTTTGGCGGGGCATAGTCAGAAGCTTCCGCGCTGTCGCAGGTCAGCCTGCATAGCTCAGCGAGTGGAGCAGGCGCCTTCTAAGCGCTTGGCGGCAGGTTCGAGTCCTGCCGGTGGCGCCCAAACATGGCTGGTCAGGGCTCCCTCGGACCGCCAGCGGAGAAACGGTGCGCGCGGTACTGCGCCGTTCGTTCAGAGCGTTGGATTCCGTGCTCCAGAGAGGGGCAACGTGGATCAGCTCGGCATTCAGCTGGCCGAGGTGAGACGCGCCAGGCCCCCCTTCTCCAGCTCGTGCACCACCAGCTCCTCCATCACGTGTCGCTCCCTGGCGGAGGCGTAGGCGAGGTCGTGCAGGGCAGCAGCACGCCTGGCGAAGTCCCGCCTCACCGCATCGGTCGGCCAGGGGATCTTGTAACGGGAAAAGTCCTTGCGCCTCATCGCGCGGGTCTGCTCACCCTGCGTAACGGACGTCAACTCCCGCCTCCAGTAACGCAGCGAGTGCAACAACCACATCCGATCGACCTCGGACTCTGTGTAAATCGCGAGCGTCCGCCGACCTGGCACTACCGGGGTAGTAGTGAGCACGGTCCGCACCTCCCCGGGACGGGGCGCGATCAAGAGGCTGCCGGACGGGCATACAACCTCCGCTTGCGCCACGGTGCGTGAAGTCACTGCACCCAGATGTACTGTCTTGCAGTTCAGTACTTCGCGGGGAGACACCCACGGCATAGCCGACTGCTCGCTGTCCGGCAGAGACTGTGCCGCACCAGCCGTAACCTGACACACTTCGCCCACTGCACGCTCGGTAGCGGGACCTTGCCCGCACGTCTGCAGCGCCTCCATGAAATGCGCATCCGCTAGTTCCGTCGCGCAAGACACAACCCGGGTGTTCAACGCATTCTTGCGCTCAGCAAGCGAGATCAGCGAAAGCAGCCTCTCCCGCACCGGCGCTGGAGGCACTGGCACGGGAAGTCGGTTGAGTGCCTGCAGAGGCAAGGTCATGTGCTCGGCGTTCGACGAGGACAGCGTGAGATAGCTCTGGCTCTGCGAGGTCTTCAGCCACCATCGAAGCCACAGATCCCATTGTTGGGCGCGGCCCTCTGGTGTCCAGCGGACGACCGCGAGCGACCTGCCGACATTCCATCCTGCGTGCTCCTCCCCTGCAACTGCTGCCTCCCCCACACGCCCCACGAGCACGACAAGGAGGTCCCCAGACCTCAGCGTGCTGCGTGGGTGGCGTCTGGCCACATCGGGAGGCACAAATGTGAACTCCTGGACGTGCACACCTCCCTCGACGATCTCTGTGGCGCGGATCATCGGGATTCCGCCGGATGCCTTCTGCTGTCGCGCAATTCCGTAGGCGGCGTACTCGACCCCAGGGAACTCACGCAACTCAACGACGGGCCACGGAGTGGGGACATCATCCGATTCTGTAGTCATGCCTGCTCTCCAGGGCATCACGGACTCGGTTCCTGGCTGCGGCGCTACGATCCATGCACTCATACAGCTCGGCCTCCCGGTTCCGGTCTCCGTCACTTGAATGCAACTGCGCGGTGCCCCCGTTCCGTACGTAGCGTGCGGGAGTCAGATCGAAGCCCGCCTCAGCGATTTCCTCGTACCTCGCCGCACGGCACCATGGGACGGATTCAGGGTCCCCCTCGCCCTCACGGCGTCGAAGTCCCTGCCATTCACCGAAGATCTGCAGCAGGCGTTCGGCCGAGTCCTTTGCGAAGTGGCGCCGCTGCCCCTCCTTCGCCGCTGGCAGTTTCCCTGCATCCGCGAACAAGACCTGATCGGAGTGCGGCCGCTCCCCTTTGGCCAGCAGCCACAGCGCCGTGCTCGCGCTGGCGTGCGGAAAGAGCCACGTCGGCAAGGCCACGACGCCCACGACCAGACCGTTCTCCAGCAGCCCACGGCGGATCAGTCCGTCGGTGCTGTTGCTGCTGTGCGCCGCGCCGGAAGACAGCAGAACGACGGCCCGTCCTTGTGGCGTGAGATCGGCAAGGATGTGCTGGACCCAGGCGAAGTTCGCGTTACCCGGACGTGGCACCCCCAGGGTCCACCGCCAGTCGTCCTTCAGTTCACCGTGCCCCCAGTCCCGCTGGTTCACAGGAGGGTTGGCGACGATCACGTCGGCCGGTATCGGTGAAGTGCCGGCCCTGAGGGTGTCAGCTCCTTCCTTGCCGAGGTCGGCAAGGAATCCGTGCAGGGCGAGGTTGACGGCTGCGGCATAACGCGCCGTCCGGTTGATATCCGCACCGGACAAGCGCACTTCACCCCCCTGTGCCCGAGCACGGTGTGCGGCGGCGCGCAGCAGTCGCCCGCTGCCGCACACCGGGTCCCGAACAATCTCGCCTCCTCGGGGAGCGGCCAGCCCCGCGAAGAGGTACGCCAGGTCGTTTGACGTGAAGTAGTCATCGCCACGCGCATAGCGTGTCGAGTACGTGTCGAGGAGCACGTCAAGGAGCCTCGGGTCCGGATCCAGCTGTCGCACCTCCGCGATCAGCTCACGGAGGGCCGGGTCGATGAGCTCGAAGGGACGGCTCACACCTTCGTCGCGATACGCAGGAAGACCGTGGGCGCGAGCAACGGGCGTACGCGGCCACACTGCGCCGAGCCTGGCCCCCGCTGACTCCGAACCCGGCCCCCACAACCGGTCCACCTCCGCCAGTGATCCATGGCGGGACCAGCAGTGAAGGTAGACCACTTGAAAGGCAAGCCGGTACGTCGTCGCAGCATCGGCGATGCTGCGTAGCTTCTCGACGGCCCGCAGCACTCGCCGGTACTTCAGCCGCCCCTCTTCGTTCGCCCATTCCTCCTGGGTCACGACGACCTCAGCCAGGAGACGACCGCCAGCCCGATGAGAACAGCGGCTCCGCAGGCGGCACCACCGTTCTGGATGGCCGTGACGACCTCTCCCGCGCCCACGAAATCGAGGATGCCGGCCACGAGCCCCACCACCACGGACGCCAGGACGACCACCACCAACAGCAGCGCTCGCTGCGACATGCCACAACTCCCTCGGTTCCACCAGCAGTTAGCAGTTCTGCGGTTCGTTCCGCGGACTTGAAAGTAGTGGCCTGACGCACCTCACGTCTCGCAGCACGGGAATTTGCTTTTGCCATAAGGCGGTCGGGCGCAGCCCCTGCCGACCCCACGAAGGACATCCGGTCGGGCAGACGACCGCCCCGGCAAGCAGACGCTTGCCGGGGCCAGAAGCAAGATGAGCGAGGGCTATGCGTCGGCGGCCGAGCCGTCCTGGGACCACTTGTCGGCGAAGTGTTCCATCTGGCGGATCACCAGGTCGATCGCTTCCTTGGACTGCTCCGGCGGGTAGCCGTGGCGGGCCAGGAGGCGCCTGATGGTGGCGCGGAGCCTGGCCCGGACCGGTTCGCGGGCGATCCAGTCCTTCTTGAGGTTCTTGCGGACCTGGACCACGAGGTCCCGGGCGATGCCGGAGAGGATCTCGTCGCCCATGAGGTCGCGAGCACTGCCGAGGTCGGCGACCGCGTCGTAGAAGGCGAGTTCGTCGTCGCCCAGCGGCGGGGTGAACTTCTCGCCTCGCCGGGCGTCCTCCGCGACCGTCTTGGCCAGTTCCACCAGCTGGGCGATGATCTCGGCGCTGGTGAGCTGCTGACGCATGTAGCGGGTCATCAGGTCCTGAAGGCGCTGTGAGAAAGCGATCTGGCGGACGATGTTGTGCCGGGTCTGCTCGCGCATCTTCTGCTCGACGAGGCGGCGCAGGGCTTCGGCGGCCAGGTGTGGGGTTTCGCTGTTCTGCAGGCGGCCGACGAGGGCGTCGTTGAGGTGGGTGAGGTCGGCCTTGTCCAGTCCGGCCTCGGAGAAGAGGTCGGTGACGCCGCCGGTCTCCACGACGGCGGAGGTGAGCTGGGAGAGGTAGAGGGCGACGTCGCGGGCGACGGGCAGGCCCTGGGCTTCGCGGTCCATGGCGTCGAGCTTCGCCATATACGTACGGACCTCGACGAGGAACTGGATGTCGCGCTTCCAGTACGGCTGGTCGGTGAACCGGGAAGAGATGTCGGCGGATGAGCCGGCCAGGGCGAAGAAGCGTTCCAGGCGGTAGCCGTGTTCGCGGAAGCGGCGGCTCCGGGTCTGGTTCGGGTCGTCGAGCTGGTCGGGGTTGTTGCCCGGGGTGGCGGGGCTGCGGAGGTACTCGGCCGTGGTGTAGGCCGCCTTGACGAAAGCCTTCGCGTCGGGGCGGGAGAGGCGTTCGCGCCAGTTCCAGCCGAGGAGCATCTGGTCGAGGATGTCGTACTCGTTGCGGAGTTCGTCCAGGGCTCGGTCGATGTCCTGGCCGAGGGTCCGGTCGGCCTGGTCGTCGGCGGAGTACTCGGCGATGGCCTTCTGGAGGTTCTCGGTGAGGGGGGCGTAGCCGACCAGGAGGCCTTCCTCCTTCTTGCGGAAGCGGCGGTTGACGCGGGCGAGGGCCTGCATCAGGCCGGCACCGCGGAGCGGCCGGTCCAGGTACATGGTGTGGATGGACGGCGCGTCGAAGCCGGTCAGGAGCATGTTGTTGACGATGAGGAGCTGGAGTTCGTCCTCGGGGTCCTTGGCGCGGTTGATGACGGCCTTGCGCTGGGAGTCGCGCAGGGCGTGGGCGCGCAGTTCGTCGGAGTCCTTGCGGGAGTCCGAGGAGTAGACGATCTTCATGGCGCCGGTGGTGTGGTCGTCCGTGTGCCAGTCCGGGCGCAATTCGCGCAGGGCGTCGTAGACGCGGACGCAGATCTCGCGGGTGGCGCAGACGAGCATCGCCTTGCCGGGGGCGCCGCCGGGTGCGTCGTCGGCGTCCGCGACGAAGGGCAGCATCGCCGCACGGCGTGCTTCCCAGTGTTCGACCAGGTCCTGGGTCAGGTCGCGTATCCGGGCGGGGGCGCCGTACATGGCGTTCATGGTGGCGACGGCCTGCTCGACGCGGGTGCGCTCGGTGTCGTCCAGGCCGTCGGTGATGCGGTCGGCCTCGGTGTCGATGGCGGTGGGGTCGACGTCGCGGTCGAGGGCAAGCTGGACAACGCGGCTCTCGTGGTAGACCTTCACGGTCGCGCCGTCGTCGGCGGCCCGCTTGAGGTCGTAGGTGTCGATGTAGTCGCCGAACACCTCGCGGGTGTTGCGGTCGGCCTCAGAGATCGGGGTGCCGGTGAAGGCTAGGAGCGTGGCGTGCGGGAGGGCGTCGCGCAGGTGGCGGGCGTAGCCGTCGAGATGGTCGTAGTGGCTGCGGTGGGCCTCGTCAACCACGACGACGATGTTGCGCCGCTCGGAGAGGAGCGGGTGGTCGGTCCCGGATTCCTTCTCCTGCTTGGTACGGCCGAACTTCTGCAGGGTGGTGAAGAGGATTCCGCCGGTGCGCTTGGCGGCGAGCTCTTCGCGGAGTGCGGCGCGGTTGAGGAACTGGTGGGGCTGTTCCGGGAGGACCTCGCTCTCCTTGAACGTGTCGAACAGCTGGTCGTCGAGGTCGGTGCGGTCGGTGACGACCACCACGGTGGGGTTGTGCAGGGCGGAGTCGCGCATGACGAGGTTGGTGGTCAGCACCATCTCCTCGGACTTGCCCGAGCCCTGGGTGTGCCAGACCACGCCGGCCTTGCCGTCGGTCGCGGCGGCACGGCGTACGGCGTCGGCGGCGCGGGTGACCGCGAAGTACTGGTGCGGCTTCGCGATCCGCTTCATGCGCTTGGCCGGCACGAAGTTGATGAAGGACCGGACGAGGGCGAGGAAGCGGGGCTGGGTGAACAGGCCGTGCAGGGCCAGGTCCTGGCCGGTCGGGACGTCGGCATCGGCGTCGGCGTGGACGGCGGCAGCGTCCACGGTGTCCACGCGGGCGCCGAACTCGTCGGTGTTCCACGGGGCGAAGTGCTCGTACGGGGTGAAGGGGGTGCCGTACTTCGCGGTGATCCCGTCGGAGAGCAGCACGACCGCGTTGTAGCGGAAGACGGTCGGGAACTCCTCGACGTAGTGCTGGATCTGGGTGTGCGCGGCAGCGAGGGTGGCGTTCGGGTCGCCGGCCCGCTTGAGCTCGATGACGGCCAGCGGGAGACCGTTGACGTACAGGACGAGGTCGAAGCGGCGGTTGCGCTCACCGTTGATCACGGTCACCTGGCGGACCGCGCGGTACGTGTTTGCGTCCGCGTTCTCCAGGTCGACGATCCGGACGGTCGGCGTGTGCTCGGCGCCGAGCGCGTCGGTGTACGTGACGGAGTGGACGCCGTCGGTCAGGTAGCCGTGCGCGGTCCGGTTCTCCTCGTACGTGTCCTGGGAGATCGGGGTCGCGGCGGTCGCGAGGGCCTCGCGGACGGCCTCCGGGGGGAGGTCGGGGTTGAGCCGCTCGATGGCCTCGCGGAGATCGGAGTAGAGGATCAGGTCGTCCCAGGAACGGCGGTGCCCGGAACCGGGGGCGAGTTCATTGCCCTCGGCCTTCGGCCAGTCGAGCTCCACGAGCTCTTCGAGGGCGAGGAACTCCCAGTCGATTTCGAGGGGGCGGAAGTTGTCGGGGGT
>NZ_JADKMA010000160.1 GCF_017676365.1 Streptomyces oryzae
CCCCCGGCGCGCCCCCACCCGGGTCGCCGTCGCCCGGTCCGGCGACAGATGCACGGCATGCCGCGCCATGGGACGCAGCCCCTCCGCGCGGATGGCCGCCAGGACACGGGGCACGGTGCCGTGGTACAGCACCGGCGGCGGCGCCAGCGCGGGGAGGTCCAACTCGACGTCCACGGAGTGCCCTTGGTTGGCCCGTATACGGGTGCGGTCGGGCGAGAGCGCGTACCGCTGCTTGTCATTGCGGGCCACCACTTCTTCCAGCTCCGCCCGGGTGAGCGGAAACCCGTGCGCCGTCGCGGCGGCCAGCAACTCCTCGACATCGGCCCACCCCTGCGCGTCGAGGCTGACCCCGATCCGGGCGGGATCGTGACGCAGGTGGCGCGCCAGGTACTTGGAAACGCGGACGTGCCGCTTCTCGTTCATATGGGAGGAGGATGACGCGGGCCCGGCCCCGGACGCATCGGGTTATCGGCCGACGACAGAGTGCCGCCCCCCTGCGAGGGCCCGCCACCTCGCAGCCGGGCGGGGTAGCCGGCTCATTTCTCGGCGAGCCGCAGTTTGTGACTTGGAGAGCTGGAACAGCGGAAAGAAGCGCCTCCGCGGGATCGGCACCCACGGGATCTCCGCACCGGGAGCTTCTGGAGCCCCACCGGATCGACGACTCGGAGCACTAGTGTCCGGGCGTGGAGGGCAGTCGGCTGAAGCCCGCCTCCACAGTGTGGAGAGTCACCGTGCCGCCGCCCAGCATCTCGGCCTTCCGATGCAGCTGTGCCAGCACCGCCGGGCTCGGTGCCCCGTACACGTCGATGGAACGCATCCGGATCAGCGCCCCGAAGTCGCGGAACTTCGGCCCACCCAGCTTCATGTGCAGCTCCATCGACCCCGAATCAGGGTGCACGGCCACCACGGTCATCGTGGACTCGGATTCATCGATGCAGAAGTGGTAGGCGATCAGCTGTGGCTCGCGCGTCTCGACGAACGCGGCCAGGTCATGCATGCCCCGCCTGACATCCGCGAGCTTGCCCTCGCGGATGTCCGAGCGGTCGATGTAGTAAAGGGGAGCCGTCATACGGCCCGAACTTAACGCCGGACCTTCGCCGGGTCCGCTCGCCGCGCCTGGGCCGGTCAGTGCCCTCTCCCGTCCACGAGGGCACTGACCGCGTCGATGATCCGGCGACCCTGGTCGGCGGAGGTAGGAGAGCCGTGCACACCGTCAGCAGGCTGCGGCATGGAAACGAGTGGCAGGCGTACGGCGGACAGGCCGTGGGCATCGACCTGTCCGCGCCGGTGCTGGAACGTGCCCACTGGGACGCCGTGGGGGACGGTCCCGCCAACGTCACCTCCCAGAGGGGTGACGCTCAGGTGCGCCCGTTCCCCGCGCCGGGGTTCGACGTGATCCTCAGCCGTGGCGGCGTGATGTTCCTCGCGGACCACATCGCGGCCTTCACCCACCTGAGGAACGCGCTGGTGCCGGGCGGCCGGCTCGCCATCCTCGGCCCTCAGTCCGGCGGCCCGGACAGCGCCTACGCCCGTGCGACTGCCGCGCTGTCGCCCTACGTGCGCGAGCCCTCACCCGCTGCCCGCGGCATGGGGTCGCTCCTCGACCCCGCGCGCATCCGCCACGTCCTGTCCGCCGCCGGGTTCACCGACATCGACGTGACCCCCGCCGAGGCTCCGATGACCTTCGGTGCCAACGCGCCGGACGCCGCCGACTTCATCATGGCCACGGGCCCGCCGCGCCACAACCTGCGCCATGCCGAACCGGCGGCCGTCGCCCGTATACGCGCCGAAGTACGCGAGGCCCTCACGGAGTTCGGGACCGCCGACGGCGTTCGGATCCCCCCGGGTCCGTCTGGATCGTCACCGCGTCCTGAGCCCAGCGCGCTGGGCATCGCCGGGATGACCGATGAGTTTCTCCGTCATCCTCAGTCAGAACACATGGTTGGTGCGCTGCGGCCGCGAATGCGGTCGGCGCGGGCACCGACCGGAACTGCTGCGAACCGGACACGAGACACCGAGGAACCCCAGATGCGTACTCTGATCAGCACCGCGTTCATCTCGCTCGATGGCGTCGTGGAGGCCCCCGGCGGCGAGTCCGGCTACCGGAACGCCGGGTGGACCTTCAAGGAGACCGAGTTCCTTCCCGAGGCATTCGAGATCAAGGGCCGGGAGCAGCAGGAAGCCACCGCGATGCTGATGGGCCGGACCAGCTACGAGGCGTTCAGCCCGGTGTGGCCCGACATGGAAGACTTCGCCGACTACAAGCTGATGCCGAAGTACGTCGTCTCCACCACCCTCACCGAGGAGGAACTGGTCTCGAACTGGGGCGAGACGACGATCCTGCGCTCACTCGACGACGTCGCTGCGCTGAAGGAGACGGAGGGCGGCCCGATCATCCTCCATGGCAGCGCCTCCCTGAACCAGGCCCTCTCGGACGCCGGCCTGATCGACCGCTACCACCTGCTGGTCTTCCCCCTCCTGCTCGGGGCAGGCAAGCGGCTGTTCAGCACCACGGACAAGGACACCCAGAAGCTGAAGCTCGTCGAGCACGAGGCCTACGCCAACGGTCTGCAGAAGAATGTGTTCGACGTCGTCCACTAATTCCGCGCCTGGGGGCGCGGGGTAGAGGGGGAGAGGGCTGAAGCCCGGAAGGCTTCGGTGTCATCGGCTTCTTCAAGTAAGCGCCGGGCTACGGATGGTGCGCGATTCACACAGCAGTTGCTGAAGGCTTGACTCTTTCCAGGTCATGGGTACTTTAGTTGAGGTCATCCTGGGGGGGGTTGCCGCATGGTGATCCGCACCTTTCGTAGGGGGAAATGATGCGCTCTCTCGTGTCCACCGGAGTCGCCGTCGCAGTCGCAGGCCTCGCTCTCAGCCTGATTCCCTCACCTGCATACGCGGCCAATTCGGGGACGGACAGCGTCATGTGCTACAAGTACGGCCCGTCTCCGTACATCAACTTTTCGTGGAGCACCGGCTGGACGTCCACCAAGGTCTACTACAACAGCCACTGCACGTTCAGTAAAAAGGTCGCCTTCAAGTTCTACAACGACGGCAGCACGCCCTTCTACAAGTGCCGCACCATCCCGGCAATGACCAAGAGCTACGTCAAGTTCGATTTTCGCAACGAGATTCTCGACATCAACACGAACACGGCGGCGTGCTAGTACGGAGGCGGCCCTTTCCGCCGGCCTCGCCCGCCATGCGGCGAGGCCGACAGAAAGGGCCGCCTCTGCTTTTCAGCCCCGCTTTGCGGCGTACGCCGTGAACGACGCCCAAGCGGTGGGTGAGAGTGTGAGGGTGGGGCCGGTGGGCACCTTGGAGTCGCGGACGTGGATGGCTGGGGCGTCGGTGCAGGCGGCGACCTCCACGCAGGCGCCGCCTTGCTCGCTGCTGTAGCTGGACTTGCGCCAGTCGTATGCGACTTCGAGGCATGCGCCGCCCTCGTCGCTGCTGTAGCTGGACTTGAACCACGCCAAGTTGTCGGTGCCGGGTGTGGACTGTGCTTCTCTCATGCCTCTCCTAGCAGCCGGTCCAGCAGGCTCTTGGAGTCCTCGACGTTGAGAGCCTGTGTCCGCAGCATCGCATATTTCCGTACGAGGATGCTGACCTCACCAGGCTCCGAGACCAGCATGCTGCCGCGCTGCGTCTCAACGTAGCCAAGGTGTTCGAAGTCCGGGGTCTCAAGCAGAATGAAAGGCCCTGCGAGCCCCGCATGCGTCTCCCGCCCCAGCGGCATGATCTGGATCGAGATGCCGGGCGTATCCGCGTCCTGCCGCAGGCGGCGAAGCTGTTCCCGGCGCACCGCGTCCCCGCCCAGCCGGTCCATGAGTACGGCTTCGGAGATGATGAAGCTCGCGGAGGGCGGGACCTTCCGCTGGAAGATGGCCTGCCGGGCCATCCGCCCGGCGACCTGGACTTCGATCTCGTCCGGCTCCAGCGGCGGCTCCTTGCTCCGGAAGACGGCTCGGGCGTAGTCCTCGGTCTGCAGCAGACCCGGGATCACCTGGTTCTCGAACCAGTCGATGGCGACAGCCTCTTGCTCCCGGTCGATGAACTCCTCGGCCCACAAGGGGTACTTGTCCATCTCCGGCATGAACTTGACCGCGATCGCCAGCGCCCCCTTCGTATCGAGGATCTCGTCCAACTGTTCGGCAAGATCGCTCTTCAGGGGGCGTCGGCCCTGCTCGATCGAGGCGATGGTGTCCTCGTCCACACACACGCGCAGGGCCAGGGTCCGTTGCGTGTAGCCCGCGGCCTGGCGGTAGTTGGCGAGGATCTGGCCCACCATCTTCATGGCGGAGGCGTTCTTCTTGCGCTTCTTGGATGACATGACCGTGTCTCTCCCCCAACCGGCCCGGGGTCGACCGGTACTGAACCCGTACAACGAATCTGTACGAGCGGAACCGGTGTTGAGCGTAACCAGGGGACGCGAGGGTTCTCATATGAACCGCGAAACTCATCTCCCCCATTTCCGGGAGCACTTCTACCGTCGGGAGCGGCGCTCCATTCCCCGGGCACGGGCGTTCGTCGGGGCGGCGCTCGGCGACTGGGAGGCCCGCGCACGCTGCGACGACGTACTGCTGTGCGTCAGCGAGATGGCGACCAACGCACTGCTGCACGGGGTGCCGCCGGGCCGTGGATTCCGGGTCATGCTCTGGCTAGAGAATGACGGACTGTTGCGAATTGAGGTGCACGACAGCGGGGACGGAACTCCGCAGCTGTCGTCCGCCGGCGACGACGCGGAATCCGGCCGTGGATTGCTGCTCGTCGAAATGCTGGCGGATAAGTGGGGAGTGGGAGAGCGGAACCCGGGAAAAGTGGTGTGGGCGGAATTCGCGGGGTGCCGTGCCAGTTGAGTGTCCGAAATCCGCCGGTGCCGGGACGGTGCCGTCCCGCAGGCTGGGGCACATGACCAGCGCTTTCGACGGCATCATCGACCGGTTCGTCCTCTCCAGTGCCGAGTTCGAACGGAGACTGGGGGCGGTCAGGCCGGAACAGTGGTGCTGGCCGACACCGTGCTCCGTATGGAACGTACGCCAGTTGGTGAACCATGTGACGCGGGGCAACCTCAACTACGTGGCGCTGGTGACCGGCGGCAGCGCGGCCGACTTCCTGCGGCTGCGGGACGCCGACGCGCTGGGTACGGACGCGGTGGCCGCGTACGCCGCCTCCGTACGGGAGTGCGCCGAGGCGTTCGGGCGCCCCGGTGCCCTCCAGAGGGTGCTGGACTATCCCCTGGGCGAGGTGCGCGGGGCGCAGGCGCTTGCCGTACGCACCACCGACAACACCGTGCACACCTGGGACCTCGCACGGGCGGTGGACGGTGACGAGACGCTGGACAGCGGGCTCGTCTCGTGGATCACCGCGAACGTGACCGAGATCTACGCCGGTCTGCCGGAGACCCCCACCGCCGCCGACACCACCCACCGCTTCTTCGCCGCGCCGGACGGCCCCGCCCCCGCACCGGATGCGTCCGCGCAGGCGCGACTGCTGCACATGATGGGAAGGGAGCCCGCGTCGAACTCGGCGTAGCGCCGTCGCGGCTCACACCGGACCGGGGGCCAGGTGTACGGCGCCGAAGTACCGGCCGCCGGGGGCCGGATGGAGCCGGACACCTGGTGGGAGGGGGCGCGGGAGCGCGGCCCGCACCTCGGCGGCGGGGTGGCAGAACAGATCGATGTCGCCGAGTACGACGGGGCACGCCGCGGGGGGCCACTCGGCGGTCAGGGTGAGGGTGGCGAGCCCAGCCCCGTCCGCGTACCAGCCGTTGCGGTCCCAGGTGTCACCGTGCACCTCCAGGGCCAGCCCCTCGTACCGCGCACCGAAGGCCCACCCCGCCCCGCAGACCCAACCCTCCCGCACGTCTGCGAGCGTGGCGACGGCCCACTGGGCGGCGCGCTCACCCATGCCGAACCGCAGCGCGCCCGCGCGACCGGGCAGCCGCAGACCGACCCCCGGCAGAACCTCGAACATGCCCCGATTCTCACCGGCCGCTCCACCCGGGCCTGCCGTACGGTCACCCCCCATGCCGAATACGTCGAAGCGGGAGCAGTTGAAGTCGGCGCAGTCGAAGCGGGAGTGGCCGAAGCCGGCGCAGCCGAAGAAGCGTCTGCTGTTCGTCGCGCTGGCCGGAAGCGGGCACGTCAATCCGACGGTGCCGCTGGTGGAGGAGCTGGCGCGGCGCGGGCACCGGGTGGAGTACGCGACCGGCGCGGAGCACGCCGAGACCGTGACCGAAGGGGCGCAGAGTGGGTGGAGTTGCCCGCGCTGGAGCCGTTCACGCCGCCATCGCACATCGGTCCCGAGGTCATGGGGGCGTGGCTCGGCACTACTTCGCCGCGATGACGAAGACGTACCCGATGCTCCGGGACCGGTGCGCGGCCGAGCCGCCGGACGCGGTCTGCTTCGGCACCACCAACTGGCCCGCGCGGGTGGCGGCGGAGGACCTGGGCATCCCGGCGATCCGCCTCGTCCCGCACTTCGCCTCGAACGAGACGTTCTCCCTGGACGAGCAGCTGACGCAGGCCCTGAGGGCCGAACGCCCGGCCATGGAAGCCCTCACGGCCGACCGCGCGGCCTTCTCCCGTACGTACGGAGTGGCCGCCGACCGCGTCGACCCCCTGGGCGAGCCCGCCACCGCCCTCAACCTGGTGTTCGTACCGCGCGCCTTCCAGCCGTACGGCGACAGCTTCGACGCCCGCCACCATTTCGTCGGCCTCTCGATGGGCGCGCGGGAGCGGGCCGAGCGCTGGGAGCCGCGCGATCCGTACGCCCCGCTGGTCTACATCTCACTGGGCTCGGTCGCCACCGGCAGCCCGGACTTCTACCGCCGCTGCGTCGCCGCCTTCGCCGACACCCCTGGCAGGTGGCGATGACGGTGGGCGACACGGTCCCCGCGGAGCTGGGCCCGCTGCCGCCCATGGTCGAGGTGCGCCGGCGTCCCCCCAACTGGCAGTGCTCCGCCATGCCTCCGCGTTCGTCTCCCACGCGGGCATGAACTCCGTACTGGAATCCCTCCACTACGGCGTCCCTCTGGTCACCCTCCCCCACACCCCGGAACAGTCCCTCAACGCCGACCGCGTCCAGCAACTGCACCTCGGCACCCGCCTGGACCGCGACACGTTCACCCCCACCGAACTCCTGAGCACCGTCACCCACCTCACCACCGACCCCACCACCCACACCGCCCTCCACACCATGCACCAAACCCTCCACACGACCGGCGGCGCCTCCCACGCCGCCGACCTGATCGAGAAGCACCTGGGGTGAAGATCCGGTACGGCTTATCAGGACAACCCTCACTCTCCGCTTGCTCCGGTAGCGGTCGGTAATGTCTCCTGTTAGCTTTGGGGAACGTTTTACCGGACGGCTGGGTGCTGAAAGGCCGCTTCTGCGGGGCATACCGAGACAGAGGATGACGCCTGCTGCGCCCCGGGAGAGCAGCACGCCGTCCGCACGCGAGGAGGGGGAGCGGAGCCATGGGGGGAAACGCAGAGCCGGGCAGGAGTTCTAGCCCGGGAATGAAGCCGGGAGGGCACCTGCCGCAGAACTCCGACTTGGTGAACTCGGAGTCGAAGAAGAGAGCCGCGGCACGCTACATTCAGGAGACCTTGGGCCCGGAGACACAGAAGGCCGGCTCGAAGGCGGACGGCGACACCGAGGATCTGACGGGAAATCCACAGAGCCCCACGACGGTGCGCGGGAAACTGCACGGCTGGGAGGTGTGGACCGGGATACGTCACCGTCTGACGGTCTGGCGCAAGCATCACAAGCACCTCACCCGGATGTTGTCGCACGAGCGCGAAGCACTGCTGGACGTCAACAAGGTCCTCACCGGTATCGACGTCGTCAATGCGAAAAGCGTCAACAGCATGAGAACCGGTTTTACGGACTCGGCAAGCCCGCAGCTTCGGCCCAAGAGCGGACTCGACAAACTCTGAGGGGGCAGAGGCATGACGATCACCTATGACGACATCATTCACGCGGACTTCAGCTCCCTGGAGACGGCCGCCAAGTCCTGGGACTCCATGGGCAAGAAATTTGGAACTCTGGGCGGTCACTACAGAGATCACGTCCGGGCAGCCGTGGATGCCGACAGTTGGCAGGGCGCGGCAGCAAAGGTATTCGGGCAGTGGGGACGGAAAACAGCGGACGAGTACGACCAGGCCAAGGGCGAAGCCCAGGGCGTGGCAGCGCTGTTCCGACTTGCTCACGCAACTCTCGAGGCGCACAAGAAGGCTGTGAAGCGCGTCCGCGACGAAGCCCGGGACGCGGGCATGGAAGTTGACTCCCGCGGCCGATGCACGATGAACCTCGACAAGGTCGAGGAGAAGAAGGGCAAGAAGGTCGCTGATGCATACCGCGAAGACAAGCGGGCTCAGACGGTGGCCGAGGAAAAATGGAACGAGGCGATCAAGAAAGCCGTCAGGGAAACACAGGAGGCTGACGCCGCCCTGAAAGCAGTATTCATGGCGGACCCCAATGATCCGGAAAAAACCATCCCCAACGGGTTCAATGGTGCTATCGGCGACGAGGCGGTGAAGAACAGCGCGAAGCGCGCCGCCAAGACGTACAAGGCCATCAGGGATGGCAAGACTCCGTCACTCAAAGATCTACAGGAGGCCAGCATGCTGGCCCGTGGATTCGATGACGAGCCGGGTTTCAGTCGCACGCTGATCAACTCCCTCGGAGGCCCGGAAGGTCTCATCAAGACCCACAACCGTCTCGATGACCTCGCCTACGCCGACGACAAGGACCACAAGAAATCCTATCTGTCTTTGGACAAGGGTCTTGCCGTGAACCTCGCTTCCGCTACCAAGGATCCGAAAACAGAATTCTACAAGAATTTTCAGACGGGAATGCGCAGGGCTGGCCTGGAGAAATACGACATGAAATTGTTGACCAAGGATCCCGGGGACGCTCCGGGGCCCGGGCCGGCCCGCGGCTATCAAAGCCTCGTCTCCCTTATGCAACGCGGAGACGACGACTATGGCAAGCAGTTCCTGACCGATACGGCTGATGCTATCCGCGACGCTGAGGACGTGGACCGGGGTGGTGACCCGGATATTTGGGATCTGCAAGGCAATTTCGACCGCAAGGAGTACGCACACTTTGCCAACGACCCCTATGACAAACTCCTGGAGGTGATGTCAAGGCAGCCCGAGGTCGCGACGGAGTATCTCGACCCGGAAGGCGATCATGGCAAGGACGGAAATCTTTCGTACCTACTGGGTGACAGGGACTGGAAGAACGTGGACGGAGGCCCTGTGAATCCGGACGGGGTCGACCCGGACAAGGAGACCAGTAGCTCGCGGCAAGGGCTTGCTCATGCATTGGAGGCTGGAGCCACAGGCGAGCAGCCGCAGGACGTCAAAAAGCCAGCCCCTCTTCATGCTGCGCATACTAGTGCAGAAGCCAGGGTTATGAACCGGGCGATCGAACTTTTGGATCCTGGTCAAGGGGGAGGAGCGATTCATCCTAATCTCCAGGAGCCCGTAGCAAATGCATTGGCTGATTATGCGCCCGACACTCACAAGAGTTTGTACAGTGCAGATAATATCCGAGACGATCTCCCTGTGAGTGGTCCTGAAAAGGATGCCCAACTATCTGCCAGCCCGGAGAAACTCATTCGTGTCATGAGGGGAGTTTCGGAGTCCCCTGATGCCTACTCGAAGATTTATGATGCAGAGCGCGCGCAAATCCATCAGGGTATAGCTGAATTGCCTGAGGGTTTGACTACGACGAACAAGGATGTGGTTGACCAGATGCGGCGCGCTGGTGCTGGAATGGGTACAATGGAGGCGATCAAGGAAGATATCGTCGGCGACAAAGCCAGTGAGGATCTCGACAAAATTCAGTGGAAGGCGAAAATCAAATACCATGTCATCGGTGGGCTTGTGACCCCTGTGAAAGGTGGCGTGGGAGACCCATTGCAGCGATGGGTCGATACTTGGGCCTGGAACGATGCAAACGAGGATAGTGCGGCTGTGCGGAAAGCACTCAACGAAAGGAATACCAAGCTGTGGCTGTCCTCGGACTTCCAAATCCGCAGCATGGTGAATCAATGGGCCACATCTTCCGGGTATGACGACGACGACTCCAGCGTGAGCACTTTGAAGGCTCGCGAGGCCATGGGACAGCGCAATGACGCACGCCGGGAAGCGACCCAGTATCTGCAGTAGCGAGGCGGAGGGCGAACGTTGCAACGCAAACATGTGGTGGTGGCGTCCTTCATCGTCTTCTGCTGCGTCATAGCCGGAGCGGTTCTGGTGGCTCGGCAGACAAAAGGCGGAGGATTCAAGGCGCTATGCAAAGGGGTGGTTCGGGAAGAAACTGCTCGTGCGGCTATCGGTGATGGGGAAATAAAGAGCGTCAGGGCCGGTAATGATGACTTTCCTCAAACTGGTGGGCTGCCGGTGGAGTGTGGAGCCAGAGCAGAGGACCGGTCACGGTATGTGACATTTTCGGTGGGGTCCTCTGAATTTGCTCCACAGGTTCTCGAGCAGACTCTGCATGACAATTTGTTCACGGGAGATATTTCTTCCCCGTTGGGCGCGAAGTGGCCAGGAACTTTGACTGTGGAGAGTCCAGGAACCGCACATGCCACTGTGGTGCTCAAGTGCAGCTCCGGGCGACAGGATTATTTGCTGCTCAATATCAAGTCGTTGTTCTCTGACACGGACACCTACTTCTCCGAGAGTAAGGGTGAGAGGCTCAGGCTGGCTCAGGCGGCTGCTTCAATGAGTAAGGAAGCGGATAAGCGGTGGGGGTGTGGAGCCCAGATTGGCAAAAAAATCCGCAGAGCGCCTGCTGACCCGATCAGGAGTCACCCGGAGCCGCTGTCCGAGGCGAAGGGGACGTGCCGTAGTATGCGACAACTTGCTTCGGCTGCCAAGAAATGGGGCATAACGCAGGCCATCGGTTCGGAATCGGTCGAGGAAGCCCCGAGTCAGGATTGCCTTCTTGTCAATGACAAGGGCAAAAAGGTGTACCGGTTGTCAACCTTGAGTGGTCCGCTCGCCCAGGGCTACCGCTCTTCCGGCAGCGTTTTGGGTGAAGTGCAGGGTAAAGCCGGCCGCGACAAGAAAGACGGAGGCTGGGCCTGGGCCAGCGCAGAGTGTCCTGGCGGGGAACAGGCGGCACTCTTCACCGCCGCGAGTATGGGACTCGGTGAGGGTGACCGGCTCAAGGTGAGTGCTGACTTCGAGAGGGACATGCTGAAAGCGTTCGGGTCGGATATGGCCGCATTGCATGGATGTGAGAAGCCGACGCTTCCATGAGACGGCAGGTTGATGTTGGGCTTCTGGGTGGATGACCAGCTACCAGGATTTGGGCAGGTGGCCATTGGCCTCATCCCACGAGGTCGACTGGCTGCGGGAGTTGGCCGGGGACGGAACCACCGGGTTTCTGGCGCCGGCGATGCCCGACTCCGTGTGGGTGCTCAACGCGATGTACGAGCACGAGGATCGCTCGGCGGAGGTGTCGTACGACGAGTGTTGGCGGGCCGCCGTGGCGGATGGGGTCGCCGAGCCTGAGGTCGTAGGGGGTATCGACCTCTCCCAGATGGCGGTCGCAACCGGGGGTGGTCTTGGGCGAGCCGAGCATCCCGGGTCAGGGTGGCGGCGGCTGCGCTGGGCCGAGTTGGCTGGGCGGGTCGGTGATCCCGTGGTGCCTGAGGGGCTGCTGCCGTCGTACCGGTGCTTTCCGTCGGCCAAGAAGCACGGGAGCTGGCCACTGTCGATTCGCCCGCCGACCGAGGGCAGCCTGGACCGGCCGACCTGGAACCGGTTGGTCCGGATCCTGACCGAGTACAGCCCCGCGGGCCCCGAAACCGAGTGTCTGGCCTACTACAACCCGCTGCTGCTCCAGGACTTCGACTTCGGTGACCCCCACGTACGCGCGGGCAGACTCGGCGACTCCGAGACGCTGTACGACAACCCCGAGGTCGAGTTCAGCCCCTCGAATCTGTGGGCAGCGGATCGTTCCTGGGTGCTGTGCACCGACTACGACCTGTGGGCGACGAAGGTGGTCGGCCCCTCGGAACTGGTGGCGGCGCTGCTGAGCGATGGGGAGGCCGAGGCAGTACGGCTGCCGTGGGCTCCGTGATCCGGCTGTGCACGTTCCGCTGCCCCCGGCGGGGCAACCATTGGGCGCCGTCCCCATTCCAGCGCCGCTCCGCGTAGCGGAATCGCGTACGGTTGACGGCTGCCCTAGGGAACGCAGAAGGGGGCCGCCGCGTTGAACGCGCAGTACAGAGCGGAGCCAGAGACCGTCCGTGACCGTGAGGTCGACGCGGAGCAACGGCATCTCGAACGGGTGTACCGGAGGCTGGAGGAGAAGATCCACGAGGCCGAGTTCCTCATGGATGACGCCTCCAAGCGCGCGCAGGTGGGCACCCCTGGGGCGCTCGCCGAGCGGGACGCGCAGGTGTTCCGGGCCGGGATTCACCTCAATCGGCTCAACAGCGAGTTCGAGGACTTCCTCTTCGGCCGGATCGATCTGCTGGAGGGGAAGACGGGGGAGCGCGGTCCCGACGGTGCCTACACCTCCGTGGAGCCGGCCGACGGGGCCGTCCGCCACGAGGGCGGGGAACAGCGCGCCGACATCGTCGAGACGCTGCACATCGGGCGGCTCGGCGTGCTGGACGCCGACTACGCGCCGCTGGTCATCGACTGGCGGGCGCCGGCCGCCGCGCCGTTCTACCGCTCCACCCCGGTGGCCCCCGGCCGGGTCGTACGCCGCCGCGTCATCCGCAGCAAGGGCCGCCGGGTGCTCAGCGTCGAGGACGATCTGCTGCGCCCCGAGCTGAAGGCCCGGCTGGGCGGCGAAGAGCTGGCCGTGGTCGGGGACGGGGCGCTGATGGCCGCGCTCGGCCAGGCCCGCAGCCACACCATGCGGGACATCGTCTCCTCCATCCAGGCCGAGCAGGACGAGGTGATCCGCGCTCCCGCCGCCTCCGTCACCGAGGTCGAGGGCGGACCGGGGACCGGCAAGACGGCCGTTGCGCTGCACCGTGCCGCCTATCTCCTCTACCAGGACCGGCGCCGGTACGCGGGCGGGATCCTGATCGTCTCGCCGACCCCGCTGCTCGTCTCGTACACGGAAGGGGTACTCCCGTCGCTGGGCGAGGAGGGGCAGGTGGCCATCCGTGCGCTCGGCTCGCTGGCCGAGGAGACGGCCGGCGCCGAGGCGACGACGTACGACGCGCAGAGCGTCGCCCGGATCAAAGGCTCGGCGCGGATGCTGAAGGTGCTGCGGAAGGCGGCGCGCGGGGCGCTCGACCTGGGGCTGCGTACGCCGGTGCCGGAGCGGCTGCGGGTGGTGGCCTTCGGCAGCCGCGTCGAGCTGGACGCCGAGGAGCTGGCCGCCGTGCGCCAGCAGGTCCTCGGCGGTACGGCGCCCGTCAACCTGATGCGGCCCCGCGCGCGGAAACTGCTGCTGGACGCGCTGTGGGAGAAGTCGGGGGCGCGGCGTCGGTACGAGGACCCGGAGCTGGCCGCCGAGGCGCGGCAGGGCTTCGACGAGGACATCGCCGGTGAGGACGGTTTCGCCGCCTTCCTCGACGCCTGGTGGCCGGAGCTGACCCCGCGGCAGGTGCTGGGCGCCATGACGGACGAGGCGCGGCTGGCCCGCTGGTCGCGGCGCGTGCTGCGGCCCGGCGAGGTGCGCACGCTGGCCCGCGCCCTGGCCGCGCGGCTGTCCGTACAGGGCGAGGGCCCGCTGTCGGTGCACGACATCGCGCTCCTGGACGAGCTGCGCACCCTGCTGGGCGCCCCCGCGCGCCCCAGGAAACGCGAGCTCGATCCGCTGGACCAGCTCACCGGGCTGGAGGAGCTGACCACCGCAGCCGACCGGGACGGCGGCGGCCGACGCGAGCGCCGGGCCCAGGAGCGTACGGAACGTACCGAGTACGCGCACGTCATCGTGGACGAGGCGCAGGACCTCACGCCGATGCAGTGGCGGATGGTCGGGCGCCGCGGCCGGCACGCCACCTGGACCGTCGTGGGCGACCCGGCCCAGTCCTCCTGGACCGATCCCGACGAGGCCGCGGCAGCGCGCGACGAGGCGCTGGGGAAGCGGCCCAGGCGACGCTTCGAACTGACCGTCAACTACCGCAACCCCGCCGAGCTCGCCGTCCTCGCCGACCGGGTCCTCGCGCTGGCCATGCCCGGCGTCGCGCCGCCCCGCGCCGTACGCTCCACCGGCATCGAGCCGTCCTTCGCCGTCGCGGGCGACGACCTGGGGGCCTCGGTACGGGAGAGCGCAGCGCGGCTCCTCGCGGAGGTCGAGGGCACGGTGGGCGTCGTCGTCGCCATGCGGCGCAGGGGCGAGGTGCGCGAGTGGCTGGCGGGTCTGGGGGAGCGGGTGGTCGCGCTGGGCAGCCTGGAGGCGAAGGGGCTGGAGTACGACGCGGCGCTCGTCGTCTCGCCCGCGGAGATCGCGGACGAGTCGCCCGCGGGGCTGCGGGTGCTGTACGTCGCCCTCACGAGGGCGACGCAGCGGCTTCTCGTGCTGAGTGCTTCGCCGGATCTTCCCGACGGGGACGGGGTGCCCGACCTGCTGCGGGAGTGAGGGCTGAATGTCTGCCGGACCAGGGGCTGTAAAGCCTCTTCCGTAGCGGGAATCGCGGGCGGAGGCGGTTTGTTAGCCTGGGTGTGGCACCGGCCCGATCCATGCCCCCGGGCCCAACCATTGGCGCTTCGAGCGCCCACTTGCCGCGAGGCGAGCTGGCGGGTCGGTGTCGCTCATACGTGAGATTCATGGGAGAGGGCTCCTGCCGGACGGCGGGAGCCCTCTCTGTGTGTTTCCGTGTGGTCAGCCGACCACGCGTACACCGTCGGCCTGCGGGCCCTTGCGGCCCTGGGTGATCTCGAACTCGACGCGCTGGGCGTCCTCCAGGCTGCGGTATCCCTCACTGTCGATCGAGCTGTAGTGCACGAAGACGTCCGGCCCGCCGCCTTCCTGTGCGATGAAGCCGTAGCCCTTCTCGGCGTTGAACCACTTGACCGTGCCCTGAACCATGTTGCGGGTCTCCTGTGATGCAGAGGCATGTGTGCGGGCTGATCTTAAGCCGGTTTCATGTCGTTTCAGGGGAATTGAGGACGTTTTTCTTCCGGGGGAACGACGGAGAGACCTCCCGCCCGCCGCTGACAATCTCTCGTGATCTCTCGTATGGTGGAATACGGTTTCCGAATCCGCGGACGCGTTACCGCGTACCGGGGGGTAGGTGGGACGATCTGTTGACGTGGCGCGTTGCAGGCCGTAAGAACTGCGGCCACGCGTGCCCACGTGCACAACGTGACAAGGGAAAGCAGAGGGAAGTCGGCAATGGCGCCAAGCGTCTCCTACTCGATGACGGTCCGTCTGGAGGTCCCCGCGGGCGGGACGGCGGTCAGTCAGCTCACCACCGTCGTGGAGTCGTCTGGCGGCTCGGTCACCGGCCTCGACGTCACCGCGTCGGGCCACGAGCGGCTGCGGATCGACGTGACGATCGCGGCCAGCTCCACCGCGCACGCCGACGAGATCGTGGACCAGCTGCGCACCATCGAGGGCGTCAGCATCGGCAAGGTCTCGGACCGGACCTTCCTGATGCACCTCGGCGGCAAGATCGAGATGTCCGCCAAGCACCCCATTCGCAACCGCGACGACCTCTCGATGATCTACACCCCCGGTGTGGCCCGCGTCTGTACGCAGATCGCCGAGCACCCCGAGGACGCGCGGCGGCTGACCATCAAGCGCAACAGCGTCGCCGTCGTCACCGACGGCTCCGCGGTGCTCGGCCTCGGCAACATCGGCCCGCAGGCCGCGCTGCCGGTCATGGAGGGCAAGGCGGCCCTCTTCAAACGCTTCGCCGGGATCGACGCCTGGCCGATCTGCCTGGACACCCAGGACACCGACACGATCGTGGAGGTCGTCAAGGCGCTCGCGCCGGGCTTCGCCGGCATCAACCTCGAGGACATCTCGGCGCCCCGCTGCTTCGAGATCGAGGCGCGGCTGCGGGAGGCCGTCGACATCCCCGTCTTCCACGACGACCAGCACGGAACCGCCATCGTGGTGCTCTCCGCGCTCTACAACGCGCTGCGCGTGGTGGACAAGCGGATCGAGGACGTCCGCGTGGTGATGTCCGGGGCCGGCGCCGCCGGTACGGCGATCCTGAAGCTGCTGCTGGAGGCGGGCGTCAAGCACGCCGTCGTCGCCGACATCCACGGCGTGGTGCACGCGGGCCGCAAGGACCTGGCGGATGCGGAGGAGGGCTCGCCGATGCGGTGGGTCGCCGACAACACCAACCCCGAGGGGCACACCGGCACCCTCAAGGAGGTCGTGGTCGGCGCCGACGTGTTCATCGGCGTCTCCGCGCCGAATGTGCTGGACGGGTCGGACATCGCCAAGATGGCGGACGGTGCCATTGTGTTCGCGCTCGCCAATCCGGACCCTGAGGTGGACCCTGCCGCTGCGCGGGAGACGGCGGCCGTGGTGGCCACCGGGCGGTCGGACTTCCCGAACCAGATCAACAACGTGCTGGTCTTCCCGGGCGTCTTCCGCGGGCTGCTGGACGCGCAGTCGCGGACCGTGGACGACGCGATGATGCTGGCCGCTGCGCGGGCCCTCGCCGACGTGGTCGGCGAGGACGAGCTGAATCCGAACTACATCATTCCGTCCGTCTTCAATGAGAAGGTCTCCGGCGCGGTCGCCGGCGCCGTCCGCAACGCCGCCGTCGCCGAGGGTGAGTCCCCCAAGGCTCCGGCCCATTCCTGAGGGCTCCGGGATCCGCGTGAGGCGGGGCCCGGCTCGGCGCGTCGGGTGGGGGTTCACTCGGGCGGGCCCTCTAGGGTTGCGGGGAGCACCGGATGACGCCGGATTGGCTTTCCCGCCGCAGGTAGGGGCAGGATGCATTCCCAAGGACTTGTCCGAGGGGGAGACCCCGAACGCGGACCTTGTCCAGGGGATATCCCCACGGGGCGCGCGGGCCCGAAGGCGGACCCGGGTCCGGGCACTGTCGGAGGGCCCTGGCAGCATCGGCTTCGCTGTGTCTGATATGCGGCTCCGGCCGCGTGGCACGCCTCATCGGCAAGAAGAACACGGGAGTACGAATTATGAACCGCAGTGAGCTGGTGGCCGCTCTGTCCGAGCGTGCCGAGGTGACCCGTAAGGACGCCGACGCGATCCTGTCGGCGTTCGCCGAGACCGTCGGCGAGGTCGTCGCCAAGGGCGACGAGAAGGTCACCATCCCCGGCTTCCTCACCTTCGAGCGCACCCACCGGGCGGCGCGCACCGCGCGCAACCCGCAGACCGGTGACCCCATCCAGATCCCGGCCGGGTACAGCGTCAAGGTTTCGGCGGGCTCCAAGCTCAAGGAAGCGGCGAAGGGCAAGTAAGCCCTGGAGACCTGAAGCTCTGACTTCTGGAATTTCCGAGCAAAAGGCGGTCCCCCGTGCGGGGGACCGCCTTTTTCGTGTGTGGGCGTATCAGGCGTACCAGGCGTGCCAGGTGCCGGGCCCTACGCGCCCGGCGCCCCGAAGGACAGCGGGAGCGCCCTCAGGTCGACCTCCCGCAGCGAGCGCAGCAGGAGGGTGCCCGGGGCCTCCTCGATGCCGTCCACGGTCGGTACGGCGACCACCCGGCACCCCGCGGCACGCGCCGAGGCCGCGCCGGTGGGGGTGTCCTCCAGGGCCAGGCACGCGGTCGCGGGGACGCCCAGCAGCCGGGCCGCGGCCAGGTACGGGTCGGGGTGCGGCTTGCCGCGCGGGGTCTCGCCGTGCGCGACCGAGCAGGTGAACCGGTGCGGGCCCAGCGTGGCCAGCACCAGATCGGCGACCGGCCGCTCGGAGGCCGTGACGAGCGCCACAGGGATCCCCAGCCGCCGCGCACTGTCGAGCAGCGCCGTCGCCCCGGGCTGCACCGTCACCCCGGCGCGCACCCGTGCCGTGAAGGACGCGTCCAGCCGGGCGCGTGCCGTCTCGGCGGCCAGCCCCGAGCGGCGGGCGACCAGCTCGGCCGCACCGTCCACCGGCAGCCCCGCGAAGGGCGCCAGGGCCGCCTCGTCGGCGTCGGCGCCATGCTCGGCCAGCAGCTCGGCGAGGGTCGCCAGCCAGTCGCGTTCGGTGTCGACCAGGGTGCCGTCCATGTCGCAGAGCAGCGCCGAGGGCAGCGAGGGGCCGCCCTCGGGCCGCATACCCGACGAGGGGGTGGGCGAGGGGC
>NZ_JADKMA010000161.1 GCF_017676365.1 Streptomyces oryzae
CGGCCGCTCATCCGTCCGGGTACGGCTGCTCCTGCGTACGGATCGGCTGTCCCACCCCCGGCAGGCACCCCGTCTCCTTCGCCTGGCAGACGCAGGCCACCACCGACCGCGGCCAGATCGAGCGCTGGCTGCGGGCCGAGCCCGAGGCCAACTTCATCACCGCCACCGGCCGCGCCCACGATGTGCTGGATGTGCCCGCCGAGGCGGGGTACGCGGCGCTGGCCAGGCTGGAGGAGCGGGAGGCCGCCGCCGAGCCCGCCCCCGCCCCCGGTGCCGAGCCGCTGCTGGGGCCCGTCGCGCTGCTGGGTGAGGACCGGATGCTCTTCTTCACCAGGACGCGGGGTACGCCCGAGGACGAGGACGAGTGGTGGCCCTGCGAGTTGGACAGCCACCCCGAGACGATGGAGGAGCACCCCGGGCTGCGGTGGCACTGCCGGGGCAGCTATGTGCTGTTGCCGCCGTCGCGGCTGCCCGATGCGGGCGAGGGTGTGCGGTGGTTGCGGGCCCCCGAGCCGGGGAGGGGGCTCCCCGAACCCCTCACCCTGCTGGAGACCCTCACCGACGCCTGTGCGGAGTACGCCTTGACGGCGGACGACCGTGAAGAGGCTGCGCCCTGGCCGGTGCGCTGACCCCTGCGGGGGCTTGCTTTGCCGGGGAGGGCCCCTGACGGGGTACGCGTCCTCGCTGCCTCGCTGCCTAGCTGCCTCGTGCTGAGGTCAGGCCCTCGATGCGGCTGAGGAAGGTGACCTTGCCGTCGTGGCGCTTGTCCGGGACGGTGACGGCTTGCTCGGAGACGCGTTCGAAGGTCACCGACTGCTTCGGTGTGCCCGTCATCAGCGCCTTGACCAGCGGGTCCTTGATCTGCGGCTGGTAGCCGCGCGGCAGCGTCTGCTTGTGGTGGTGGTGCGAGGCGAAGAAGACCAGCGCACCGCCGTCCTTGGTGCGCAGCCCGAACGGCGCGAACTGCGGCGGCTGCGCCGCCTGGTCGGCGAACTCGTTGCGCACGCTGGTGCGCTTCATCGCCTTCTCGCGCTGCTCGCGCAGCGCACTCGTGTGCGGCCCCGGCGCGAAGTCGTCGCCCGAGCCCTCCTGGAGGTAGCGGGTGTAGCGCTCGCTGAGCCGGTCGGGCGCCAGGGCCAGCCCGGAGGCGCCGCCCACCGGTACGGCCTTCACATGGCCGTCCTCGTCGCGGGCGAACCGGGGGATCTCGTCGGGCTGCACGACCGCGAGATACGACGCCTTCCACGGGCCGTCGGCCCGGTCCCGCTGGAAGACGAACAGCCAGCGGCCCTGCCCCTTGCGGTTGCTCCTGGAGTCGGTGACGAAGAACTTCGGCCAGCCCGCCTGTTCGGGGATCAGATAGCGGGTGTCGCTCAGCTGCAGCGGCTTGTAGTCGGGGTTGCCCTTGGGGTCGACCTCCTTGCGGGACTTGAGGCCCGCCTGGTCGATGGCGCCCAGGGCGCCCGACTCGATGGTGGCGTTGAGCCGTGTGTCGTAGGCGGTGTTGGCGCGGTTGTTCTTCTTCACGAAGGTCCCGAGTACCTTCGCGGCCTCCGCCTTGCTCAGCGCGGGCACCACGGCGCTCTCGCCGTGCACCGTCACACAGCCCGTGAGCGAGGCGAGCAGTGCCCCGGCCGTCACGGCCGCTGCCAGCGGTATGCGCGGGGGCTTGCCAGCCCTCAACCCCTTCACGTCGTCCCACCCTCCCGGTGCTGTCGGCGAACGCACCCTACCCTGCGCGGCCTGGCGCGTGGCGCGCTGCCTGGCACAGTATGCGCGGCAGGAGGACAGCTCGGGACGAGCAGGGGGGATACATGGCTCAGGCCACGGAACGGGACGCGGAGCCCGCGGCTTTCGGCACGGCGCTGCGCCGCCTGCGCGCGGCCCAGAAGACGGCCAAGGGGGTCTCGCTCTATTCGCGGTACGTGAACCGGCCGCTGGGCCGCGTGCTCGCCGCCGTCGCGTACCGGGCCGGGCTCGGCCCGAACCAGGTGACGGCGGCGAGCGCGGCGTTCAGCTTCGCGGGGGTGGCGGCCGTTGCGCTGGTGCGGCCGTCGTGGACGCTCGGGCTGTGCGTGTACGCCGCGCTCGTCGTCGGCTTCGCGCTGGACTCCGCCGACGGGCAGCTGGCACGGCTGCGCGGGGGCGGCAGCCCGGCGGGGGAGTGGCTGGACCACGTGGTGGACTGCGCCAAGATCGTCGGACTGCACTCGGCCGTGCTCATCTCCTTCCACCGCTTCGCCGAACTGCCCGGCGAGGGCTGGCTGCTGCTGCCGCTGGGGTTCCAGCTCGTGGCGGTACTGATCTTCTTCGCCGGCCTGCTCACGGACAAGCTCCGGCCCACACAAGAGGGACGCGCCCCGTCAGGGGCGCGGGGAACTGCGCGGCAAGCCATGGACGACCTGCGGTCGGCGGCGGGGGGTCGGGGGCAGGCTGCCGCCGGTGGGTTTGGGCTCTCGGGTGAGGGGTGTGCCCCGTCAGGGGCGCGGGGAACTGCGCGGCAAGCCACAGCCGAACCGCGGTCGGCGACGGGCGGCGAGGGGCAGGGCCCCTCGCCGCTGCGTGCCCTCGCGCTGCTCCCCGTCGACTACGGAGTCTTCTGCGCCGTCTTCCTGCTGCTCGGCGCACCGGGACTGTTCCGCGCGGGGTACGCCGCGCTGTTCGGCTGCTACGCGCTGTTCCTCGCGGCGTTCACCGTCAAATGGTTCCGGGAGCTGTCCGCACTCCCTCCGGGGTGACGGCGTCCGCGGGGACGACGGCCCCGGCGAGCGCGTCCAGCGCACGCCGCAGCTGAGTGCTGGAGGTGTGCATGGTGTACGGGAAGTAGACGACCTCTACGCCAACGGTACGGAAATCCGCCTCCAGCTTCTCGCCCTTGGGCGTACCGCGCCAGTCGTCCCCCTTGAACAGCACGTCGAACCTGACCTGCTGCCAGGTCTCCAGCTTGTCCGGCACCGTCTCCACGAACGCGGCGTCCACGAAGCGGATGCTGCGGACGATCTGCAGCCGTTCGACGAGCGGGATCACGGGCGGGCGGCCCTTGGCACGCTCGGCCATCTCGTCGGAGACGACACCCGCGACCAGGTAGTCGCACCGGGAGCGGGCGTGCCGCAGCAGGTTCAGATGGCCGATGTGGAAGAGGTCGTACGCGCCGGGCGCATAGCCGACGGTGTGGGTCATGTGAAATCCCCCCAGGGCGAGTGCCGTTGGATGTAAGACGGCCCTCCCCGGCCGCCGCACATCGCTGCATGCAACCACAACCCGCAAGAAACTGGGACAGGTTGGGGAAAGCGTGCACGACAGGCGCTACGCTGCCCGAGGGGAACTGGCGCGTACCTGTGGGGGGATCCATGGTGAACGGCGATGCTGTGCCCGGAAACGCGACTGGCTCCGGGCGGCGGTCCGACGGGGGGCCCGGACGCCGGGTGGTGCTCGTCTCGACGAACTACGCGCCCGAGCAGGCGGGGGTAGGCCCCTACGCCGCGCAGCTCGCCGAGCACTGGGCGGCACAGCCCGGGTGGGAGGTACACGTCCTGGCCGGTATGCCGCACTACCCCGCCTGGCGTACCGACCCCGCCTACCGCGGGGTCTGGCGGGCCACCGAAGAGCGCGCCGGAGTGCGGGTGCACCGCCGCAGACACACCGTCCCCCCGCGGCAGACCGCCGGGCGCCGGGCTCTGTACGAGGCGTCCATCCTGGCCCACGGACTGCTGGCGCCGCCCGGCCTGGACGGAAGGCCGCACGCCGTCGTCGCCCAACTGCCCAGCCTGGCGGGCGGATTGCTCGGCGCCCGGCTGGCCCGCACCGCAGGGGTGCCGTTCGTGCCCGTCGTACAGGACCTGATGGGCGCGGCAGCGGCGCAGAGCGGTATCCGGGGCGGCGGCCGGGCAGCCGCGCTGGCCGGCTCCGTGGAGCGCCGGGTGCTGGCGGCTGCCACCCTGGTCGGCGTCATCCATGAGAGCTTCACCGACCGCGTCGCCGCCATGGGCGTCCCCGCCTCCCGGATCCGTACCGTCCCCAACTGGACGCATATTGCGGAGCCTTCGCGGCCACGGGAGCAGACCCGGGCCCGGCTCGGCTGGCGGCAGGACGAGACGGTCGTGCTCCACTCCGGCAACATGGGCCTCAAACAGGGCCTGGAAGTGCTGATCGAGACGGCCGGGCTGCTCCAGGGCGAGCGCTCAGGTGAGGGGGAGCGCTCAGGTGAGGGCGAGCGCCTCCGTGAGGGGGCGCGCTTACGCGAGGAGCGGTTACCGCGGCAGCGGATACGCGTCGTACTGATGGGCGACGGCAACCAGCGGCGGCACCTCACCCAGCTGGCGGCACCGCTGCCCGGCGTCGAACTGCTGCCGCCCGCCGCCGAGTCGGACTTCCCCGACGTACTGGCCGCCGCCGACATCCTCGCCGTCACCCAGCGGGCCTCGGTGCTCGATATGAGCGTCCCCTCCAAGCTCACCTCCTACTTCGCCGCCGGGCGGCCCGTCGTCGCCTCGGTCGCCGCGGGCGGCGGCACCGCGGGGGAAGTGCGCCGCTCCGGCGCGGGAGTGCTGGTACCGCCCGAGGACCCCGCCGCGCTCGCCGCCGCCCTCCGCACCCTCGCCGCCGAGCCTTCCCGTGCCGCCTCGCTCGGTGCCGCGGGCCGCGCCTACGCCACCGGGCACCTCGGGCATACGGCGGCACTGGCCCGGCTGACGGCACTGCTGGAGGAGGCCCTCACCGTGCCGCCCGCACGCGGGCAGCACAGGTCAGGGCCCCGAGCGTGGCTCCGCCCGCGCCCTGGGACCCGGCCGCGCCGCGGTGCCCTGCCGGGTGCGGCCCCCGGCGCGGCACGGCAGCAGGGCGGCACGGCATGAGCGACCGCACCGCACCGCCCGCCGGTGCCGAGCGTGCCCCGGGCGGCCACCGCCACGTCCCCGCCTACGACGAACCGGACCTGCTCCGCGACCAGTTCCGCCAGCTGCTGCGCTACCGCTGGCTGATAGCGCTCGGCATCGTGCTGGGTGTGCTGGGCGGCGGCTGGCTCGGGCTGCGCGGCGCCGACTCCTACACCGCCACCACCGAGGTCGCCGTCCGCCCGCTGCCCATCGACAGCAGCAGCGAGAAGACCGCCCCCGGCGAGACCAGCATGGGCTCCGAGCGGCGCACCGCGCTCAGCAGCGTCGTCGCCGAACGCGCGGCCCGCACACTGCACACCGACACCGGACCGCAGCGGCTCGTGGCCGACCTCCAGGTCACCAACCCGCCCGAGACCCGCATGCTGCGCTTCGCCTGCACCGCGCACACCCCCCGCGCCGCGGCGCGCCGCGCCAACGCCTTCGCCACCGCCTACCTCGACAACCGTGAGCAGGACGCCACCACCCGCGTCACCAGCATGGTCAGGTCCTACGAGAAGCAGCGCGCCCCGCTCACCAAGGAGCGCGACCGGCTCGCCGAGGAGATCGCCTCCTCCGGCAAGGAAGGCGCCCTCGACGGCACGCTCTCCGCGCACTCCTCCGTCGTCAACCGCATCGCCGAGATCAACGGCAGCATCAGCGATCTGCGCGCCGAGGACACCACACCGGGCCGCGTCGTCACCAAGGCCACCCCGCCCGGCGCTCCTTCCGGGCCGGGGCTGCCGCTGATGCTGGGTCTCGGCGCGGCCGTCGGTATCGGCCTCGGACTGCTCGCCGCGTGGGTGCGGCTCGTCTTCGACCCCGCCGTCCGCACCCCCGGCGATGTCATACGAGCCCTGCACGCGCCCGTGCTGGGCACGCTGCCGCGCTCCCGTAGGCGTTCCGGTAAGCGCTCGCGTTCGCTGCTCGCCGGTGGCCGGCTCGCCGAGGAGTACCGCTCGGTGGCCTTCCGGCTCGCCTACGACGAGACGTTCGCGCGGCGCCGCCGGGTGCTCGTCGTCCCGCCGCGCGGCAGCATCGGCACCGCGCTGGCCGCCTCCGTCAACCTGTCGGCCTCCTTCGCGGAGATGGGCAAGGAGGTGCTGCTGCTGGAGGCGGATCTGCGCACGCCCTCCCTCACCGAGCGGCTCCGGCAGGCCGACGGCGTACAGCCCGGGTGGGCCCGCGCCCCCGGGCACGGCACCATCGGCTGGCCCGCCGGGCACCGCGTCCCCATCGACGCGGGCGAGTCGGGCGTCTTCGACCTCGTGCCAGGACACCGCGTCAGCAAGGTGCCGCGCGCGCTCACCTCGTCGGCCGTCAGCCGGCTCATCGGGCACGCCGACGAGCGCGACTCCGTGCTGATCGTGCTCGCGCCGGCCGTGCTGTCGTACGCCGATGCCATCGCGCTCGTCGACCGGGTCGACTGTGTGCTGATCGTCTGCGATCCGCGGGAGGTGCGGCGGGATGAGCTGGCGCGGATACGGGAGTTGATCGTCGGTGCGGGGGGCTGTGTGCTCGGGGCGCTGCTCCATGCGGGGGGCGCCGGGGGTGGGCCCCGGCGCCGGGATGTTCGCTTGGGGCCTCCGGCCCCGCCCGACCGCGGGGTCGCCCCCGCGGGGGAGGGCGTCGCCCTGCGCGTCATGGTCCGGTGAGGGCGTGCCCCTGTCTGTGCGTTGCGGGCTGCGGATTTGTTTGTGGCTGGGCGCGCAGTTCCCCGCGCCCCTTCGGGGCGCGTCTCCCCTTGGTGCGCTGTGCTTGCCGGATGGGAGGGGCCGGCCATGTCGCGGCCGCCTAGAACGCGTACCGCCCTCATAAGTTCTGTCGCCGACCAAGGCGTGGCTGCGGGGACGAACATCGCGGTGCTCATCGTCGCCGCGCGGCGATCCGACGTGCACGGGTTCGCCACGTTCTCCCTCGTCTACACCGTCTTCTCGGTACTCCTCGGCCTCACCGTGGCCTACGTGGGGCAGGCTCTCGTCCTGGAGAAGGGCGGAGGGGAAACCGTCGCGCGGGCGTGCCGCTCGGCGGTGGCGTTCACCGCGCTGGCGGCGACCGCGCTGGGCGCGCCAGCCGCGCTCGTACTGGGCGCGACCGGAGGCCGAACCCCCACCGCGCTGGCGGCCCTCGCGCTGGTGCTGCCGCTCGCGCTGACGCAGGAGACCACCCGCTACGCCTTCTCCACTCTGCACCGCCCGCACCACGCCCTGCTCGCTGACGTGTTACGGCTGGCGGCCGTGCTGCCCGCGCTCGCCGTGCAGCCGCCCGGCGCCGGTGCGGGCCGGCTTCTGCTGGCCTGGGGCCTGTCCGCGCTGCCGGCCCTCACGGTGGCGCTGTGGCTGCTGCGCCGGCACACCAGGGGAGCGGGTCAGGACGTGGCCCGCTATCTGCGCCGGGACCATCTGGGGCGCAGGTTCGCTGTCGAGTTCGGCGTCGGCAACGCGGGGAGCCAGCTGGCCATCATCGGGCTGGGATTGCTGGCCAACCCGCTGGCCGTGGGCGCGCTGCGCGGGGCCACCACGCTCTACGGGCCGATGAACGTGCTGTTCAACGCGGCCACCGGGTTCGGTCCCCCACTGCTCAACCGGACGGGTGACCCCCGCAGCGCGGCCCGCGCTGCCGGCGCCGCCGGGGGAGTGCTGGCCGGGGTGGCCGCCGCGTGGTCCCTCGTACTGGTGCTGCTGCCGGACGGGTACGGGCGGGCGCTGCTCGGGGACACCTGGTCCTCGGCGGCGCGGTTGCTGCCGGCCACCGGAAGTCAGTACGCGGCGATGGCGCTGGGCACGTGTGGGCTGCTGGCCCTGCGGGTGCTGCGGCCGCGGGCGACGTTGCCGATCCAGCTCGTCTTCTCCCTCGTCTCGGTCGGCTGCCTGCTGGGGGGTTACGCGCTCGGCGGGGTGCTCGGCGCGGCCTGGGGCCTGTGCGTGGGCTCCGCCCTGAAGGGGCTGGCCGGCTGGTTGCGTGCCGCCCGGCTACTGCGGCCCCTCCCTGGGGCTGATGAGGGGGCACCCCCAGGCGCAGGGAGGGCAAGCGCAGCCCCCATGCCGGGCAAGCTCTAACGTGAGGGGCGGCCCTGGCGGAACGTCGTGACGAAGCCGACGCACAGCACCGCGATGGCGACCCGGCCCATGCCCTGGAGCAGAGAACCCCGCAGCAGGATGAAGCTGTAACCGGCGACGAGCGGCACGGCGACAGCGGCCACGCTGCCCGGCCCGGTGGCGGACTCCTCCGCCGTACGCCGCACGTAACGGCGGTCCGTACGGGCGGCGCCGTAGCCGACGGCTGCGAAGCCCAGTGTCATGCCCAGCGGTCCGAAGTCCAGCCACAGTTCGGCCCACAGGGGGGAGGAGAGGTTGGGGTAGGGCATGCCCATCCAGGTGCCCACCCGGGTGCCGGGGTCGTGCGGCTTGCCGGTCCACACCGAGCGGGGGACGAAGAACAGCGCCGTTCCCGCGAGCTGGCGGCCATAGCTGTGGCCCTCGCCGGAGTCGACGAAGGTGACGGTGTTGGCGAGCATGCCGGTCTGGTCGTAGTCCTTCATGGTCAGCGGTTCCAGCACCGAGCCCGTGGACTGGCGGGGCCGGTCGGTGCCTTCCTCGTAGCGGAACCGGTCGGCGAAGGGGAACACCACCAGCGCCACCGCCACCCCCGTCGCCAGCGCGGCGCGGTACATCACCGGGCTGCGCGGGAACGCGGTGAACAGCAGCGAGAACAGCACCGTCAGGAACCAGTAGCGCGGGTTGGAGACCGGGTTGTTGACGACGGCGTTGAGCCCGAGCATCGCCAGCCACAGCACGGGCACCAGCGGCGTGCGCCGGGCCGCCCGGGAGACCACCAGCCAGCGGGTGAGGAACAGCAGCGCCAGCAGCGCGGGCACGGTGCCGAAGCCGCGCAGGAACGCCGAGCCGGCCTGCGAGGCGGCCTCCGCGCTCGCCGCGCCCGAGGCGCCCCCGATCGTCTCGCTGATCTCCTGGCGGTTGCTGAAGAAGACGCCGGGGCCGCCCAGCTTGGCCACCAGCAGCCCGCTGCCCGCCAGCGCCAGGACGCACAGCGCGTACAGCCGCCGAGGGTGGACGGTGGCGGCCGGCCGGTGGCGGTCGGACATCCGGCTGCGCAGCGGTGGCCGGTGGCGGGCCAGCAGCGCCCCCACGTCGAACGCCACCATGCCCGCCAGGACGAGCGCCGAGGCCAGCACCGTGTCGGCGCGGGGGCCGACGACCGGCGTCGGGGTGCTGTCCAGCACCGTCTGCGCCAGGGGTGCGATGCCCATGGCGATGTAGCAGAACAGCCAGAAGGCGCCCTGGATGAGGCGGCGGCGCGGGGTCAGCACCATGGCCGCCAGCCGGGTGCCGGAGTAGGCGCAGGTCGCCAACTGGAGCCAGTAGGCGGCGTCGTGCGGGCCCGGTCCCGGCTGCGTCGCGACCGTCGCGGGGAGTGCGGCCACCAGTGCGGCGATGAGAGGGATTGCCAGGGCTCTGGACAGTACGGCGCGGGGGGCTGAGCTCTGAGCTGCTGCCGTCCATGGGGTGGCCGCGCTCATTTTGCTGCCCCCTCGCTTGGTCCGGTGAGGGGGTGCCCCTGTTTGTGCGTTGCGGGCTGCGGGTGGGTTTGTGGCTGGTGGGGGCACTTCCCGGACGGAGTCTGGGGGAGCAGTTCCCCGCGCCCCTGACGGGACGCAAGACGAAAGCTCCTAAAGCAGGTAATGTCTGCACAAATTGCTACAGAGGGGGCACAGTTGAAGGCGCTGCACATCGTTACGCTGCACACGCCGACCCACGATTTCGGGGGGCCGACCAGGGTCGCGCTCAATCTGTGCCGGGGGTTGCGGGCCCAGGGCGAGCAGGCGGCACTGGTGGCTCTGGGGGACGGCTTCCCGCCGGGTGAGGCGCTGCCTCGCATGGTGGACGGTGTTCCGGCCCGGCTCTTCCAGGCCCGGCATGTGGCGCCCCGCTTCGAGGTCAGCGGCATCACCTCGGCCTCCCTCCTCGCGGCGGCTCCCCGGCTGCTGCGCTCGGCGGACGTCGTGCACGTCCATCTCATGCGGGACCTGGTCACGCTCCCCGTCGCACTGCTGGCCGCGCAGATGGGCCGCCCCCTCGTGCTCCAGACGCACGGCATGATCGACCCCACCGAGAAGCGGGTGGCGCAGGCGGTGGACGTACTGGGTCTGCGCCGGGTGCTGAAGCAGGCCGACGCCGTACTCCATCTGACGCCGACCGAGCGGGAGTTGACCGCGGCGGTGGTGGCACCCGAGCCGATGGGCCCGGCGTACCGGCTGGTCAACGGCGTCGCCCCGCAGCCGATGCGCGCCGTGCCGGCGGGGCCGGGGCGCCCGCCCACCGTGCTGTACTGCGCCCGGGTGCAGGAGGGCAAGCGGCCGCAGGACTTCGTCGGAGCGATACCGACGGTGCTGGAGAAGTACCCCGAGGCACGGTTCGTCATGGCCGGGCCCGACACCGGGGCGCTGGCCGGCGACATGCTGGCGCTGGCCCGCTCGCTAGGGGTCGGGCACGCGCTGGAGT
The DNA here is from genome assembly GCF_017676365.1 of Streptomyces oryzae. Lineage (GTDB taxonomy): Bacteria > Actinomycetota > Actinomycetes > Streptomycetales > Streptomycetaceae > Streptomyces > Streptomyces oryzae. Next base: position 10,394 of record NZ_JADKMA010000161.1, read on the forward strand.
ACATCGGTGCCCTCGGGCACGCCGACGTCATGGAGCGGCTGCGCACCAGCGACGTATATGTCCTGCCGTCCATCAAGGACGCCTTCTCCGTCTCCGTGCTGGAGGCGCTGTCGGTGGGGCTGCCCGTCGTCGTCACCCGCACCAGCGGGCCGGCGCCGGATGTGGCGGCGGCCGGGGCCGGGCGGCTGGTGGACAGCGCCCCGGACGACCCGGAGAACGCGGCCCGCGTCGGCAGGGCCGTACTGGAGCTGCTGGAACCGGCGGCCAACGCCGCCGCCTCGCAGGCGGCCTGGCAGCTGGCCCAGGACAGCTTCACGCTGGACGCGGTGGTGGGCACCCTGCGGGAGATATACGCGAAGGTGCCGCGCGAGCGGGTCAGTTCGGGCCCCGCTCGGCGCCTCGGCCGCCGCTCGCCGCGAGTTCGCGTGCCTTGAGCCCGATCTGCCAGCGGTAGAAGCTCATCGCCAGTGCGTAGTCGAGCCCGGCGCGGCCGTCGAGGAAGCCCCGTTTCCAGCCGTAGGCGTAGGCGAAGGAGACCAGCGGCTTGAGCGGGGCGCGGTGGAAGAGGCGGCCCTGCCGGGTCTTGGCCTGCCGGATCTGCTCCCGTACGGCCGGGTGCCGCTCCAGCCACGCCTCCCAGTCCGAATAGCGGTTGTGCCGCTCGAACCAGGTGCGCACCGGGTCCATGTCCTGGTGCTCGATGGGGGAGCGGAGCCGGACCACCGGGTCGGCCAGCGGCTGGTAGTGGCCCTCCTGCTCGCCCATGCCGGGCGCGGCCAGATCGTCCGGTTCGGGGAAGCGGCAGCGGGTGCGGTCCAGCAGCACCCGCTTGACGATGGTGTACCCGTGCCGCAGCCTGCGCCCCGCGAACCAGTAGCCGAGCGGGATGTCGAAGGCCGCCGGGCGTACCGACCGACCGGTCGGTGTGTGGAAGATGTGCCGTATCTCGGCCAGCAGTTCCGGGCTGGGCGTCTCGTCCCCGTCGAGGAAGAAGACCCAGTCGGTCTCCGGGTGGACGTTCTCCAGGCACCACTGCTTCTTCTTCGGATACCCGCCGTCCCAGGTGTAGGGCAGCACTTCGGCGCCCTCGGCCTTGGCGAGCGCGCGGGTGTCGTCCGTGCTGTCCGAGTCGACCACGACGACATGTGCGAAGTGGCCGATCACGGACCGTACGGTCGTGGCGATGTTCTCCGCCTCGTTCTTGGTCGGTATCGCGACGACGACGGGCAGTCTCTCCACGGGTCTTCTCTCCTGGGGGTCGAGTCGGAACCGGGTCGGGGCCGGATCGGGGCCAGGCCGGTGTCAGTTCTTGCCCGCCGCCTTCAGCAGCGGCTTGTACTTCGGGCACAGGTGCTCGACCGCCGGTTCGGCGTTGTCGATCTCGCCGGCCTTCAGGGCGCTGACCGCGTCCTTGCGGCTCGCCGCGGCCGTCGTCCGCAGCCGGGCGCAGGCGGTACGGCCCGCCTCCAGCACGGCGGCCGGCTCCAGACCCTCGGGCACCCGGCCGGTCAGATACTTCTTCTCCTTCTTGGTGAACGAACCGGTGGCGGGGGTGAGCGAGGCACGCGGCACCATCGGTGTGGCCGTCTTCCCGGGCCGCCGTTTCCGCTCCCTGTCGTCCTTCGGCGGTGGCGGTTCCTTGTCCGGCGACGCGGGGGCGCTCGTGCGGGGCCGCCCGCTGTGGCCGCCCGCCTCGGCTCCGTTCTTTTCGCCTCCGCCCGTGCTGCAGCCGGCCGTCAGCGCCAGGGTGGCCGCCACCAGGGCGGCCACCGCGGCTGCTGCGGCCTTGCGGACGCTCACGGCTTCCGGTAGGTCAGCGTGAGCTTGGGGCCGGTGCCCCCGGACTCGCGCGCCAGCAGCCACATGCTGTCGCTGCCGGTGCTGGTGAGCGCCAGATCGAGGCTGTCACCGGCCGCGTCACCGACCGCGCCGGTGCTGAGCGGGATGTCGTACGCCGTACTCCGCTCCGCGGCGCCGTTCAGCGAGCCCAGCGTCGTCGTGCCCAGTGCGGGCCGCTCGGCATAGGTCACGGTGGACTCGGACCAGGAGCCGGTGACCGCGCGTACGCTGACCGTGTCGGCGGTCGGCGCGTAGCTGTCGGCGCTGGTGGTGACCGTCAGCTTGGCGTCCTCGAGCACCATGCCGCTGGGCGGGGACGGCACGTTGAAGCGTACGTACGTCTCGTACGGGGACGAGCCGCGCACGGCCAGCTGCTGATGGGTGCCGTAGGTGGAGTTGACCGAGGAGCCGTTCACATAGGCGTCGGCGGTCGCCTCCCGCTCCAGCGTCGTCTCCGTCGCCGTGCCCGGCGTGTGTACCGTCGCCCCCTCCGAGCGGGCACTGGTGTTGGCGTCGTCCGCGTCGCTCGCGGTGATCCGGTAGGTGTAGTCCGTGCCCGGCTTGACGGTGGTGTCGGTGAAACCGACCGTCGGCCGGTCCCAGAACGTGGAGTTGGCCCGGACGGTCCCCACCGGCTCGGCCGCGCCGTTGCGGTAGACGCGGTAGGTGAGGGCGCGGTCGTCCAGGTCGGTGGCGGCGGGCCAGGTCACCCGTACACCGGTGGTGACGTTGGCCGCGTTCACCCCGGTGGGGACGGTCGGGTCCCGGGTGTCGGGCCCGTTGGCGAAGCGGACCAGGCCCTGCTGCGGCTTGTTGCCGTTGCTGGCGATCCGGGAGAACGCGCCGCCGACCCACATGTAGTCCCGGCCGCCGCTGGAGGAGGCCACCATGACGCGCGGGCCCACCTGCTCCACGTTCAGCGGCCCGTCGTCGGTGTCGGGGAACCACGACAGCAGCGGCGTCGGGTCGTCCACCGACTCGGCCAGCAGATGCTGGCGCTCGTGCAGCTCCCCGAACTGGCCCATGCTGGAGCAGTTGTGCGCGTGCGAACTGCTGTAGAGCACGCCCTTGTAGACGGTCACGTCCTGGGTGGCGCCCAGGCAGGTGTCCCGCCAGCGCTGCGAGAAGTCGTCCAGGTTCAGTGCGATCCGCCCGTCGAACACCCCGCCGCCGGTACCCTCGTTGGCGGTGTAGATCCCGGTCTCGTCCGCGTACAGGCTCTTGACCACCGAGTTACGGGGCACGAAGGTGCTCCCGTAGGCCCGCTTGATCGCCCCGGACGACGCGTCGACGACGGCCAGCGCGCGCGAGGAGCTGCCGCGTACGCGGGTGAAGTCGCCGCCGAGCACCACGCTCTTCCCGTCCGGGGTGACGGCCAGCGCGCGGCCCGTCAGATCGGCGTCCGCCTTCCAGGACCGCAGCGCACCGCTGGTGCTGAGCGCGGCGAACTTGCTCCGGCTCTGCCCCTCCACCGAGGTGAAGTCACCGCCCAGGTAGACGGTGTCGTCGGTGGCCGCCAGTGCGTGGACGGTCGAGGAGACCGACACGCTGAAGTCCGGCTTCACCTTGCAGGTCGCGATGTCGACGGCGGCGACACGGCTGACGTGTGTGCCGTTCACCGCGGCGAAGTTGCCGCCCGCGTAGAGGGTCTTGCCGTCCGGAGAGACGTCCAGCGCCCGGACCGTCGCCGTACCGCTGCCCACCGTGAAGTTGAGCCGGCAGTCGGTGGGGGCGCCGGTCGCCGCGTCGAACGCCGCGAAGTTGACGGCCTGCCGTTCGCTGGTGCCGGGCCCTGCGCCGGGCGGGCGGATGGCGGAGAAGGTGCCGCCCGCGAAGACGACTCCGTCGGACTGGGCCATCGCCCAGACGACGCCGTTCGTCTGCCATGTCGGTAAGTCGTCCGCCGTCATCGCCACCGGCGCGGTGAGGGCCCGCGCCGTGGTCCCGCCCTCGGTGAGGGCGGGACCGACCAGGGCAGTTGCGGCCAGCGCCAGGACCGTGACCGCGAGTGCCGCTTTGCGGCTTCTGCTGCGTTTCATTTGCCGTCCCCATTGTTCGGTGCTGCGTTGGTGCGTTGGTGCCGGTGAGGGGTTGCCCCTGCCCGTTTCTTGCGGGCTGCGGGTTGTCTACTGGTTGCGCGCGCAGTTCCCCGCGCCCCTTACGGGGCGCATCTGCTCTGTGCCTGCTGTGCTTGGGAGGTCTGCGCCTGCGGGTACCCCCTGCTCGAAGAGCTTGGGGGAGCAAGGTGGGCAAGCGCAGCCCCCACGCCGGGTACGCGGGATTGGGCTTCACCCATGGTCGATGCGGACCGCTTCGCCAGAAAGCTCCGCGTCCAGTGCAGAGATGTCGGCCTCGACCATGATCCGGGCCAACTCCCCCCACATCACGCGCGGTTTCCAGCCCAGCCGGGCCTCCGCCTTCGCCGCATCCCCGATCAGCGCGTCCACCTCCGTGGGCCGCTGATACGCGGGGTCGAAGCGCACATGCTCCTGCCAGTCCAGCCCGCCCGCCCGAAAGGCCTCGTGCAAGAACTCCCGCACCGTCGTGGCGACCCCGGTGGCCACGACATAGTCGTTCGGCTCGTCGGCCTGCAACATCAGCCACATCGCCTCGACGTACTCGGGCGCGTACCCCCAGTCGCGTACCGCGTCGAGGTTGCCCAGATACAGGTGCCGCTGCAGCCCGGCACGGATGCGGGCGACAGCACGAGTGATCTTGCGGGTCACAAAGGTCTCACCGCGCCGCGGGGATTCGTGGTTGAAGAGGATGCCGTTCACCGCGAACAGGTCGTACGCCTCGCGGTAGTTGACCGTCGACCAGTAGCTGAACACCTTCGCGCAGCCGTACGGGCTGCGCGGATGGAACGCGGTCCCCTCGTGCTGCGGGGGCGGGGCCGCGCCGAACATCTCCGAGGACGACGCCTGGTAGATGCGGGTGTCGATACCGCTGGCCCGGATGGCTTCCAGCAACCGCATGGTGCCCATCCCGGTCACGTCCCCGGTGTAGAGGGGGGAGTCGAAGGAGACGCGGACATGGGACTGGGCCCCGAGGTTGTAGACCTCGTCGGGCCGCAGGTCGCGCAGCAGATTGACGAGGGCGACACCGTCGGCGAGGTCCGCATGGTGCAGCACGAGCGAGCGGCCCTCGTCGTGCGGGTCCTCGTACAGATGGTCTATGCGGCCGGTGTTGAAGGACGAGGAACGGCGTACCAGGCCGTGCACCGTATAGCCCTTCCCGAGCAGCAGTTCGGTCAGATACGACCCGTCCTGACCGGTGATCCCGGTGATCAGCGCGCTCTTGGCCATGTGCCGCCGTCCGTCTTGAGGGTGGATGAGGGTTGAGTGCTCTTTGTCGGCTATCTCCCCGAATGGGGGTGACTGCTGGCAGAATCCGGCGGCATGACGCCGATACCGCACACGGAATCCGCCGTGACCGCCGCCTCCGACCGCCCCCTGCTGCCGCCCGGTGCGCGGGTCTTCGTCGCGGGACACCGGGGGCTGGTCGGCTCGGCCGTGGCCCGCGTACTGACCGCGGAGGGATATCAGGTGCTGACCCGCGACCGCGCGGCGCTCGACCTGCGCGACGCGGAGCGCACCGCGCGCCGGCTGCGCGAGATGCGGCCGGACGCGGTGGTGCTGGCGGCGGCCAAGGTCGGCGGGATCATGGCGAACAAGACGCAGCCCGTGCCGTTCCTGGAGGACAATCTGCGCATCCAGCTCAGCGTCATCGCGGGTGCGCACGCCGCGGGCGTGCCCCGGCTGCTGTTTCTGGGCTCCTCCTGCATCTACCCCAAGCACGCACCGCAGCCGATCACCGAAGAAGCGCTGCTCACCGGCGCGTTGGAGCCGACGAACGAGCCGTACGCGCTGGCGAAGATTGCGGGCATCGCCCAGATCCGCGCCTACCGCGAGCAGCACGGCGCCTCCTACATCTCGGCCATGCCCACCAATCTCTACGGCCCCGGCGACAACTTCGACCTGGAGACCTCCCACGTCCTGCCCGCCCTCATCCGCCGCTTCCACGAGGCGGAGCGGGACGGTGCGGAGCGGGTGGTGCTGTGGGGGAGCGGTACGCCGCGCCGCGAGTTCCTGCACGTCGACGACCTGGCGCGGGCCTGCCTGCTGCTGCTGCGCAGCTACGATGCGGATTCGCCGGTCAACGTGGGCTGCGGAGAGGATCTGACGATCGCCGCGCTGGCCGAGACGGTCGCCGACGTGGTCGGCTTCGCCGGGGCCATCGAGTGGGACACCGACCGACCGGACGGTACGCCGCGCAAGCTGCTGGATGTCTCGCGGCTGTCGAAGCTGGGCTTCCACCCGGAGATTCCTTTGCGGGAGGGCATCCGCGAGACGTACGACTGGTGGCTGCGCGCGGGCTCCGGGGCGTAAGCCGTGAGGGGGTGTCAATACGCTCCCCTCCCGTCAACGACAGCTCGCACCGTGCGGGCCAGCAGATCCAAGTCCGTGGTCAACGACCAGTTGTCCGCGTAGCGCAGATCGAGGGCGAGGCTCTCGTCCCAGGACAGGTCCGAGCGCCCGCTGACCTGCCACGGCCCGGTCAACCCGGGCTTGACCAGCAGCCGCCGCAACGCAGTTGCCCCGTAGGCGGCGACCTCCTCGGGCAGCGGAGGCCGCGGCCCCACCAGCGACATCTCGCCCCGCACCACATTCAGCAGCTGCGGCAGCTCATCCAGGGAGGTGCGCCGCAGCACGCGGCCCACCCGGGTGATCCGTGGGTCGGCCCGCATCTTGAAGAGCGGTCCGTCCACTTCGTTGGCGGCGGCGAGCTGCGGCCGCACCTGGTGCGCGTCGACAGCCATGGAGCGGAACTTCCACATGGTGAACGGCACCCCGCGGCGGCCGATCCGGGTCTGCCGGTATAACGCGGGGCCCGCCGAGTCGAGCCGTACGACCAGCGCGATGAGGGCGAACAGCGGTGCGAGCAGCACCAGTCCCAGCGCGGCGCCCGTCCGGTCGAGCGCGGCCTTGAGGGCGAGCTGCGGCCCGCGCCGCAGCGGCGGGTCCACGTGCAGCAGGTGCAGCCCGGCGGCGGTGGACGGCCGTACCCGGCGCAGCGCCACGTCGGCCAGCCCGGAGGCGATCACCAGCGGCAGCCCCGCGTCCTGCACGGCCCAGGTCAGGGTGCGCAGCCGCTCGCCGCACAGCAGCGAGCCGGGTGCAACCAGCACGATGTCGGCCCGGTGGTGCCGTGCCGCCGTCAGTACGGCGGGGCCGTCCGCGCCGCCGCCGTCCGGCAGTTGCGGCGCTGCCTCCAGCTGTCCGGCCTCGGGGACGCCGCTGCGGTTGGCCGTGGGGCCGACCGGTACGGCGCCGATGACGACGTACGGGTGGTCGGTCCGGCTCGCCAGCTGCTCCACCACCCGGTCGACGGCGCTGCCCTCACCGACCACCAGCGCCCGCTGCACGGCGTGCGCCTCGCGCCGCTGACCCGTGAGGTGACGGTGCGTCAGCGACCGGCAGGCCGTGGTGAGCAGCGGCGCCGGGGCCAGCGCGAGCAGCGCGAGAGCCGGTGGCGAGTGCTCGCCGGTCAGTACGCGGACGACGGCGAGCAGTCCGAGCAGCGTCAGCCAGTCGTGCAGGGTGGTCAGCACCCCCCGGGTCTCACCGAGCCAGCGCTGCCCGTACCGCCGGTGCGCGGTCAGCACGCCCAGCCAGGTGAGCGTGGCAACCGCGGTGGCCGCGCCGGTGTGCGGCTGTCCCGCCTGCTCGAAGAAGATCGCCACCGGAAGCGCGACGCCGGCGGTGTCGACGCCGAGCGCCACGGGCCGGTACCAGCGGGACTTGTCCCTGATCTCCCGTACACCGGGCTGCCGTCCCGGCCGCCTTCCCC
>NZ_JADKMA010000162.1 GCF_017676365.1 Streptomyces oryzae
GCGGCAGCCCGGGAGGACTCCGGCCGGTCCCTCTCGGGCAGCGTGGCGGGCGGGGACGGCGCCGGCGCGGTGCCGGCCGCGGCCTCCTCGCGCACCTGGGTGTCCGGCGGCGCGGTGCCGGGCACCGGGGCGGGGGAGAGGGTGCTGCCGGGATAGACCGCGGGGATGTAGAGCGTGAACCGCGAGCCCACGCCCTCCGTGCTCTCCACGTCGATACGGCCACCGAGCAGCCCGGCGATCTCGCGGCTGATGGACAGCCCGAGGCCGGTTCCGCCGTACCGGCGGCTGGTGGTGCCGTCGGACTGCTGGAACGCCTCGAAGATGACCGAAAGCTTCTCCGGCGGGATGCCGGTTCCGGTGTCCTTCACGGAGAAGGCGACGACGGATTCGGCGTCCCGCAGCGTCGGTTCGCTGAACCTCTCGCCCGAGACGAGGTCCACCCGCAGCTCCACCCCTCCGGAGGAGGTGAACTTCACCGCGTTGGACAGCAGATTGCGCAGCACCTGCTGGATGCGCTGCTCGTCGGAGTACAGCTCGCGCGGCACGTTCTCGCCCACGCCGATGTCGAAGGCCAGCCCACGGTCGACGGTCACAGGCCGGAATGTGGCGTGCACATAGTCCAGCAGCTTCGTCAGCGGCAGCTTCTTGGGCCGCACATCCATCCGACCGGCTTCGACCTTCGACAGATCGAGGATGTCGTTGATCAGCTGGAGCAGGTCCGAACCCGAACGGTAGATCGTGGTCGCGAAGTCCACCTCCTGTTCGGAGAGCCGTCCGTCGGGGTTGTCAGCGAGCAGCCGCGCCAGGATCAGCAGCGAGTTCAGCGGCGTACGCAGCTCGTGCGACATGTTCGCCAGGAACTCCGACTTGTACTGCGAGGAGCTGGCCAGCAAGGCGGCCTTCTCCTCCAGCTCGGCGTTGGTGCGCTGCAGCTCGTCCGAGCGCTGGCGCAGCTCCGAGGTGAGCCGCTGGGACTCCGAGAGCAGTACCTCCGTACGGGCGTTGGCCAGGATGGTGTTGATCGAGACACCGATGGTGTGCACGAACTGGTCGATGAACGTCAGATAGACGTCGTTGAACTTGCTGAACGACGCCACCTCGATGACGCCGAGCGCCCTGTCCTCGAACAGGATCGGCAGGATCAGGATGTGTGCCGCTGGTGCGGAGCCGAGCCCGGATTCCACCTGGACGTAGTCGGCGGGGGCGTCCTCGATGAGGATGCGCTTCTTCTCGGCGACCGCCTGGGTCAGCAGACCGTGTACCGGGGAGTCGGTATGCGCTCCGGTGTCCTCGCGTCCGCTGGTGCCGTAGCCCGCGATGAACTCCAGCTCCTCGCCCGGCTTCCCGCCGTCGGCCACCAGGAAGAACGCGCCGGCCTGCGCGTTCACCAGCGGTGTCAGCTCGCGCAGAATCAGGTCGGCGACCTCCACCAGATCGCGCTGGCCCTGCATCAGTCCGGCGATGCGGGTCAGGTTCGACTCCAGCCAGTCCTTGGTGCGGGTGGTCTCGCGCAGATTGGCCACCATCACATTGATGTTGTCCTTCAGCTCGGCGACCTCGCCGCGCGCGTCCACCTGGATGGAGCGGGACATGTCGCCCTGGGTGACGGCGCTGGCGACCTCGGCGATTGCGCGGACCTGTGTGGTCAGATTCAGGGCGAGTTCGTTGACGCTGGTGGTCAGGCCCTTCCAGGTGCCGAACACGCCCTCGACCCGGGCCTGTCCGCCCAGCTGCCCCTCGCTGCCCACCTCGCGGGCGACCCGGGTGACCTCCGAGGAGAAGGAGGACAGGGTGTCGACCATGGTGTTGAGGGTGGTCTTCAGCTCCAGGAACTCGCCGCGTGCGTCCACGTCGATCTTCTTGGAGAGGTCGCCGTTGGCGACGGCGGTGGCGACCTGCGCGATGTTGCGGACCTGCGAAGTGAGGTTCATCGTCATGAAGTTGACGTTGTCCGTGAGGTCCTTCCACAGCCCCGACACTCCGTGCACCTCGGCCCGGCGCCCGCCGAGATTGCCCTCGGTGCCCACCTCGCGGGCCACGCGGGTGACCTCGTCGGAGAAGGCCCGAAGCTGACGGACCATGGTGTTGACGGTCTCCTTCAGCTCCAGGATCTCGCCGCGTGCGTCGACCTCGATCTTCTTGGAGAGGTCGCCGTTGGCGACGGCCGTGGTCACCTGCGCGATGCTGCGCACCTGTGAGGTCAGGTTCAGCGCCATGGAGTTGACGCTGTCGGTGAGGTCCTTCCACACCCCCGATACGCCGCGGACCTGTGCTTGTCCGCCGAGGTTGCCTTCGGTGCCGACTTCGCGGGCGACGCGGGTGACCTCGTCGGCGAAGTCGGAGAGCTGGTCGACCATCGTGTTGAGCGTGGTCTTCAGCTGAAGGATCTCGCCCTTCGCGTCGACGTCGATCTTCTTGGAGAGGTCCCCTTCGGCCACGGCGGTGGCGACCTGCGCGATGCTGCGTACCTGTGAGGTCAGGTTGGAGGCCATGAGGTTGACGTTGTCGGTCAGATCCCGCCACACGCCGGATACGCCGCGGACCTGGGCTTGTCCGCCGAGGTTGCCTTCGGTGCCGACTTCGCGGGCGACGCGGGTGACCTCGTCGGCGAACGCGGAGAGCTGGTCGACCGTCGCGTTCACCGCGCTCATCAGCTGAAGGATCTCGCCCTTCGCCTCGACAGTGATCTTCTGGCTGAGATCGCCCTGTGCGACAGCCGTGGAGACCTGCGCGATGTTGCGGACCTGTGAGGTCAGGTTGGAGGCCATGAGGTTGACGTTGTCGGTCAGATCCCGCCACACGCCCGACAGCCCCCGCACCTCCGCCTGTCCGCCGAGGTTGCCTTCGGTGCCCACCTCACGGGCGACGCGGGTGACCTCGTCGGCGAATGCGGAGAGCTGGTCGACCATCGTGTTGACGGTCAGCTTCAGCTGCAGCAGCTCGCCCGAGGTCTCGACCATGACCTTCTGCGTCAGATCCCCCTTGGCGACCGCGGTCGTCACACCGGCGATGTCCCGCACCTGACCGGTGAGCCGTTCCGCCATGGTGTTGATGGCCTCGGTCACCCGCCGCCAGTCACCGGAGAGCTCCCCCACGTCGGCGCGTCCGCTGAGGTCGCCCTCGGTGCCGATCTCCCGGGCCACCCGGGTGACTTCCCCGGTGAACATGGAGAGCTGGTCCACCAGGCGGTTCATCCCGGAGTCCAGACGCCCGAGGTCGCCGTTGCGCCACTGCGCGGACCCGGAGGGCTCCATGTGGTGCGCCAGGTTGCCGTCGGCGATCGATTCCAGTACGTGGGTCGCCCTGGTCACCGGGGAGGCGAGGGAGTCGATCAGCTGGTTCGCCTCTTCGACGCTGGTGTTCCAGGCTCCCGGACCCGGGCTGGCGGTGACCCGCTCGTCCAGCCGGCCGTTCTTGGCCACCTCGCGGCGGACCCGCTTCAGCTCGGAGGCCAGATGCTCGTTACGGGCGGCGATCTGGTTGAACGCCCCGGCGATCTCGCCGAGCAGGCCTTCGGCGTCGACCCCCGCGCGGGCCGAGAAGTCCCCATCGCACAGCGACCTCATTGCTCCCAGCAGCGGGCGGAGGTCCCGCTCCCGCACACAGTGGCCCTGAGGGTCCATGGGGTCCTCCATGGCATCCCATCCTCGGCGTCCGGTATATACACTCTTATCCTAATATAGGTGGCTCAGTGTTGATCAGCCGAGGTCTGAGCCGAGGTCTGAGCCGAGATCCCGGCCGAGGTCAGAGGTGATCCGAGTCAGGAGAGGCTTGTGCGACTACCGTCCGCCGACCTGAGCGATCCCGCGTCGCGGAGGGCCCTGCCCGCAAGTCAGCTCGCGCCGTCCGCAGCGCGCGCCCTCGTACGCGCGGAGATCGAGAAGCACGCCCGCTCCGGCGCCACGCCGCGGCAGGTGACCCGGCGGCTGACCGAGGACGCGATGCTCCTCGTCAGCGAGCTGGTCACCAACGCACTCGTACATGCCGGAACCCGGATCGAGGTCGCCTGCGACGTGGAGACCCGGCGCAGGAAGCCGCAGGACGCCGCCCCGGAGGAGACCGGGGCGGCCGGGGAGGGCCACCCGGCGGAGCTCGTAGCCGTGCTGGTCGAGGTGGCCGACGCGCAGCCCACGGGACGCGTCGCCGGTGACTCCTCGGGCGAACGCACCGAGGGCCGCGGCCTCGGCCTCCAGATGGTCGGATCACTGGCCGAGTCCTGGGGCGTGGCCTACCGGCACACCGAGAAGGTCGTCTGGTTCCGTATCGCCGTCTCGGAGCTGGAGCCCGAGCCCTCGGGCACGCTCAGTGAGGCCATGCAACGCGAGCTGGTCGCCGCGGAGATCTACTCCGCCTCCCGGGAGGCCGACCGGCGCCGTGCGGCCGAGTGGACCGACTCGGGCGGTTCCTTTCTGGCCGAGGTCAGCGAGCTGCTGGCCGGTCAGCTGGACGAGGACATGGTCGCCGCGCTCGCCGGACAGCTGCTGGTGCCACGGCTGGCCGACTGGTGCGCCGTCTGGCTGACCACGGAGAGCGGCGGGATGCGGCTGGCCCGCGTCTGGCACTCCGACGAGCGGAAGGTCGAGGCGCTGCGCCTCGCCCTGGAGCCCGATCCGCCGGGGCCGAACCTGCGGACCGTTGGTATCCCCTGGCCCTGGCCCGGACACGCCGAGGGCTCCGGGCGCAGCGGCTCGGCGCTGGCGTTCTCCCTGGTCGCGGGCGGCACCTGTCTGGGCTCGCTGGTGATCGGCAGATCCGGCCCCACGGAGATGACGGCCTCCGTCGCCCGTACGGCGGAGGACGCCGCGCGCCGGGTGGCGCAGGCAGTCTTCACCGCCCGCCAGTACACCCGTCAGACCACCATCAGCCGCGCGCTGCAGCGCAGGCAGCTGCCTCCGGCGCTCGCCGCCCTCCCGGGCGTGGAGACGGCCATCGTCTACGAACCGCACGCCATGGGCCAGACCGTCGGCGGTGACTTCTACGACCTCTTCGCCCTGGGCCGCAACCGCTGGGCCTTCCTGCTCGGCGACGTCCAGGGCAAGGACCCCGAGGCGATGTCCGTCACGGGGCTCACCCGCCACCTGGTGCGGCTGCTCGCCCGGGAGGGCCACGGGGTCGACTCCGTGCTGGGCAAGCTCAACGCCGCCCTGGCCGAGGAGAGCGCCGAGGCCGTGGCCGTTGGCGGCGAGACGGCCCAGCCGCGCTTTCTGAGCCTGGTCTACGGAGAGGTGGAGCCGGACGAGGAGGCGGGCGGAGCGCGCTGCACCGTGGCCAGCGCCGGCCACCCGCCTCCGCTGAAGCTGTCCATGGACGGCCGGGTGGAGCCGGTGGTGGAGTCACAGCTGCTGCTCGGTATCGACGAATCCGCCGACTTCGAGGCGTACCCGTTCGAGCTGGCGCCGGGGCAGTCGCTGCTGTGCGTGACCGACGGGGTGACGGAACGCCGCAACGGATCGCGGCAGTTGGACGACGACGACGGCCTGGCGAAGATCTTCGCGGGCTGCACCGGCCTCGGCGCCAAAGCAGTGGCGGAACGGGTACGTCAGGCCACGCACGACTTCGGTACGGAGCCGCTCGAGGACGATGTGGCCATCCTCGTCCTGCACGCTGTGGCCCGCTGAACGGCTGCCCGGCGGCTGCTGGTCACCGGCGGCGTGGTAGCGGACTGTGGCTGATCGCGCACGCTTCATGGTTCCCCGCGCGGCTCGGTCTGGGTAGGCTCCGCCGGGAACAGCCGTCGAGGGGGAGACACGGAGAGCTATGCGGCGTCAGCGGCGGTGGGCATGTGCGGCAGGGGCTATGGCGCTGGTCGGGCTCGTGGCGGTCGGCTGCTCTCCCGGAGACTCGTCGTCCTCGCCGTCGCAGGACAAGCCGTCCGCCTCCGGCCCGGCCGATGACGGCAAAGACGGCAGCAAAGACGACAGCAAAGCAGCCGGTGAGAAGGGCCTGCCCGGCGTACCGACGGCGGCGACGGCCCAACACCGGCTCGCCGGGCTGAAGGTGGCGGCGCATGGGTCGATGTCCGGCTACAGCAGGGAGCGGTTCCCGCACTGGAGCGCGCAGGGCAACAGCTGCGACACCCGCGAGAAGGTCCTCGCCCGCGCCGGCACCGATGTCGAACGGGACGCGGAATGCCGGGCCGTCTCCGGCCACTGGACCAGCCTCTACGACGGCAAGGAAGTCACCGACGCCTCCGAACTGGACATCGACCACATGGTCCCGCTCGCCAACGCCTGGCGCTCCGGAGCCGACGCCTGGACGCAGCACAAGCGCGAGGCGTTCGCCAACGACCTGACCCGCCCTCAACTCCTCGCGGTGACCGCTTCCACGAACCGGACCAAGGGCGACCAGGGGCCCGAGGAGTGGCAGCCCCCGGCCAAGAGCTCCTGGTGCACCTACTCCCGCGCGTGGATCGCCGTGAAGACCACCTACCGTCTGACGGTCACCAGCGACGAGAAGCGCAAGCTCGACGACATGCTGGAGACCTGCCACCGATGACCGGGCGCGGGACCGGCCGCGGGCCGCAGGAGCCGGAAAGGTACGAGGACCAGCTGCGGGCGGGCCCCGGCGGCATCATGACCGACGAGGTCGGCGTCATCACCGGCGACGTGACCGTCGTGACCCGCTCCGCTCCGGACGGGCGAGCCGCGATCGACGTCCAGTACACCGGCGCCGAGGAGTGGTACACCCTCACCGGCAGCCCGGCACCGATCCCACCCGGCGGCCTGGCAGTCCTCCACGCCCGGGTGCTCGACCTGCTGCGGCGCGGCGGCTGCGCCCAGGCCCCCGGCTGAGGCACCTGCACCGCAAAACCAGCCGGAAAACGCCGGCATGCGCACAGTCATACGTTCCGGTGAAGAGTTCGCCGTGCCAACTGAACCGCTGGTCGGCCGGGTAGCCAGGGTGCGCTGTCAGCGCAACAGGAGAAAGCCGAATTCCGACGAAGTATTCCGAAGATGTATTCCGAGAACGAGAGCCGCAGAACACGCGTCACGCGCGTAGGAACATGCGTGTCGGAGAACAGCCGGGAGATTGTGTGAGCGCAGTCGATAATCCGTCCGCGTCTCTCTACGAGGAAGCAGGAGCCGATTTTTTCGCCGGATGGATGGATTCGCGGCTCACCATGAGTTGCGCACTCTGGGGCCCCGGAAGCAACCCGGCTCCCGACCTGGAGACCGCGCAGCACCGGAAGCTGTGCGCATTCGCCGACCTCGCCGGAGTGCGCCCGGGACACCGGGTCGTCGATCTCGGTTCCGGCTTCGGCGGAATGCTCGACTACCTGGCCAGGGAACGGAAGGTGTCCGCCGCCGTCGGCCTCAACTCCTCGGCCCTGCAGTGCCAGGAGTCGCTCGGACAGGACCTGCCGGCGGTGGACGTGCGGCATGTCGCGTACCAGAACTACACACCGGCCGCCCCCTTCGACGCCGCGCTGAGCATCGAGATGGTCCAGCACCTCGCGGGCCCCGCGGATTTCGCCGCCGGTACCCACATCGACCGGTACCGTGATCTCCTCCGGCGGGTGCGCGAGTGGACCCGCCCGGGAGCCGGGTTCGCGATCGGGGCGACGGTCGTCGTCGGCCCGAAGCGCCGCTCCCACGGCGAGCACGAACGGCTGCTGGCGGAGCTGCAATTGACCGGCCTGCCGCCGCAGCTGGCTGACCTGCTGTACGCCGCAGACGGACTGTGGGAACCGCTGCGTGTGGAGACGCACCGGGACGACTACCTCCGCACCTATGACACATGGATTGAGAGCATCCAGGGCCGGCAGGACGCCGCGCGGGCGCGCTGGGGCAAGGACCTGGTCGACGGAATCCTCGGACTGATCCGCTTCGAGCGCGAGGCGTTCCGTACCGGAGACCTGTCGGCCGTCTTCCTGGCGCTGCGGCGGATCGACAATCCTGTGTGACCCGACCGGAAGGGTCCACGGCCGAAATCGGCCTATTGCAGGGCGGCTTCGAGGTGGGACTGGTGGGCGAGGACGGTGGCGAAGGCGTGGCCGCCGTCGCCGGGGATCTGGTTGCGCATACGGAGGATGGCCACGCCGGCGAGGGCCGCGGTTTCCGGGTCGGGGATCTGCAGCCACAGTTCGTCGGCGACGGCTGCGACCGCCTCGGCCTCCTCGGCGGCGCCCTGATAGTGCCAGCGTTCGGCGACGTCCCGGTACATGCGTATCGCCCCGACAGCGTCACCGGTCAAAGCGGTGACGCGGGCGCGGGCCTCGCGGAAGCGCAGCGCATCCGGGTGGGAGAGGCCCAGCGTGTCCGCGGCGTTCTCGTCGAGCCGGGCGGCGAGCGCGACGGCCTCGTCCATCCGGCCAGCCGCGACGTGCGCTTCGAGCTGGGACATGGCATCGGCCGGAACGTCCGGTGCCCCCGAGACGGGCGCCGGGGCGGGGGAGGGGCGCTTCTTCGGCGGCTTTCCGCGCTGCGCGCCGCCGGCGAGCTCGCCCACCGCCCCGTCGGGCGAGATGACCAGCAGCCATACGGTGCCGTCCGGCTCGGTGGCCTCGGCCCGCACCGGCCGCCCGAGCCCGTGGGCCGCCGCGGCGACGGCGTCGATGGCCGAAGTGCGGGTGGGGTGCTCGGAGGTGGGCAGGAGCGGACCGGAGACAGCCACCTTGCCGCTGTCCCGCACGACAAACGCATACGCCGGCCAGGCCGGCACCTCGCTGGGCTGATAGGTGGACATGAGCTTCCCTGCTTCCCTTCTGATGAGGGGCTTGATCCGGTGAGAGGGTGTGCCCTGCGAAGCTTGGGCAGTCTGCTCCCCCAGACTTCGTCCGGGAGGTGCCCCCAAGGCGCAGGGTGGGCAAGCGCAGCCCGTGCGGGGTACGCGTGACCCGACGGGCCAGCCACTAGCGCACGGTGACTTCGGAGACCCGCCACGGTTTGTCAGTCGCCGACCGGACCAAATGGACATAGGCAACAGCGGTGGTGGGCTTCTGCTTCCAGCCGTCGCGGCCATGCGGAGTGGCCGTGAGGGTCCACTGGCGCCAGGCCACGGTGCCGGTGTCGTCCGGCTTGGCCGCATCCTCGGTCTTGGCGAGCTCGACCGTGGTGTAGGCACGGTGCTGCGACCACTCCTCCCACTGGGCGCCGGGCGCCGAGCGCGGACTGTGCCGGCGGAGTTGACGTGCGTACGACCCGGTCAGCCAACCCGCGTCGGCGGCGCGCACACCGGCGTCCCGGGGACTGCTGTCGACGGCGGTGTCGTACGTCCACATGGCCGTGAGCGCTCCCTTGCCCACCTCGTCGGCGCTCTTCTGGTCGACGTCGCCGGGCTCGGAGACGCCCCCCTTGGGCGTGGCCTTGGAATCGGGCGCTGACGACGAGGGCGATGGCGAAGCCGACCCGGGGGACGCGGGCCGGGGCGAGGCGGCCCGGGGCGACGCGGACCCGTCTCCCCGCTTGAGACCGCTACTGCTGTCGTCACCGCCGATACCGGCCCCGCATCCGGGTACGGCGAACGAGAGCGCGAGGGCCAGTACCGTCGCGGCTGTACGGCGCGCACTCGGGGCTGTCATCCGAACCGCCTCACTTTCTGAGGTCTGCTTGCGTAGTAGCTGTCGTCCAGCTCGCTGATCTTCACCACGTCGCCGGTCTTCGGTGCGTGGATGAACTGACCGCCGCCGATGTAGATGCCGATGTGGTCGTAGCTGCCGTGGAGGTTGAAACCGATCACGTCGCCCGGTCGCATGTCGTCGCGGGAGACGGACTTGCCCTCGGTGACCTGGACCTGGGAGGTGCGGGGCAGCAGCGTCCTGCCGCCGCTCGCGTGGTAGACGGCGGCCTGGACCAGGCTGGAGCAGTCGAAACCGACCGTGTTCGCGCCCTGTGCGAACCCCCTCCCGGGGCCTTCCGGACCGCCGCCGCCCCACGCGTACGGGGTGCCGAGCCATTTCTTGGCGTAGGCCACCACCCGGTCGCCGAACGGGCCGCCTTCCCCGTCAGCCGTACCGCCGGAGTAGGCGGCCATCGACGCGACGATCTTCGCGACGTAGTTCTGCGTCTCCGGGTACGGCGGCAGACCGCCGTACTCCTCGATCGCGCCGGGCCCCGCGTTGTAGGCGGCGAGGATCAGCCGCGTGGGGTCGCCGTCCAGCCCCAGCGCCTTGACCTTGCCCGCCAGCCAGCAGTCGTAGCGGGCCTGGGTCATGATGGCGTCGCCCGGGGTGAACGGGTCGGCGCTGCCGTCCGGTTCGGCGCTGCCGTCCTTGCCGGCCGCGTCCACCCCCCAGGTCTCCCAGGTGCCGGGCATGAACTGGCTCAGTCCCTGGGCCCCGACGGGGCTCTTCGCCTTCGGGTTCCAGCCGGATTCGGCGTCGATCTGCGCGGCGATCATCGGGGCGCTGACCTCTTCGCACTCCTTGCCGGCGCGTTCGACCCACTGTTGGAACTCGGCCGGAACGCGTCCGGCGTCCAGGGTCGTCACGAGTCCCACGGGAGCATCGGCTTCCTCCTCTTCCGCTGCCGCCACGACGGACAGGCCGACCAGCAGGGCGAGCAGGACGGCGATGACACCGCCCGCCAACCGCACTGTGGTCGTGGGCATCCGCACCCCCCTCTTGAACCGGCCTCTTGAACCGGTTCGCTCGAAAGTCCGTATGTGGGTCCGCAGCTGGAAATCAGCAGCCGGATCAGTACTTGGGACTACTTGGCAACGTATGAACGCAAATCGCGGCGTCGAGTACGTCGACGAAGGGAGAAGCCATGGCCGGGGATGTGCCGGTTTCCAACCCCTGGCTGTCTCCAGCCCCTCCCTCGGGGGGCAACAACGGGGAGCCGCGGCGATCGGTTCAGGGCGTGTTGACCGCGGCCACCGGGCCGACGGCGCCGCAGGGTGCCGGTGTGCCGTGGCCCGACTACGTGCTGCCCGTCGCCTCGCCGCAGCCGATCACCGGTCAGGGGTGGTGGTGGCTCGGCGTACACGGCGGCGCGGGAGTCACCACGCTGGGGCAGGCCGTGCCCGGCGGTCTGGACGCGGGTCGGGCCTGGCCCACGGCCGGGGAACCGCAGCCGGTCGTGTTCGTCGCGCGCTCCAGCGCGAGCGGGCTCAAGGCGGTGCAGAACGCGGCGCGGCAGTGGGCCTCGCAGCTGGTCACCGGCGTCGAACTGCTCGGTCTGGTCGTCGTCGCCGACGCACCCGGCCGGCGCCCCCGGGCGCTGCGGGACCTGCTCTCCCTCGTCTCCGGCACCGTGCCCCGGCTGTGGGAGATCCCGTGGGTGGAGGAGTGGCGGCTCGGCGAGCCGCCCTCGGCGCATCTCCCCAAGGAATGCGCGCCCTTGGCCCGCGATCTGACCCGACTCACCCGACCCGCGTAAGGGGAAACCGCATGTCCAGTCTGTTGGCGGCCGCCTCGGTCGCCGCACAGAATCTCGGCCACCTCGCCGCCGACCCGGCGCCCAGCGGCCCTCCGGACGTCGGCGGCGGCGCGGCGCCGCCCGGAGCCGACGGCCTGCTGACGGTGCTCAAGTGGGTGGCCTGGACCGTCACGGCGCTGTGCGTCGCGGGCATCTTCGGTGTCGCGGCGCGGATGGCGCTCGACCACTCCCGGGGCGGCGGTCGCGAGCACGCCAAGGGGCTGGGCTATGTGCTGGGCGCCTGCCTGCTCGTCGGCTCGGCCTCCGGCATCGTCGGCGCCCTCGTCTGACTCCGGGGAGGGGGAGGGACATGGCAGAGTCCGACAACCGCGCGGGCACCGACGAGCCGCGCAGCCCGCTGCTGCGGACCGGGTTCGTCCTCGCGGCCGCGTTCATCGGCTTCGTGGCCGTCATCGGAGTGGCGGTCCTCGTCTCCTCCGGTTCGGGCTCCTCCGGCTCCGCCGACCGGGGCGGCTCCACGGCCTCGGCGGCGAAGACGGCGCCGGGGCAGCCGCCGGACGGCGATGGGGGTGAAGGGAAGGCGTCCGGGGCCGACGAGCGCGCGTCCGGCGACGGTGACGACCCGTCCGGCGACGGCGGCTCGTCGTCCTGTCCGCAGCTGGACGAGAGGCAGGACGACGTGCTCACCGCGGCCCCCAAGGGCGTCACGTGGAAGCTGTTCCACACCGTCGCCCTGCCCTCGTCGAAGGCCGCGGGCCCGGCCGTCGTCGAGGAGGACTTGGCCCGCTGCTACGCGCACACCCCGCTCGGCGCGCTGCTGGCGACCAGTCAGATCAGCGTGCGGTATCTGGCCGCCGACGACTGGCAGCAGGTGACCCGTGCACAGACCGTCGGCGCCGGCCGCCAGTCCTACATCGCAGCCCGGACCAAGTCCGAGCGTAAAGCCGACCCGCAGGACCAGGACGGCGCGGGCCAGGGGCAGATCGCCGGGTTCAAGTTCGTCACGTACACCCGCGGCACGGCGGTGATCCAGACCGTGTGGCGGTTCCCCGACGGCCGGATGCAGGCCGCCACCACCACCGCGCTGTGGCGGGACGGGGACTGGCGACTGGAGTATCCGGCCGATCCGGCGGCGCCGACTCCCGTCGATTCGCTGGCCGGATATGTCAAGTGGGGCGGTGTGTGATGGCGGGCTGCGACTTCGGCTGGGTGAGCCCCACCGTCGGCGGGTACTGCGTGGGCGAGGGCGAGGGCACCAGCCCGAAGGACCTCGGCGACAGCGCGTTCGACAACATCGTGGACAGCGCCGCCGACGCTGCGGCCTCCACCGTCAAGGCACTCGGCAGCGCGTGGACGCAGATCGAGAGCCCTGTCCTCAGCTTCGACAGCGGGCCGGTGGCGTTCCTGCGCGGCTCCACGCTGTGGTTCACCTCCTTCACCGCCGTCCTGTGCCTGATTGTCGCCGCCGGGCACATCGCCTGGCAGCGCCGCGGCGAACCCGGCAGACAGGCCGTGCAGGGGCTGCTCAATCTCGTGCTCGTCTCCTCGGCCGGGGTGGCCGCCGTCAACCTGCTGACGGTCGCGGGGGACCGGTTCAGCGTCTGGATCATCGACAGGTCGACCGGCTGCCGGCAGATCAGCCCGGACGGTGAGCCCGTCCAGCAGTGCGTGAAGGAGTTCGACGACCGCGTATCGGCCATGCTCGCGCTGGGGGACACCGATTCGGCGTTCCTGGTGCTGATCATGTCCCTGCTGGTGATCGGCGGCAGCCTGGTGCAGATCGCACTGATGATCGTGCGGGTGGCGATGCTGGTGATCCTCACCGGTACGCTCCCGCTGTCCGCCGCGGCCAGCTCAACCCCCGCCGGGCGGGCCTGGTTCCGCAAGTCGGTCGGCTGGCTGCTGGCGTTCGTCCTCTACAAGCCGACCGCGGCGATCGTCTACGCGGCCGCGTTCTCGATGTCCGGCACGGGCAAACAGGGCGGAGAGGGCAACGAGATCATCTCCATGGTCTCCGGCGTCGTCCTGCTGGTGCTGGCCTGCTTCACACTGCCCGCACTGCTCCGGCTCGCCGCCCCCGCCGTGCAGGCGACGACCTCGGGGCTCGGCCGCAGCGCCAAGTCCGGTACGGGCAGCGGCGGCAAGGCCGTGGCCAGCGGTGCGCAGGCCGTGCCGCAGCTGCGCGGACCGGCCGCCGGCCGCTCGGTCTCCGGGGCGACAGCCGGCGGGGACCGCGCCGAGGCCACCGGCGCGCACAACAGCCCCCGCAGCGCACCCAACAGCCGCCCGCCCGCGCGAGGCGCCGGCGCCGAGCACCCCGGGACCGGCACCGACGGAAGCGCGGGGCACGGAGGGAACGCGGGGCAGCGGCAGTTGACCGGCCTGCGGGACCGCCCCGAGGACGGGCCGCGCCCAGCGGGCCGTGGGGAGGCTACGGACGACGGGCAACCGGCGGACGACGCCGATCGCGCGGACCCGCCCAAAGAGGAGCTGATCCCCTCCACGCTCTCCACGACCCACCAGAGTCACCAGACCCACCAGGCTCCCCGACACCAACACCACGACCAGCGAGGAAAATCCCGTGGCAGCGACTGAAGCTCACAGCCCGCGTACCTACGGCAACTTCCGCAAGCCGCGCGCCTCCGGACTGCGGGGACTGTCCCTGGGCGCGACCCTGCTGCTGTTCGGCGGCCTGATCGCCGTCGTCCTCACCACGCTGATCTCCCTCTGGCTCGCGCTGGCACTGGCCGGAGTCCTGGCGCTGGTCATGGCTCCGCTGGCGGTGCGCGACCGGCACGGCCGTACGCTGATGCAGCGCGGTGCGGTCCGCCTGGCCTGGTGGCGCAGTACGTCCTCCGGCAGCAACCTCTACCGCTCGGGTCCGCTGGGCCGGGCGGGAGGCGGCACCTGCCGACTGCCCGGGCTGGCCGCGCAGTCCACGCTGAGTGAGGCGCGGGACGGCTACGGCCGCCCGTTCGCCATGATCACTGTTCCGGCGACCAACCACCACACCGTCGTCGTCTCCTGCGACGCGGACGGCGCGGCGCTCGTCGACGAACGCCAGGTGGACATCTGGGTGGCCCACTGGGGCCAGTGGCTGTCGGCGCTGGGTACGGAACCCGGCCTCGTCGCCGCGAGCGTCACCGTGGAGACCGCGCCCGATCCCGGCGTCCGGCTCCAGCAGGAGATCGGCGCCAACTCCGCGGACGACGCCCCCGAGCTTGCGCGGGCCATGCTCCGGGACGTGGTCGCCGCCTACCCCAGCGGCTCGGCGCAGATCAGTACCCGGATCGCGCTGACGTTCTCCGGCGCGCCGCGGGCGGGTGCGCCGCGCCGCAACGCCGAGGAGATGGCGGTGCACATCGGCACCCGGCTGCCCGGTCTGACGGCCGGACTGTCCATGACCGGCGCGGGCACGGCCGTACCGATGACGGCCACCGAGCTGGCGGAGGCAGTGCGGGTCGCCTACGACCCGACCGTCGCCCAGCTGGTCGAGGAAGCACGCGCCGCCGGCGGCACCGGGCTGACCTGGGACGAGGCCGGCCCCATCGCGGCGCAGGAGGCATGGGACCACTACCGGCACGACGGCGTGCACAGCATCACCTGGGCCATGACGGAGGCTCCGCAGGGCGAAGTGTTCTCCAACGTACTGACCGGCCTGGTGCAGCCCAACCGCGACATCGCCCGCAAGCGGGTCACCCTCCTCTACCGCCCGCACAGCCGCGCCGAGGGTGCCCGTGTCGTCCAACAGGACTACAAGAACGCCCTGTTCACCGCTCAGCAGTCGCCTCTCGGCCGGGCGAGCGACGACGCGGAGGTGGTCGCGGCCAGGAAGGCGACCGAGGAACAGGCCCAGGGGCACGGGGTGATCCAGTTCGGCCTGCTGATCACCGCGACCGTCGACTCGGCGGCGGATCTGCCCAGGGCGACCGCCGCCGTCGACAACCTCGCTCCCGCCGCCCGCATCGCAGTCCGCCCGGTCTACGGCTCCCAAGCCGCCGCGTTCGCTGCCGCGTTGCCGCTGGGCCTGGTCCTCCCGCTGCACACCGCGTTGCCGCAGACGGTGCGGGACGCCATGTAGCACGTACCCGGCATGGGGGGCTGCGCTTGCCAGCCCTGCGCCTCTGGCGCAGACCTCCCAAGCGCAGCAGGCGGAGAGCAAGACGCGCCCCGTCAGGGGCGCGGGGAACTGCGCGACAAGCCACAACGTACCCGCAGCCCGCAGACGACGAGCAGGGGCACCCCGTACCCGGCACTACGGCACAGGAGAACCAATGGCACCCAAGACAAAAAGGACGCGGGCCCGCAACGCCACTCCCTCATGCGGGCCGCAGGCCACCGCTCGGGGCTGGCCCGGCCGCGGCGGCGGCATGGTCGGCTACGTCGACCCCGCTCCCGAATGGCGCGGCACCTCCGTCCAGGTCTGCGGACTGTGGCCGTTCGGCGCCGGAGCCGGCACCCCCATGGTCGGCGTACCACTGGGCCGCGACCTGGACTCGGGGGCCACGGTGTGCTGCGACCCGGTCAGCTGGTTCATGCGGACCGGCCTGCTGGCCAACCCCTCGATGTTCGTACTCGGCCGCCCAGGCCTGGGCAAGTCCACCGTGGTACGGCGGATGGCGCTGGGACTGTCCGGCTACGGCGTCCACCCGCTCATCTTCGGCGACCTCAAGCCCGACTACGTCGACCTGATCAGGGCGATCGGTGGCCAGGTCATCAGCCTGGGCCGCGGGCGCGGGCACCTCAACGTCCTCGACCCCGGCGAGTCCACCGCTGCGGCGGCCCGGCTCACCGGTGACGCGCGGCGGCAGCTCCTCGCCGGTACCCACAGCCGGCGCCTGCACATGATCTCGGCCCTGCTGACCATCCTGCGGTCCGAGCCGCCCACCGACCGGGAGGAGACGATCCTCGCCGCGGCGCTGGACATCCTCGACGACCGGCACGGTTCCGGCCGTACGCCGGTGCTGGCGGACCTGGTTCAGGTCATCAAGGAGGCGCCGGAGCCGGTACGCGCCGTCGCCCTCGACCGCGGCGACATGACGCGGTACTGGGACATCACCGAGAACCTGGAAGCCTCGCTGACCGCGCTGCTCGGCGACGGCCTGCTGGGCGACTCGTTCGCCCGCCCCACCACGGAGCCGATGAAGCTGGACCGGCCGGTCTGCTTCGACGTCAGCCATATCGACGACAGCGAGACCCTGTTGCAGGCCGCCGCGCTGCTGTCCTGCTGGTCGTACGGCTTCGGCGCGGTGTCGGCGGCGCACGCCCTCGCGGACGCCGGGCTGGAGCCGCAGCGCAACTACTTCCTCGTCATGGACGAGTTGTGGCGGGTGCTGCAGGCGGGCCGGGGTCTTGTCGACCGGGTCAACGCCCTCACCCGCCTGGACCGGCAGCGCGGGGTGGGCCTGGCCATGGTCACCCACACCATCGGCGACCTGCTCGCCCTGCCGACGGAGGAGGACCGCATCAAGGCCAGGGGCTTCGTGGAGCGCGCCGGGATGGTCGTCTGCGCCGGACTGCCGCCGGCCGAGATGCCGCAGCTCGGCCAGGTGGTCGAGTTGACGGAGGTCGAGAAGCGGCTGCTGGTCGACTGGTCGACGCCCCCCGCGTGGGACAGCTCCCGCAACCGCCAGGCCGACCCGCCGGGCCTCGGCAACTTCCTCGTCAAGGTCGGCAGCCGCCCCGGGATTCCGGTCCATGTGGACCTGACGCCGGGTGAGTTGGACGTCAACAACACCAACAAGAGGTGGAACAAGTAGGCAGGCATGGCGGTGAACCATCCCGGCCTCTGCTCCGTAGAGGGGTGCACGGGCCGTGCCCCCACTGCGGCCCTGCCCGAGCCGGGCCTGGCGCGCCACCCCCACTGGCGCCCGGGCCCGGTCCGTCTCGCGGCGGTCCGGTCGCCGCAAGTTGAAGCGTCAGGGAGTTGTTCACATGAGCGAGGACGGAGAGACCCGGCCGCCGGGCGCGCCGCCCGGGCAGTCAGCCCCGTTCGAGGTGATCATCGTCGACGGCGGAACGGCGACCATCGACGGCGAGCCGGTCCCGGTGATCGGCGACCAGCCGCTCGACACCGCGATCCTCGACACACTGCACGGGTACGCGCAGGTCCGTAACGCCGCCGTCAGGGCCGACATCTCCAACCCGGCCACCGGCTACGCGGTCAGCGTCGAGGTCGCCGCTGACGGCTCCAGCCGGCTGGTGGGCAAGGACGCTGGCCCGGCGGAGGGTGCCGCCCAGAAAGCGGGCGGCACCGCGAGCCCCGCCGACGGCACGGGAGATGCCGCGGAGGCGCGGGGCGCGGGGGCGCCGGGCGCCACGTACGGTCCGGCGGCCGGAACCGGCAGACCGCCCACAGACGGTACGGCAGCCGCGAACCCGGCGGCTGCCGGGGGCGGGGGGAGTGCCCCGGCGACCGGCAAGATCGCGCCTGCCGGCGGGGGCGCGGCATCGGCGTACGGTGCGGCGTCCGTGAACGGCGGGGCACCGGCGTACGACGGACCGTCGGCGAACGGTGCGGCATCGGTGAACGGCGGGGCATCGGCGCAGGGCGCGGCACCTACGCACAGCGCGGCACCTGCACAAGGTCCGACACCGACATACGGCCCGGCACCGGCACACGGCTCGGCCTCGGCACACGGCTCGGCCCCGGCACACGGCTCGCCCCCCGCACCCAGCCCGGCACCGGCGCACCCCGCGGCACCCGCAACCCGCCGTGCCGGGGCCGCGGATGGCGGGCCGGTCGGCGGAGGGGCGGCGG
>NZ_JADKMA010000163.1 GCF_017676365.1 Streptomyces oryzae
CCCCCTAACCGCCCCAACCCCCACCACGCACCAGCTCCGTCATCGGCACCCCCGCAAGCGCACGGTCCTCCCGGGCCAGATGCGCCTGGTCCGCATACCCCGCCCGCAGCGCCGTCTCGGCAAACGGCGTGCCGCCCGCCGCCAGGCGGAGCGCCCGCTGCATCCGCAGCACCCGGCCCAGCGTCTTGGCCCCGTACCCGAACGCATCCCGGCAGCGGCGATGCAGCTGCCGCTCGCTCAGCCCGACCCGGCCGGCGACCTCGGCAACCCTGGCACCGTCCCGCAACTCCGCGACGACCAGTGCCGCGACGGCGTCCTCCGGCAACGCGGCTGACCGCACGGCGGTCAGCCGCCCCGCCGCGACGCTCTCCAGCGCGGCGAGCGGATCACGGGCCTGAACCACCCGCTCGTGCAGCTCGCGCACCTGCCGGCCCGGCCACAGCTCGGCGAGCGGCACTCGCTGGTCGCGCAGTTCCCAGGCGGGTGCGCCGAAGACCCGCGGCCCCGTGCCCGGCGGCAGCCGCAGCCCGTACACCCGGCCGCCCAGCCGTTCGGTGGCCAGATAGGCGCGGGTGTCGGGGCCGGCCACGACGAGTTCGCCGTTCCACAGCAGCAGATCCATACAGCCGTCGGGCAGCACCCGGCCGGTCGTCCCCGCGGGCACAGGGCCGCGCGTCCAGGCCACGGCGCCGGGCAGCCGCGATGCCCGTTCCTCGTACATGCCCCCAGGATGCACCCGCCCACCGACAACGCGGCCGAGAGCGCTCGGCCTCCCGGCTCACCCCTCCGTGTGCCCCGCCAGATACGCCCGGGGGCTGACCCCGCGCAGCCGTTTGAAGGCGGCGCTCAGGGCGAAGCCGTCCGCGTACCCCACCCGGCGGGCGACCGCGCCCAGGGTCGCCCCCTGCTCGCGCAGCAGCCGGGCCGCCAGGTCGATGCGCCAGTGGGCGAGGTAGGTCATGGGCGGTTCGCCGACCAGTTCGGTGAAGCGCCGGGCGAGGTTCGCGCGGGACACCCCGGCCTTGGCCGCGAGCGTCGCCACCGTCCAGGCGTGTCCTGGCTGTTCGTGCAGCAGCCGCAGCGCCACCCCGACCACGGGGTCGCTCTGTGCGCGGTACCAGGCCGGGGCGTGCGCCTCCGGGCGCGCGAACCAGGCGCGCAGCACCGAGACCAGCAGCAGGTCCAGCAGCCGGTCGAGGACCATCTGCTGGCCCGGCGCGTCCTTGACGACCTCGGCGGCGACCAGCGCCATCAGCTCCGAGTCCCACTCCCGCTTCCGCAGCACCAGTACGGGCGGCAGCGCGTCCAGCAGCCGTGCGCTGAGGTCGCCGTGCAGCTGGTAGTTGCCGCTCAGCAGCGCGACGGGGTCGTCCATGCTGCGGCCCCAGGTGCGCACGCCGAGCGCTAGCTCCTCGCACATGTCCACCCCGTCCGGGGTGGTGCAGCAGTCGCCCGGCTGGATCAGCAGTCCCGGCTCGGTGGCCGGGTCGTCGGCGAGCACGTACGGGGCAGGGCCGCGCAGCACCACCACATCGCCCGGCGCCATCCGCACCGGCTGCGGGTCCTCGGAGTGCCACGCCCAGCCCTCGCCGCGCAGCATCGACGCCACGGACAGCGGGGTGCCGTCCTGCACCCGCACGGCCCACGGTGGCGCGAGCACCGCCCGGTGGAAGAGCCCGCCGCGCGCCCGCGCACCGCTGAGCACATCGGTCAGCGCCTCGGTGAGCCCGTCGTTGTGCTCCGTCTGCCGCGCATTGTCCGTGTCCTGCGGAACGACTGCTGTCACCGTCACAACAGCAGCTTAGACGCGCGGACATGGAGCTGAGCCGCTGAGCGATGTTCCTGGCCGCCGGTAAGGCGTTGGCTGGAGCCATGACACAGAACACGCCGACGAACACAGCAACAACGACCAACGCGGCGCAGCAGCACGAAACACCGGCCCCGGTGCTCGTCCTGTGCGGCACCGGAAAGAACGGCAGCAGGGTCGCCGAGCGGCTGCGCGAGCGCGGCCACCCGGTGCGCGTGGGCTCCCGCTCCGGCCGGCCGCCGTTCGACTGGGAGGCGCCCGCCACCTGGGACGGCGCGCTGGAGGGAGCCGGCGCCGTCTTCCTGGTCTGCCAGCCGGACGTGGGCGCCCCCGGTACCGCGGAGGCGGTGCGCGCCTTCGGAGAGCGCGCCGCACGGGCCGGGGTGCGGCGGCTGGTGCTGCTCTCGGCGCGCGGCGAGGACCTGGCGCTCCCGACGGAGCACGCGGTACGGGAAGCGGGCACGGAGTGGACGATCCTGCGCACCAGCTGGTTCTTCCAGAACTTCAGCGAGGGCGTCTTCCTGCCGTACGTCATGGCGGGCGAACTGCCCTTCCCCGCGGGTGAGGTGCGCGAGCCGTTCATCGACGCGGACGACATCGCGGAGGTGGCGGTGGCCGCGCTGACCGGAGAGGGCCTGCACGGCCGGATCCTCGATCTGACGGGACCGCGGCTGCTCACCTTCGGCGAGGCGGTCGCCGAGCTGGCGGCGGCCGGCGGACCGACGGTGCGTTACGTGCCGCTTCCGCCTGAGAAGTACGCCGAATGGCTGGCCGGACAGGGCCTGGAGCCGGAACTGGTGACGTTCCTGAGCGAGCTGTTCGCCCAGCTGATGGACGGCCGCAACGCGGTGGTCTCCGACGGTGTGCGGGAGGTGCTGGGCCGGCCGGCCCGGGACTTCGCCGACTTCGCGCGTGCGGCGGCGGCCGAGGGCGCGTGGCGGGGCTGACCGTCCGGCGGCGCACAGCCCAGGGGGCCCCGGCGGGGCAAAGCCCCGGAGGGAACCGGCGGGGCAAAGCCCGGGGGGGAATCCGCGGCGCCACCGCGGGTCGACCGGTTGCATCGTGTGCCGTGCGAGGCACGATGGACGCATGGATGATGTGACCGCACTGGCAGCCGAGCATCTGGCGCTGGCGAGGAAAGACCCGCACGGCCGCAGCGCGTACCTCTTCCTGCACGACGGACCGCTGCGGCAGTCCGTCATCGCGCTGACGGAGGGATCGTCGCTGGAGGAGCACAACACGCCTCCCGCATCGAGCGTCCACGTCCTCCAGGGCAGCATCCGGCTCACCGAGGGCACCGCCGACCAGGATGTCGGCGCCGGGCAGATCCAGCGCGTGCCGCACCTGCGGCACGGGGTGCTCGCGCTGGAGGACACGGTGTTCATCCTGACGGCGGTAACGGGCACCGACTGACAGCGCGCCGGCAGGCCGGCCGGTGGGGCCGGCGGTGCCCCGGTCAGGCCCCTTCGCGGGCGCGCCACTCCTCGATGCGGTGCAGTACCGAGCGCAGCGCCAGCTCGTAGCCGAAGATGCCGTGTCCTGAGACCATGCCCTGGCACACCGGCGCGGTCACCGAGGTGTGCCGGAAGGGCTCGCGGGCGTGCACGTTGGAGATGTGCACCTCCACACACGGGATGCCGAGCCCGGCGACGGCCTCGATGGCGTCCCGCAGCGCGTAGCTGTAGTGCGCGTAGGCGCCGGGGTTGATGACGATGCCGTCGTCGCCGCTGCGGGTGCCGTGGACGAAGTCGATGAGCGCTCCCTCGCTGTTGCTCTGCGCGCAGCGCACCTCGGCGCCCAGCTCCTTGCCGAGCGCTGTGGTGCGCTCTTCGACGTCCCTGAGGGTGGTGCTTCCGTAGGTGGCCTGGTCGCGTTCGCCGAGCAGGTTGAGGTTGGGACCGTGCAGCAGCAGCACGCGCGGCGCCGCCGAGGGGACGGCGGAGGGCGCAGCAGAGGCAGATTTCGCGTTCATGAGTGCAGCCTAGAGCCCGCCGGGCCGCCCGGTCCGGGTCGCGGCGCTGCTGACCTCGACCGCCGGGTGGCCTGCCGCTAGCCTCCACAAGTGAGGGGGGCTCACCGAAGGCGAGGAGCAGGGCGAGCGATGGGCTGGACAGCGCGGAACATCCCTGACCAGAGCGGCCGTACGGCCGTCGTGACCGGCGCCAACAGCGGGCTCGGCCTCGTGACCGCCCGGGAGCTGGCCCGCCGCGGCGCCCGGGTGGTGCTGGCCTGCCGGGACGAGGAGCGCGGCGCCCGGGCACGGGACGAGATCGTCCAGGAGCTCCCCGAGGCGGGCCCGCGCACCGAGCTGCGCAAGCTGGACCTGGGCGACCTCGCGTCGGTGCGGGCGTTCGCCAAGGAGCTGCCGGACGACCGGGTGGACATGCTCATCAACAACGCGGGTGTGATGGCGCTGCCGTACGGCAGGACGGCGGACGGCTTCGAGCGGCAGTTCGGCGTCAACCACCTGGGGCACTTCGCCCTCACCGGGCTGCTGCTGGACCGGCTGCTGGCCGCACCCACGCCCCGCGTGGTCACCGTCTCCAGCGGCGCCCACGCGCTGGCCAACATCGACATCGCGGACCTCAACAGCGAGCACTCCTATCGCCGCTGGATCGCCTACGGCCGCTCCAAGACCGCCAATCTGCTCTTCACCCACGAGCTGGCCCGCCGCCTCGCCGACACCCCGCTGATCGCCGCGGCCGCGCACCCCGGCTACGCGGCCACCAACCTCCAGACCGCCGGTGCGCGCCTGGAGGGCAGGAAGGCCGTCGAGCGGGTGATGGAGCTGGGCAACAGGCTCGTCGCGCAGTCGGCCGACGCAGGCGCGCTGCCGACGCTGTACGCGGCGACGGCCGACGGTGTGGCCCCGGACTCCTTCACGGGGCCACGGCTGCTGGGCTGGCGCGGTGCCCCCGCACCGTCCTGGCGGGCTCCGTGGACGCTCAGCGATGTGGCGGCCGAGCGGCTGTGGGCGGCCTCCGAGCAGCTGACGGGGGTCACCTACGGGGTGCCTTCGTGATCCGCGTACTGGTCGTCGACGACGACTTCATGGTGGCCAGGCTGCACAGCACGCTGGTCTCACGGGTGCCGGGGTTCGAGGTCGCGGCAGTGGCGCACTCCGGTGCGGAGGCGCTGCAGCTCGTGCGGGAGACGTCACCCGATCTGGTGCTGCTCGATCTGTATCTGCCCGATGTGAGCGGCCTGGAGGTGCTGCGGCAGCTGCGCGGTGCCGGTGTGCCCGGCGGAGGTCCCGACGTACTGGTGATCACAGCGGCACGGGACGCCGCGAGCGTACGGGCCGCACGGCACGGCGGCGCTGTGCAGTACGTCGTCAAACCGTTCGAGGGGCGGCTGCTGAGCGAGCGGCTGGAGCGGTACGCGCAGGAGCGGCGGGAGTTCGAGTCGCTGACCGCACCCGGCCAGGAGGAGCTGGACCGGGTCTTCGCCGGCGCCCCCGGCACACCGGGCGCACCGGCCGGGGCCCCCGAGGGCGCCGCCGTGGCCACCCGTACGACCCCCGCCCGCACCCTCCCCAAAGGGCTGACCGAGCAGACCGCTGCCCTGGTGCGCACCGCGCTCGACGCCAGCCCCCGGGAGACCGGCCTCTCCGCCTCCGAGTGCGCCGAACACAGCGGCCTGTCGCGGGTCAGCGCCCGCCGTTACCTGGAGCACTTCGTCGCGACCGGCACGGCACGGGTCACCCTGCGCTACGGCACCACAGGCCGCCCCGAACGCCGCTATCACCGGGTGTGAGAGGGCGCGGGGCGCCAGCAGCCCCGGCGTCCCCGATCGCCCCCCTGGCAATGAACTCGGCGACTGTTGCGTTGACGTCAGCGTCAACCCATAGCGTGCCGAGCACCGTACGAGAGCACGGCAGAGCGCTGAAGAACACGGCATGCGAGCGGCGGAAAGGAGTGCCGTATGCGCATCGGAGAGCTGGCGAAGCGCGCCGGTACGACCACACGGACCCTGCGGTACTACGAGTCGCGGGGACTGCTGACCGTGGCACGGGACGCGCACGGCCACCGTACGTTCGGCGAGGACGACCTGCGGGTGCTGCGGCAGATCAGGACGCTGCGGGAGAACGGCTTCGAGCTGGAGGAGACCCGCCCGTTCGTGGAATGTCTGCGCGCCGGTCACCCGGCGGGCGACTCCTGCCCCGACTCGCTGGAGGTCTACCGCCGCAAGCTCGCCGAACTGGACGCGTGCATGGCCGAACTGCGCTCCGTACGGGACGAGGTCGCAGGCCGGCTGGCCCGCGCCGAGGTCGAGGCCGCAGCGGGCTCCCCGCACGGCCCCGAACCGCGGTGCGAGCTGAGCCCGCCCGGCCCGTCGCCGGACACGCCACAGGGAAGACAGGGAGCCGAAGGACCATGAGCGCAACAACCGCACACCTGCGGGAAGTCACGGACGCGACGTTCGCCGAGGAGGTGCTGCGCTCCGACATC
Organism: Streptomyces oryzae; assembly: GCF_017676365.1. Taxonomy (GTDB): domain Bacteria; phylum Actinomycetota; class Actinomycetes; order Streptomycetales; family Streptomycetaceae; genus Streptomyces; species Streptomyces oryzae. The sequence continues at coordinate 6,259 of NZ_JADKMA010000163.1, forward strand.
CCCGTACTGGTCGACTTCACCGCCGACTGGTGCCCGCCCTGCCGTATGGTCGCCCCCGTACTGGCCCAGATCGCCGAGGAGCGCGCGGACACCCTGAAGGTCGTCTCCCTCGATGTGGACCGCAACCCCGAGACGCAGGCGGCCTACGGCGTTCTGTCGATGCCGACGCTGATTCTCTTCCGTAACGGCGAGCCCGCCCGCTCGGTGGTCGGCGCCCAGCCCAAGCGCCGCCTGGTCGAACAACTGGGCCTGGACGAGGCGCGCTGAGACGGCAATCAGCGCAGCAGCCGAAGCGACGCCGCAGCAGAAATGGAGGCGGCACCCCCGCACGGGTGCCGCCTCCTGGTCCGGGGCCGGTCCGCGGTGAGGGTGGTGCGGAACGGGAGCCCGGCGGTTGAATGGCTTACTCGGAAACGCGCTGCTGCGCCGCCGCGCGGCCTGCCTCCAGGCGGGCCACCGGGATCCGGAAGGGCGAGCAGGAGACGTAGTCGAGACCCACGTCGTGGAAGAAGTGCACCGACTCCGGGTCACCGCCGTGCTCACCGCAGACGCCGAGCTTGAGGTCCGGCCGGGTGGCCCGGCCGGCCTCCGCCGCGCTGCGGACCAGCGAGCCGACGCCGTCCTTGTCGATGGTCTCGAACGGTGAGACCCCGAAGATGCCCTTCTCCAGGTACGCCGTGAAGAAGCTGGCCTCCACGTCGTCGCGGCTGAACGCCCACACGGTCTGGGTGAGGTCGTTGGTGCCGAAGGAGAAGAAGTCCGCGCACTCGGCGATCTGGCCGGCGGTGAGGGCCGCGCGGGGCAGCTCGATCATCGTGCCGAGGGTGAGCCCGAGGTCCACGTTGTGCTCGCGCTCGATCTCCGCGATGACCTGCTCGGCCTCCTCGCGGACGAGCTCCAGCTCCTGCACGGTGCCGACCAGCGGAATCATGATCTCGGCCCGCGGGTCGCCGCCGGCGGCCTTGCGCTCGGCCGACGCCTCGGCGATGGCGCGGATCTGCATGGTGAACAGGCCGGGGATGACCAGGCCGAGCCGGACGCCGCGCAGGCCCAGCATGGGGTTCTGCTCGTGCAGCCGGTGGACGGCCTGGAGGAGCCGCAGGTCGTTCTCGTTGGCGTCCTTGCGGGACTCCGCCAGCGCGACGCGTACCGACAGCTCGGTGATGTCCGGCAGGAACTCGTGCAGCGGCGGGTCCAGCAGCCGCACCGTCACCGGCAGGCCGTCCATCGACTCGAACAGCTCGACGAAGTCGCCCTTCTGCAGCGGCAGCAGCGCGCCCAGCGCCTGCTCGCGCTCGTTCTCGGTGTCGGCGAGAATCAGCCGCTCGACCAGCTCCCGCCGCTCCCCGAGGAACATGTGCTCGGTACGGCACAGGCCGATGCCCTGGGCGCCGAACCGGCGCGCCCGCGCTGCGTCCTCGGCGTTGTCGGCGTTGGCCCGCACCCGCAGCCGGCGTACCCGGTCCGCGTACGCCATGATCCGGTGGACGGCCTTGACCAGCTCGTCCGCGTCGTCGGCACCGGCGTGCATCCGGCCCTCGAAGTACTCCACGACCGGGGACGGCACGACCGGCACCTCACCGGCGTACACCTTGCCGCTGGAGCCGTCGATGGAGACGACGTCGCCCTCCTCGATGACCCGTCCGTCCTGGGTCTTCAGGCAGCGCCGTTTGGTGTCGACCTCCAGCTCCTCGGCGCCGCACACACAGGTCTTGCCCATGCCGCGGGCGACGACGGCGGCGTGCGAGGTCTTGCCGCCGCGCGAGGTGAGGATGCCCTCGGCCGCGAGCATGCCGTCCAGGTCGTCAGGGTTGGTCTCGCGGCGGATGAGGATGACCTTCTCGCCGGAGCGGGACCACTTGATCGCGGTGTAGGAGTCGAACACGGCCTTGCCGACGGCGGCGCCCGGCGAGGCGGCGATGCCCCAGCCGATCTGGTCGGCGTCCTTGACCCCGCCGTTGCTGTCGAACCGCGGGAACATCAGCTGCGCGAGCTGGGTGCCGTTGACCCGCTGCAGCGCCTCGGCCTCGTCGATCAGCCCCTGGTCGACGAGCTGGGTGGCGATCCGGAAGGCGGCGGCAGCGGTGCGCTTGCCGACCCGCGTCTGGAGCATCCACAGCTTGCCGCGCTCGATGGTGAACTCGATGTCGCACAGATCCCGGTAGTGGTTCTCCAGGGTCTCCATGATCTGCATCAGCTGGTCGTACGACGCCTTGTCCAGCTGCTCAAGATCGGCCAGCGGCACGGTGTTGCGGATGCCGGCGACGACGTCCTCGCCCTGCGCGTTCTGCAAGTAGTCGCCGTAGACGCCCTGCTGGCCGCTGGCCGGGTCGCGGGTGAAGGCGACGCCGGTGCCGGAGTCGGGGCCGAGGTTGCCGAAGACCATCGAGCAGATGTTGACGGCGGTGCCCAGGTCGTGCGGGATGCGCTCCTGGCGGCGGTAGAGTCGGGCGCGGCTGCCGTTCCACGAGTCGAAGACCGCGCGCACGGCCAGGTCCATCTGCTCGCGCGGGTCCTGCGGGAACTCGCGGCCGGTCTCCTCGGAGACGATCGACTTGAACTTGCCGACCAGCTCCTTGAGATCGTCGGCCTTCAGGTCCACGTCGGTCTTGGCGCCGCGCGCGCTCTTGGCCTCGTCCAGGGTCTCGGAGAACCGCTCGCCGTCGATACCGAGCACGGTGTCACCGAACATCTGGATGAGACGGCGGTAGGAGTCCCACGCGAAGCGCTCGTCGCCGGACTGGGCCGCCAGCCCGTGCACGGACTCGTCGGAGAGCCCGATGTTGAGGACGGTGTCCATCATTCCGGGCATGGAGAACTTGGCGCCGGAGCGCACGGAGACCAGCAGCGGGTCGTCCGCCTGGCCGAGCTTCTTGCCCATCCGCGCCTCCAGCGCGGCCAGGTGCTCGCTCACCTGGTCACGGAGCGCCGCGGGGGCTTCGCCGGACTCCAGGTATGCCTTGCAGGCTTCGGTGGTGATGGTGAAGCCGGGAGGGACGGGCAGACCGAGGTTGGTCATCTCGGCGAGGTTGGCTCCCTTCCCGCCGAGGAGATCCTTGAGGTCCTTGTTGCCCTCACTGAAGTCATAGACGAACTTCCGCTGCTGCGACTGCTGCTGGGACTGCTGCTGCGACGCGCCTACTGCGGACTCTGCGTTCGCGGACTCTGTGTTCTTCGCGTGAACCGGCACCGGACTCGGCTCCTCGTGGTCGGTTGCCCTGACGGCGGGGAGCGTACCCAGATCAAAGGCTTACGAGTACGTCCAGCAGCATGTCACACGGCCGTAACCACCCGTGTGCCGAGAGATCGAAAGTGCCCGGCCCTTCAGGCTGATTGGGTGTGCCATTCAAGACTCGAATTGATGGCTACGGTGAGCTGAACGGATCACGAAATTCGGCACGGTGGGTAGTCACCATCTACAACCAAGGAACCAAGGGTCGGTAAAACCGTGGGCCGCTCCTTGGAGGTCTGCAGCTCACATTTGAGCGCTCATTTGAGCGGGGCACCGATCAAGGTGGCGGGAATCACTCGGCTGAACGGGTGAACGTCTCACCATGCGGACCGCCATCCCCTCGGCAGTAGATTGCCGAAATGACCTCCCGCTTCTCCCGCCTCTCCCCCGTCGACAGCGCGGCGGACGCGCTCTTCGTCTACGGCACCCTCCGCTTCCGCCGCATACTTGCCGCCCTGCTCGGCCGCGTACCGTCCGGCACCCCCGCCACCGCCTCCGGCTGGCGCACCGCCGCACTCGCCGGCCGCCCCTACCCCGGGCTGGTTCCGGCCCCCGGACAGACCGCCTCCGGGCTGCTGCTGAGCGGACTGAGCCCCCGCGAGTGGCGCATTCTGGACGACTTCGAGGACGACGAATACGAGCTGGTCCCGCTCGCTGTGGAGAGCGGGACCAGGGGATACCCGGGGCCCGGCACGGTCTGGTCGTACACGTGGGCAGCCCCGGGCGATGTCCGTACGGGGAACTGGGAAGCGGACACCTTCGCCGAGCGGCAGTTGGACCGCTACGCCGCACGGCTGGAGGAGGCAGAAAGGGGCAGCTCCTCCCCGGAAGGGGCGGACTAACCGCCGGAGGTGTCCAGTTCGGCGTCGGCGCCGATGCCGGCGGCGCACTCGTACGGGTCGTCCAGCCAGCCGTCGGGCAGCACGACCTTGTTGCGCGAGTGGGTACGGCCGCGCGGTCCGTCGGCGCCTTCCGGCCACTCCTGGGTGAGGTCCAGCTCGTCCAGCAGCGCCCGCAGCTCCTCCAGCGAGCCCGCGACGGCGAGCCGCTTGCGCATCTCGGAGCCGACCGAGAAGCCCTTGGTGTACCAGGCGACGTGCTTGCGGAAGTCGATGACACCGCGCGCCTCGTCCCCCAGCCACTCCCCCAGCAGCCGCGCGTGCCGCACCATCACCTCGGCGACCTCGGCCAGCGTGGGCCGGGCGTAAGCGCGCGTGCCGTCTCCGTCCCCGGCCAGCGCGGCCACCAGATCGGCGAACAGCCAGGGCCGGCCCAGGCAGCCCCGGCCCACCACGACGCCGTCGCAGCCGGTCTCCCGCATCATGCGCACCGCGTCGTCGGCCGACCAGATGTCGCCGTTGCCCAGCACCGGGATCTCCGGGACGGCCTCCTTCAGCCGCGCGATGGCGTCCCAGTCAGCGGTTCCGCCGTAGTGCTGCGCTGCCGTGCGGCCGTGCAGGGCGATGGCGGTGATGCCCTCCCCGACGGCGATGCGCCCGGCGTCCAGATAGGTCAGGTGGCCGTCGTCGATGCCCTTGCGCATCTTCATCGTCACCGGCAGTCCGCCCGCATTGGTCACCGCCTCGTGCAGGATGGCCCGCAGCAGCGGCCGCTTGTACGGCAGCGCCGAGCCGCCGCCCTTGCGGGTGACCTTGGGGACGGGGCAGCCGAAGTTGAGGTCGATGTGGTCGGCCAGATCCTCGTCGGCGATCATCCGCACCGCCTTGCCGACGGTCACCGGATCGACCCCGTACAGCTGGATGGAGCGCGGCTTCTCGCTCGCGTCGAAGTGGACGAGCTGCATCGTCTTCTCGTTCCGCTCCACCAGCGCCCGGGTGGTGATCATCTCGCTGACGAACAGCCCGCGCCCGCCGGAGAACTCCCGGCACAGCGTCCGGAACGGGGCGTTGGTGATCCCAGCCATCGGCGCCAGCACGACGGGCGGCTGGACGGTGTGCTCTCCGATGTGCAGCGGCTGGGCCATGAGCAGGCGTTCCTCCGGGTCGTTCGGTGTACGGGGGCAGCTCCCCATTGTCCCCCATTCGGATCCGGGCCCGCCGCCGCGGCTCAGCGCCCGGTCTGCTCACCGCCTCCGTTGATCTGAAGCAGGGTCTTCGATGATCCGGAGCAGACGCTCCACCCGCGCATGGGTCTGCTCGTCCTGCGGTACGTACGTGCCCAGGCGCGCGCCCTCGGCCGGGCCGAGCCACAGGCCGTGGTAGTTGAAGGACACCATTCCCACGTGCCGGTTGCGGAAGCGCTTGGTCTGGTCGACCGCGCGGGCCACCTCGTGCCGCTCCCACAGCTCGCGGAACTCAGGCGAGGACCGCTCCATCCGCTTCAGCAGGGCCTTCCACGCGGGCTCGGCCAGATGCTCGGCCATCCGGGAGCGGAAGCGGGCCGCCATCAGCCGGATCGTCTCCTGCCGGTCCGGCATGGCCGCGGCCCAGTCGGGATCGGTGAAGGCGAGCCACATGCAGTTGCGGTCCTCGGGCGGATGCGCGTCCAGATCGCCGAGCAGCCGGCCGTAGGTGCGGTTGTAGGCCACGATGTCGTAGCGCGCGTTCTGCACACAGGCCGGGAACGGTTCGAGCTGGGTGAGCAGTTGCCGGATGCCGGGCGGCAGCACCGTCGTCTCGTTCGCGGGCGTCGGATCGGCGGTGCCGGCGAGCGCGAACAGATGAGCGCGCTCGCTGGAGTCGAGCATCAGCGCCCGGGAGAGGGAGTCCAGCACCTGCGCCGAGACCTGGATGTCCCGGGCCTGCTCCAGCCATGTGTACCAGGTCACGCCGACCGTCGAGAGATGCGCCACCTCCTCGCGGCGCAGCCCCGGAGTACGGCGGCGCGGGCCTCTGGGCAGCCCCACCTGTTCCGGGGTGATCCGCTCCCGCCTGCTGCGCAGGAAGGCCGCGAGCTCTTCGCGGCGCACGCTGTCGGCGGGGGCGGGCGCGGGGGCCTCCGAGGCGAGAGGGTCGGTGCTGACGCTCATGGAACCAGGATGCGGCACGCCGCATCCTGTTGCCAGGTAGTCCTTGTACCAGGATGAGGACCGTCTGGTACCTGGCTGGCGAGTGGCAGAGGCTCGTTGCCATGAGTCACGACGCCACCACCACGACCGCGCGGCCCGGGCCCGGCGACCGGCGGGCTGCACCTCCGGCAGGCGGGGCGAGCGCGCCCCGGCTCCCTGCCGTACTCCGCCCCCTCGGCCTGTTCACACTGCTGCTGGGCGCGGCGCTGCCCATGATCGATTTCTTTGTCGTCAACGTCGCGTTCCCGAGCATCGAGGCCGACCTGGACGCCTCTCCGGCAGCGCTGGAGATGGTCGTCGCCAGTTACGCCGTCGCCTACGCGTCGCTGCTCGTCCTCGGCGGACGCCTGGGCGATACCTTCGGACGGCGGCGGCTCTTCCTCTGGGGCGTCCTCGCCTTCGGTGTCACCTCCCTCGCCTGCGGTTTCGCGCCCGGCGTGTGGTGGCTGATCTCCGCGCGGCTGGCGCAGGGGGCGGCCTCCGCGATGATGTTCCCGCAAGTGCTCGCCACCATCCACGCCACCAGCGAGGGCCGGGTGCGGGCCCGCGCCATCAGCCTGTTCGGCTCGGTCGGCGGGATATCCATCGTCACCGGCCAGGTGCTGGGCGGCGTACTGGTCGCCGCCGATCTGGCGGGCACCGGCTGGCGGGCGATCTTCCTGATCAACGTTCCCGTGGTGCTGCTCGCGCTGGCGCTGGGCGCCCGTACGGTGCCGGACAGCCGCTCGGAAGCGCCCGCGCGGGGCGACATCGCCGGAACCGTACTGCTGGCGTGCGGACTTGTCGCACTGCTGCTCCCGCTGACGGAGGGGCGCGCGGCGGGGTGGCCGTGGTGGTCGGTGGCGCTGCTGGGCGTCGCGGTGGTGCTGGCGTCCTGCTTCTTCGCCGTCGAACGCAGGGAGGAGCGGGAGGGCCGCAGTCCACTGCTGCCGCCCTCGCTGCTACGCGAGTCCGGCGTACGACGCGGACTGCTCGCTGGTGCGCCGATCTTTCTGGGCTTCAGCAGCTTCATGTTCGAGAGTGCGCTGCTGTTGCAGCAGGGGCTGCACTATGGGGCTCTCAAAGCGGGCCTCACCCTGGTGCCGATGGGGCTCGCGCAGTTCAGCGCTTCCGTAATGGCACCCTGGCTGACCGAACGGCTCGGCGCGGGGCGCGTGCTGGCGCTCAGCGCTGTGGCGCAGGGCGCGGGGCTGGGGGCGCTGCTGGTGGCCGTCTTCGCCGGGTGGCCCGGTCTGCCGCCGGTCGCACTGGCGCCGGGGCTGGCGCTGTGCGGCGCAGGGCAGGGGCTGCAACTGCCCACGTATTTCCGCGTCCTGCTGTCGGGCGTCCCCGCCGCCCGCGCCGGTGCGGGCAGCGGCCTCGCCGCCACGGCCCAGCAGTCAGGGCTCGCACTGGGCGTCGCCACGCTGGGCTCCCTCTTCCTCGCCCTGATCCCGCACTTCGGCATGCGGGAAGCGCTGGGTGCGGTGCTGGCGGTACAGGGTTGCGGGCTGCTGGGTCTGGTGGCGGTCGGGCTGCGGATGCCTCGCTCGGTGGGGTGATCGGTGGGGTGAGAGGGGGCTTGGGAACCGGCCGCCTGGCAGGGGCTGGGAACCGGCCGCCTAGCATTCCTGCCATGGCCATGTTCGTGCACTTGACGTCGGCGGCGAACGCGCCGCGTATCCGGCGGTCCGGAATCCGCGCGGCCGGTCGCGGCCACGACGGTGCACGCGGGGTGTACTGCTTTCCGGTACTTCCCTCCTACACCCTCACCCACCAATGGCTGCGCGAACTGGCCCGGTTCGGCAACAGGGGCGGGCTGGTGGCCGTCCATGTGCGGCTGCCCGACGACCAGCAGGTGCACGTGGGGCGGTACGCGCGCGAACACGCCACCGTCCCCGCGGCCGAGGCGGTACGGCGCATCGCCGCGCTGGAGGACCCGCGCGGCTGGGAGGTGTTCGTCCCTCGCGCCGTCCGGCCGCGCGAGGTGCACCGGATCCGCACCGCTCCGCAGGTGGCGGGCTGGCGCTACTGGCCGGACGCGCACGGCGTACGGCCCTGCACCTGCGACGGTTGCCGGGTACGCGGCGAGTACGGATCGCGGCGGCTGCGCGAGCGGTTGCCGCATCCGCTGGACGGTCCACCGCCGCCCGCCAGGGTGCTGCTCGCGCGGGTCGCCGCAGCCGGTACGCCCGGAGACCCGGCCGAACTCCGGGAGATCCTGCACTGGTTCGGCAAGCGCCGCCGCGGCCCCCTCGCCCAACTGGCCCCGCTCGCCGCGCACCCCGACCCAGGGGTACGCGAGGACTTCGTGTGGGCCGTCTGCCGCTGGTCCACCCCGGGAGTGGCCGAACTGCTGGACGGGCTCACCGGCGACCCGGACCAGGATGTCCGCGAGGCGGTGGAGACGGTCCGTACGGCGCGGGCGGACAGCTGACGGCGCTGATTGCCGGCGGCGCTGTTTGTGGCGCGGGCGGGGTCGGAGAAGCCGCGAACATGCGCTGCTGTTAGCTTCCTTCTCCGTGATGGGGCACCAGGACGAGACCAGGGCGGCCTATGACGGGGTCGTCGAGCTGTATGCGTCGATGTTCGCGGGCAAGCTGGAGACGCAGCCGTTCTCGCGGAACATGATCGGCACCTTCGCCGAACTGGTGCGCGGAACAGGGAACCTGCGGGCGGCCGACGTCGGGTGCGGGCCCGGACATCTGACGGCCATGCTGCACGGCCTGGGGCTGGACGCCTTCGGGCTCGACCTCTCCCCGGCCATGGTCGACCACGCCCGGCGGGCCCATCCGGCGCTGCGGTTCGACGAGGCGCGGATGGAGGCCCTGCCGGTCGAGGACGGCACGCTCGGCGGCGTACTGGCCCACTACTCGATGATCCACACCCCGCCTGCGGAGTTGCCCGCGCTGCTCGCCGAGCAGGTGCGGGTCCTGGCACCAGGGGGTCTGCTCCTGGTCTCGTTCTTCGCGACCGACGGTCCGGAGCCGGTCCGCTTCGACCACAAGGTGGCTCCTGCCTACAGCTGGCCGGCGGAGCAGTTCGCCGAGTTGCTGACCGGCGCCGGGCTCGTCCCGTTCGCCCGGCTGCTCCACGACCCGGCCTCCGAACGGGGCTTCCTCGACGCCCACTTGCTGGCCCGCCTCCGCTAGAGCGTGCCCGAGTACCCGGACGTCCTCGCAGGCGCCGGACTCGCCCGTTGAGGGCCTTCCCTCAGGCCGATTCCCCGGGGCGCAGGTAGCGGTAACCGCTGTCCGTCTCCCGCGTCAGCCAGCCGTTGACACTGCTCAGACCGCGCTCGTTGAGCTGCGCTTCATGGATCGCGAAGGACCGCTGGGGCCGCACCGCCCTGACGAAGTCGATGACCTCCGTCGTCTTCACCCACGAACCGTGCACCGGAACCAGCAGCGTCTCCACCGGCTGCTCGGGCACATGGAGTGAGTCGCCGGGGTGGTAGACCGTCTCGTCGACGAGATAGCCGAGATTCGCGCAGTCCGGCCGCCCGTCGTGGACCATCGCGTGCCGGCCGCCGACCGGCCGTACGCGGAAGCCCGCCGCGGTGAACTCCACGCCGGGCGCCACCGCGGTCGTCCTCACCCCTGGGAGGTCTGCCGCAGCCGGCGCGTGGACCTGTACGCCGCCGAGCCCGGCCAGCCGGAGGGCATCGGCGTGATCGGCGTGCTCATGAGTCACCAGCACCGCGTCCGCGCCGGTCAGTGCGGAGGGCTCGCTCCAGATCCCGGGGTCGATGACCAGCACGCGGCCCTCGTGCTCCAGCCGCACACACGCGTGGGTGTACTTCGTGATCCGCATGGCGCCCAACGTACTCGGCGGCTGCGCTAGCCGCGGTGCGCGGCAAGGTGCACCCACACTGTTTTACCCGCCCCCGTGCGGGGGCGTACGCCCCATGCTTGGGAGAGGGCGTCCACCAGGAGTAATCCGCGGCCCGATGTCTCTTCCGGGTCCGGCTTGCGGAGTTCCGGCATCTCCCACTGGTACGAGTCGGAGATCTCCAGTACGAGGATGCCGTCCCGGCTGCGGAGGACGAGTTCGAAGTAGTCGCCGATTCCCCGTGCCGTGTGGGTGACCGCGTTGGTCGCCAACTCGCTTGTGATGAGCGCCGCGTCCTCGCCGAGGTGTCCGAGCTTCCACCCTATGAGCACCAGCCGCACGTGATCCCGTGCTTTGGGGACGGAGGCTCTGCTGATGCGGAACCTTGCGGTGTTCGTACGCCCGGGCATGGGGCCTCCCCGGTGGGCGGATGAGCAGAGTGGGTCTCACTCTCCGTACCCGTTCTGGCGCGAGGAGTGAGGTGACTCACGCTATGCCCGCATCTCGGGTTGTGCAAGCTTGCATATGAGTAACTTGCATTCAGCTGCGACCGAACTCCCGGACGTGTACGGTGCGTTCGGCACAACTGCACATGCAGGGAAGGGAATGGCCATGCCCGCAGGTGGGCGCCCCACGATGCGCAGCCGACGCCTCGGGGCAACACTCCGCCGCCTCCGCGAGGCAGCAAGACTGGATCAACAGCAGGCAGCCGACTACATCGCGGGGTCGACAGCGAAGATCAGCCGCGTGGAGTCCGGCCAGGTAGCCGCGCGCCCGGGGGACGTACGTCTGTTACTGGAGCTGTACGGGGTCGAGGACCCGGAAATCTTCCGGCACCTTGAGCAGTTGGCGCGAAACGCCAACAAACGAGGTTGGTGGCTCGACTACCGGGTCTCGCCAGAGCTGAGCGACTACATCGCGCTGGAGCAAGACGCGACGTTCATTCGCACGTGGCAGACCGTCCTGATCCCCGGGCTGCTGCAAACGGCCGAGTACACACGGACGTTGGTCGAGGGCAATCCATCCGTGACGGACCCCGACGTTGTCGAGCAAGTCGTCAAAATGCGGCAGCAGCGCCGCCGCAAGTTTGAAGAGTCCGGGGCACGCTATAGCGCAGTCATCTGGGCGCCCGCCCTGACCGATCCCATGCCCTCGCGCGAAGTCCACAAGAACCAGCTCTCGGACCTGCTCGAAGCCATTACTCGCCCGAACGTCACCTTCCAAGTGTTGCCGACCAGGGAATGGGCCGCTGCGCGCTCTGCACCCACCTTCGTCATGCTCTCCTTCGACGGTGAGTGGTCGCCCTCTGCTGTAGGGCAAGAGACGCATCACAACGTGGCCATCACAGAAGACGAGACCGAAATCGCCGCCTACGCACATTCGTTCGACCAGCTACGCTCGGTGGCGCTGACTCCGGCCGACAGCCGGAGATTCATCGCGAACGCGCTGAACGCCATTACCGAGGAGACCGAGTGAGTGGCGAGCTGATCACCACCCCGTTCTACAAGTCGAGCTACTCAGGTTCCGATCCGAACCACGAATGTGTCGAGGTCGCCCACACCTCCACCGGCGGGCGGGCGGTCCGGGACAGCAAGGATCCGGCTCGCGGGACCGTGTATTTCGGGGCGGCGGCGTGGGGGGCGTTCGTCAGG